>JAYVIV010000093.1:0-21719 GCA_043769985.1 Arcicella sp.
TAAGTACCCATTTGAATTTAGTTTATGTTATTCCTAAATCATAAGTGCTTGATAATCAAACCTAACAGGTTTTGAAAACCTGTTAGGTTTAACATAAACTAATTATAATCGGGTACTTATTTGTTTTATTTATCACTTTTCCTTGCAGATTTCTTTTTACTTGGTCGGTAGAACCTCCCTATCCAGTACTGGTGTCCCCACTATTCATTGTGCGAAAGTAACACAAGTGTTTGTTCATCAGTAAATTATGAATAAAATTGATTTGGTGAGTTGCAGTCGCACGATGTCTGGTGGAGACACCATCCATGGGACGTAAATCTTTGCAAACTATTGGAATAACTACCATTTAATTAAATAGTATATTATCAAAGATATTGGAGGAATAACAATTAACCCATAATAAAGTGCTGATGTTTTGACATAGTGTTTTATAGGAAGCCATTTTTTTTGAAAATTTGAAACAGGGAAAAAACTACATTTTTCTAACATAAACATTTCATAATCAACACTTTTGTGATTAGGATACTTATTTAACAAATAATTATATTTACTGTCTATCTCTTTACAAAATTCATAATCTGAGTTTTTATTTTCAATAATTAATGTCTTCCTCATTCTAATTTGGTCATATAAAGCACTTATTTCAAGAGCACAAACAAGATATTTGTGGGCTTCTAACTTATAACATTTAGCACTTTCTAATTGTGAGAAAATTAATATCAAAATTGACCCTGCTGTAGTGCCAAAATTGATAATATTAGTTGCTATGAAAGGTGCAGTTGCAGATTGGTAAACACCAATCAATCCAAAAATAATTAAATAAGCTGTCAAAAAGCTAATTGAAATTGATGAAAGTTCGTCTTTCTTAGTTAAACGTTCATCAGCTTTAAAACGGGCACCTTTTGTTACCCACAATTTATAATTTAGTTCCTCTAAAAAAGTCTTGTTTAGGTGGTCTAAATGTTTTGGAAATTTAGGTTTGTCAATCTGTTCCATAATTACGCAGAAATTTCTCTTAAATGTTCATAAATCATAATCATTGCAAGTGTATCAAGTTCGCAATATTTTAGTAACGCTTTTTGAATTGCCTCACTTTCTTGGTCAGTCATATCCGTATATTGGAGTCTTCCATAAGCTGTAAGTGCTGCACCTCCATCGTTAATATCAATTATACCTGATAGAATATTATCCAGTTCTTCATCTGACCACCCTCCGTATATAGATGGTAATTGATTATAAGGGCTTTGAATAATGTCATTTTCCCACTTTATCCAAACATGATTTCCTTCAAAGTTTTTGCTTGACAATCCGATTCCGTTAATTGGCTGTGAGTATTTTTCTTGTAGAAAAGAACTGGATTGTAACGAAGCTGGTAACACATCTTTTATAGAATTTGATCCATAAGTTTTGGGATTGTAGTAGAAGTTTTTTACTATTTCTAATAAATCTGTCATGTCTCTGTCCCCTTCCCAAATATTGACTCCTTTGTCTTTTATATGTGTTATTGTATCAATAAAATTGATAAGTTCTACTTTATCTTGCTCATTAGAATTTATTAATTGAGCTTTGATTTGATTTAGAACTGTATTTTCATGATTTGAATATCTCAATATAGTTCCATTATCATTTGATAATGCTTGTTTCAAGTTTCTAATAAAGTCAAAATTTGGAAATTTTCCTTTTTCAGTGTTGATATACTCTGTTTGATGGTTAATTTTTCCATTTTGAGAATAAGTATGATGTGAAAATTGAAAAGCTATTTGCTCATAAGGTCTTCTGCCTGCATTAAAGGGTAAAGCCGCTGTTGCTGTTTCAAAATCAATGAAGTGTAACGGAAATTTAAATTTATCTAATTCAGCTCTTAATTCATCTTTTAAAACGAGAATAGTGTCCTCTAAATTCAATTCTTTCTCAATTTGAATCCATTGGCGTTCTGTTTCACTTATTTTACCTACTTCTTTCTTAACACCAACCATTATTGCCGTCAATTGGTGTTTAAAATAAATACCACTATCCAGAAATTTACTGCCTCTAAATTTCCAAATATTGAATATGTCAGATTTTGCAAAATCATTATCATTCCAAACTAAAACATCTTTAAAACATTTTTCAAATCCACTTTTCATTCCCTTCTTCTTTGAATCCGTATTAGCTTTAAATTCACATTTTTTACATACACTATAAGAAGGTTTCCATAATGAAAAGTAGTCTAAAACATAATTTTTTTCTAAAAGCAAAAGTGCTTCATTAAAAGTTTTTTTATCCAAACATTTGTGTTTACCGTCTAATATATCTTTTACAATATCACTGATATTTTTTCTTATCAAAACTGAATTTCCCGTTTCTTTAAAATCCTTAACTAACACTTTAATTCCAGTTCTATTATCACTCTGTTTTTGAATTCTAAACAGCTGATTTAATCCATCGACAGTAGAATTTTGATTTTTATCAGCCAATTGAAGATAAGATGTTATTTCCCATTCTGGATAACAATTTTGAATAACATATTTCTGGAAAGCCACATCGAAAAGGTACGGTTTCCAATCGGCATCTATACCACCCCTTACTCCAACAAACCTATCTTGGTTATCATCCCATGATTTTGCTTTTACTTCAATTAATTCGATTTTTTCACCTGTTTTTTTCAGAATATCAACACGGATAAACAAGTTTTCAAAAAGAAAAGCCGCTTCATAAATAATTATATTTTCTTGTTTTAATAAAGTTTGTGTTTGATTCCATAATGATTGATAATTACCATCATCTCCTTCAATTAATGTTCCACCTTGATAATGCAATCTTGCATATTCCTCAATTTGGAAACCTCCAAGAGCTAATGCTCTTAAAAAAGTATCATCATTTTTAGAATTTGAATACTCTTCTTTCTTTGTATAGAAAAGTTTGTTAGGACATTCTAAACCTAATTTAAAACGTGATTTTGTTAGTAGTCTCATCTTAAAAAATTTGTTTTAGCACAAAAAGTTGTAGTTTAAATAAGTCTTTAAATAGGCATACTCATCTAAGATTTATTCTTCTATTACGCAATAATACAATCATTTCCTCATAAATCAAACTGAGTGCTACTAATTTTATCTAACGGTATATTCAGTAAAAAAGCCCTACCAAACATCACGTTCAGTGTAGGTTTTTCAATATATTTCACGAGTCAAATTCTTCTACTTCTTCACAATCAACCGTTGCCCCACGCTCACTGCAAATGTGTCTGGTCGTAGGTTTAGCGAAGCAATCCTACGACCTAAAATTAGTTGCTGTTGCAGTCTGTTGGGGACACTATCCACGAGACGACAAAATTTCTACAATCAAACAGTCCGCAAAAACTCAATCTCAATCTCCTCAATCTTCTCAAATCGCCCAACCACTTGCGGAGAAATACTTTGCCTAAACTCAATTTCAATAACACATTGATTATCAAATTGTTGATTTCTGATTTTCAAGTCAAAATCCTTTACCACTTTCATAATATCATTCATCTGAACGTACCCAAAAGTGATTTGATAAACGTCATTAACCGTTTTCTCAATGATTTCAGCGTTTGCTAAAGCCTCTTCAGTGGCAGATTTGTAGGCATTGATTAAGCCTGGAACGCCCAATAAAGTACCACCCCAATAACGGACAACTACGACCAAAATATTGGTAATTTCTTTGGATAAAAGTACGTTCAAGATTGGTCGCCCAGCAGAGCCAGAAGGTTCGCCATCGTCATTTGCTCTGAAATTTGTTTTGTCCATTCCGATACGATAGGCATAACAAAAATGAACCGCTTTGAAATGTTCCTTTCTAAGCGGTTCAATGATATTTTTTATCTCAGATTCGTTTTCAAAAGGATACGCAAAAGCTAAGAATTTACTGCCTTTATCCTTGTATAAACCTTCTGAGGGTGATTTTATGGTTTTGTAAATATCCATTCATTTTTAAGTATGAATTATGAGGTCGTAGGTATCAGGTAAAAATTACGACGACAATTAAATTTATGCTTTTCGCAAAATTACGAAATCATATTTTTTGTACCTAATACCTGTAACCTCATACCTACGAAACTAATACTTAAATACCTTTTTCCCCGCCATTACTTCCTGATTTTTGGTATCGAAAGTAACTTTTTCGCCCGTTTTGTAGGCAGCATTTGCCATGATATTAGCAATAGAAT
The DNA here is from genome assembly GCA_043769985.1 of Arcicella sp. Classification (GTDB taxonomy): domain Bacteria; phylum Bacteroidota; class Bacteroidia; order Cytophagales; family Spirosomataceae; genus Arcicella. The sequence continues at coordinate 4,169 of JAYVIV010000093.1, forward strand.
GCTGGTATCCAGCCTCAATTGGAGCATTTGGCGTTTTGCGTGAACGAATACAATCCATCCAATTTTTAATGTGAGCGGTGGTTAATTGGTCATATCCCGTATTGGCATTTGTTTCAATTTTAGTTACATCACTCAACTTTATTTTAGGCAATAAATTCGCCTGCATTCCCATGGCTTTTGCTTCACGTTCGCTCATTCCACCCATGGGAGAAATCTCGTTGGTGTCCAAATTAATCATACCGCCATTTGAATAATATAGTTCTTTTGTGTCGCCCGCTCCGTTAGAAAAACGACTGGTGAATTGAACTTGAAAACCTGTTGTTAAATCATCCAGTGGACCATAATCGAATACTACGGTCATGGTATCAGCATTTTTACGCCCATCTTTCCACTGGTAAATTCCTCCATTGGCAACAGCACTTCTTGGGTGAGGCAATCCCGAAAACCAGTGAACTGTATCAATCTGATGCGACATCCATTGTCCTGGAATGCCCGAAGAGTAAGGCCAGAAAAGTCTGTATTCCAAGTATTTACGTGGGTCAAATGTATCATCTGGACGGTTTACTAAAAAGCGTTTCCAGTCAATGTCTGATTCTTTTAAATCTTTGGTCAAAGCGGGTCTTCTCCAACGTCCAGGCTGGTTGACGTTCCAGACTAATTCTACCATCACAATTGGTCCAAATTTGCCAGATTTAATGAAATCTTCTGCTGCAAAATAGTTTGCACCGCTTCTCCGTTGTGAACCAATTTGTACGATTTTACCAGAATCTTTTACCGCTTTCAGTACTGCACGATTATCATCCATCGTCTCGGCAAGCGGTTTTTCTACGTATGCATCGCAACCACCTTTCACGGCTTCTATGGCATGAATGGCGTGTTGAAAATCAGCCGTAGAAAGCATTACAGCATCCACAGATTTAGAAGCATAAAGTTCATCATTATTACGAAAAACTTTTATGTCTGAGCCTAACTCTTTGTCAATGAAGGCTTTACCTTCATCACGACGACGATTCCAGATGTCAGACAATCCAACCATCTCAAAATTCATTTCCTTCTGAAATTGTTTGAATGGAGGAATATGTGAGGACTTAAAGCGGTCGGAAAAACCTACACAGGCAACCCGTACACGGTCATTTGAGCCAATGATTTTGGCATAAGATTTTGCGGAGAAAACTGCGGTCGGCGTTCCGATTGCGAGTCCCGCTAAAACTGTACTTTTTACAAACTCTCTTCTTGTTGTCATTGTTATTAAGAATTTTCTTGTAAATATAAGTTGATGACTAAAATAGTTTATTTAGATTTGTATTGTAATCAAATTAAGAAAATGACGGCTACGATAAAACAATTAACGGCTTTGGTGTCTCAATTATCATCTGCGAAAAAAGCTCAGTTGCTTTATAGGATTTCACAGGATTTGGGTGATATATTTCCTGGTATTGAAAAAAATGCTAATGTTTGTGGTGGTAGTGCTTGCATTATTCGTACTCGCATACCTGTCTGGACACTGGTTTCTTTTAAAAAATTAGGAATGAATGATTTTACTTTATTAAATGCTTATCCAGCTTTACGTCAGCAAGATTTAAACAATGCTTGGGCGTATTATAAGGTTGAAAAATATGAAATTGATACTGATATTCGGGAAAATAATGAATTATAATTCTAATAAATTACTACTATTATAACAATGGAAAGACTCTACGTTAATGAAAACTTCCCTTTACCAACTGTAAAATTATTACGTGAATTCGGACATGATGTTCTAACCTCGGCTGATGCTGGCAATGCTAATCAAAGAATCCCAGATGAAGATGTTTTACAATTTGCCATTTCTCAAAATAGGATTCTCGTAACATTAAATCGGAAAGATTTTATTCAAATTCATAAAACCATTCCAATTCACTCAGGCATAATCATTTGTACAGTTGATAATGATTTTGTTAGATTTACTGATAGGATTCAAAAAGTTTTAGAAGACAATAAAGACCTTTTTGAAAATCAACTCCTCCGTGTTTACCGAAGTTAATTCCTACTTCAACTCTCTAATCCTTAAATTCTTGAACGAAACATTATTACCATGATCTTGCAAAAGGATATTTCCTTTATCTCCTGCTCCAAAACCTTGATATTTCTCGTATTTTGAGCGTGCTACCAACGCATTGAAAATATTGCTTTTACGTTCATATTCAAGCACTTTGAAACCATTTAACCAATGTTGAATCATGTTATTTGGCAATGCCACAATTCTTCCTTGATTCCACTCGCCAATTTTTTTAATGAAACGTTTATCCATTTTCAAATCCTTGTCAATTTTATAAGAAGGAATCAAGTCGTATAAGCTCGCCAAAGTACGATTCCCTGCCGCACCTAATTTAGCATCAGGGTGTTTTTCATCATCTAAAACTTGGAATTCTAAACCAACACCTGATTTTCCGCCCGAATCAAAGGCTTCATTTACGAAATATTTCACACCCGAATTTGCTCCATCGGTAAGTTTAAACTCAAAAGTCATTTCAAATGCTCCGAATTGTTGGTTTGTTACAATATCATTGCCCGTTTCTGAACCATCGGATGGACTCACATTGATTGTTCCGTCAACAACTGACCAATGTTTTTTTGGCATTTCAGTACCATGAACAGCACGCCAACCCGTGAAATCTTTACCATTAAAGAGCATATTGAAACCTTGTGCTTTTTCTTGTTCAGAAAGATTATTCAGCACTAAATTCACCACAGGACAGTTATCGAGGGGACTTGGTTTTAAGTTTTCTGTCTGAATTCTGATATTTTTCCAACGAATTTTCATGCCTTCTTTCATCTGTCCATTGATAGAATGAACCTGTAACGCAATAAATCCTTTGGCAGTCATATCATCAATTAAATGAGCCGTTGGAACTCCGTTTATAAAGGTACGAATGGTACTTCCAATGGCTTCAATGCGATATTTATTCCATTCGCCAACGGGTTTGAATGCCTTTTTTCCTTCGGGATTAATGTTTGGGATGTATAACCAATCACGTCTTCCTTCGTCATAAATTGCACCAGACCAAGCTCTTTCTGATGGGTCAACTTCCATCTGATAACCATGCACCCGCCCGTTTTGATAATCGGGTTTTGATAAACTACGGAACTGTATGCCGCCGTTCATAGCATCATCAAGTTTTAAGTCAAGTTCAAGGATAAAATCACCGTATTCTTGTTCGGTGGCGAGAAAAGAATTGGGTGTATCTTTTACGGTTGTCCCCACGATTTCACCGTTTTTAGCCTCGAAAAGGGCTTTTCCATCTAATTGTTTGAAGCCTTTGAGCGTTTTTCCATCAAAAAGATTTGTCCAGCGAGCGTCGGTCCGATTCTCTTTCTGTGCAAAAGTTTCTACCGATAAAATTGTGAAGAATAATAAGAGGCTTAGCTTTATTTGTTTCATAATAATTTTAAAAATATTGATTTATCAGAAAAAGACAAAGATGAGATTTTTATACTTGATTTCAAATGGCTATCTTCATGGATTGTTAAGCTAATTTTGCCACAAAGACACAAAGGCACTAAGTCTTTAAATTACCTTCTTTGAGTCTTGGTGGCTTGGTGGCAAAAACTCACCATCAAACCAATAATTACATGAAAAAACTATTTTTCCTCCTCCTTTTTCCAATCCAAATTTTCGCTCAAAAATTTACCCAAACTGAAATTGCTCGTTTTCAACAACAGGCAAAAAACGTTGAGATTATCCGAGATACTTGGGGCATTCCGCACATCTACGGTAAGTCCGATGCGGATGCGGTTTTTGGTTTATTGTACGCTCAATGTGAAGATGATTTTAAGCGAGTTGAGATGAATTATATTGAGAAATTGGGACGTTTGGCGGAGGTGAGCGGACAGAAAGAATTGTATAACGACTTGCAAATCAGGTTACTAATTGATTCTGTCGATGCCATCTCAGATTATAAAAAAGCCGAACCGTGGTTGAAAAAACTACTCAATGCTTATGCTGACGGCATTAATTTTTATCTCCATAAACATCCAGAAACCAAACCTACTTTACTGACTCGTTTCCAACCTTGGTATCCTCTTTTATGGACGGATGGTAGCATCGGTGCAATTTCCACGGCTGATATTAGAAATGATGAGATTAAGAATTTTTATTCAAAGCGGGAAGGGAAAATAAATGAGGTGGATGAGGATATGACAAGCCTCACCCCCAGCCCCTCTCCCAAGGAGAGGGGAGTTTTTGCGGAAGAATGCCCCCCTCTCCACGGGAGAGGAGTTGGGGGTGAGGTCTCTTCGTGGCAAGATTTCCAACAAACAGGCTCAAACGGTTTTGCCATTGCCCCAAAACTTACCGAATCGGGTAAATCAATTTTATACATTAATCCACACACAACTTTCTATTTTCGCCCAGAGGTGCAAGTCGTAAGTGAGGAAGGTTTGAATGCTTACGGGGCAGTTACTTGGGGACAAATGTTTGTTTATCAAGGATTTAACCAATATTGTGGATGGATGCACACCTCAAATAATGTGGATGTTGCAGATATGTATGCGGAGAAGATTTTGAAGAAAAACGGAAAATTGATGTACGAATATGACGGAAAATTAAGAGCCATTATTACAAAGAAAATCACTTTAAAATACCTCGAAAATGGTGTTTTGAAAGATAAAATTATCACCGCCTACTATACACATCATGGTCCAGTAATGGCAAAACGAAATGGGAAATGGATTAGTTTAAGGTCATACAATCGTTCGATGGCGAGCTTGATTCAGTCATGGAAACGCACCAAAGCCAAAGGATTGGAGGACTATAAAAAAGTGATGGATATAAAAGCGAATACTTCTAATAATACCGTTTTTGCGGATAATCAAGGGAATATTGCGTATTGGCACGGAAACTATGTACCCATTCGTGACCCAAAATATAATTGGGGAAAAGTGGTGGACGGTTCTACCTCTAAAACCGAATGGAAAGGATTGCATCCAGTGAGTGAAACCGTCCATAGTTATAATCCTGTGAATGGTTGGTTGCAAAATTGTAATTCGACTCCCTACACAGTAGCTGGTGAAAATAGCCCCAAAAAATCCGATTATCGCCCTTACATGGCTCCTGATGGGGAAAATTTCAGAGGAATCAATGCCGTAAGAGTTTTGAGTCGGGAGAAAAACTATACGATTGATAAGGTAATTGCTTCGGGATATGACACTTATTTATCGGCTTTTGAAATATTAGTACCAGCCATGATTAAGTCTTTTGAAGCAAATGTTCAACCAACGGATTCACTTTATGATTTGTTGAACGAACCAATTTCAATCTTGAAAAATTGGGATTATCGAGCCTCAGAAAGTTCAGTTGCCACAACTTTGGCAATTGAAACAGCACAAAAAATGAACTCAATTATTACAAAAGTTTATGTGGAAGAAGGCGAAATGGATCAAGTTTTAGCTACCAAAAAATTCGCCACCATTGCCACAAAAGAAGATTTATTATTACCTCTTTTGAAAACGGTAAATGAATTAAAAACCAAGTTTGGAAAATGGAAAATGCCCTGGGGCGAACTCAATCGTTTTCAGCGACTTACGGGCGAAATGCAAGAAAAATATGACGATAATTTGCCAAGTTTAGCGATTGGAAGAGCCTCTGCTCTGTGGGGTTGTTTGCCCTCATTTAATAGTAAATATATGGAAGGAACAAAAAAACGTTACGGCGTAGGGGGAAACAGCTTTATCTGTGCGGTAGAATTTGGCGAAAAAATCAAAGCAAAATCCCTTTTGGCAGGTGGAAATAGTGGTGATAAAAATTCAAAACATTTCTCCGATCAAGCACAAATGTATCAGCAAGGGAAGTTTAAAGATGTGCTGTTTTATCGGGAGGATGTTTTGAAGAATGTGGAGAGAAGGTATTGGGTTGGGGAGTGATGGTTTACAATAACGAATTAATATTTTTCTTAAACTATTTTCATACATAGAATGAAGCATTAGTTTTTGAAAGGTTTAGTTTTCAAATAGTCAAGGCGTTAATACTGTAAAAAATAGTAAATTTGTGAAATAAGTTTTAAGCTAATGGAAATAGAAGATTATCAAGAAATTGAAGATATTGACGAAAGCTCGTCTGAATCACAAGATATTACAATTCCCTTTGATCCTAAAGAAATCAATATTGCAGTTGAACCAAAAACCATTGGACAATTAGTTTCAAGACTAGAGGAAGGGGCTATTGACCTTAATACAGAGTTTCAACGGAAAGGTAATTTATGGGATGACGGAGTGATGAGTAGACTTATAGAGTCAATCTTGTTAAGATTTCCGTTACCAACATTTTATTTTGATGCAGAGGAAGAAGATCGTTGGTTGGTAGTTGATGGACTTCAGAGACTCTCTTGCCTTCAAAAATTTATTGTCGAAAAATCAGAAAAGAAATTAAAATTGAAGGGTTTGGAAATTTTACAGAAGGATTATGAGGGTAAAAGTTATGATGAACTTCCTCGAACAATGCAACGTAGGATTTTAGAGACTCAAGTAATAACATATATCATAAAACCTGGTACTCCAAAAAAGGTTAAGTATAATGTATTCCGGCGTATTAATACAGGTGGGCTTATGTTAAATCCAATGGAAATTCGTCACGCACTTAATCAAGAGGGAGCAACTTTAAATAATCAATCACCTGCAACATATTTACAAAATATTTCTGAAAATATTCAATTTAGAAGTCTTATAAATGTTCAAGACAAACGAATGCAAGACCGTGAGTTGATACTGCGATACATCGCATTTACCGTATTTGATTATAAAGAATACACTAAACCTTTAAGTAGTTTTTTAGATAGAGCAATGGAAGAAATCGGCAAAAAATCTATGGAAGAACTTAGACGCATTGAAAATAGGCTATTTCAGGCTATAAACACAAGTAGTTCTCTTTTTGGCAAAAATATGTTTAGTAGATCTATTGCATTTCCACAGTATAAGAACATGATGAATAGTGCTTTATTTGAAGTTTGGACGGCACAATTAGGTCGCCTAAATTCTCTACAAATTAGAAATTTAGAAACAAACAGAGCAAAACTTTTAGAAGGATATAAATTACTTTTCCAAGAAGAACGCTTCGATAGTTCAGTAACACGTTCAACTTCTGATAAAGTTTCTGTACAAGAAAGATTTAGTAAAATAGAAGAATTAATTAACCAATTTATTTAATGATAGAACGTATAGCATTACATAACTTTAAAGCCTTCGATTATGCGGAGATAGGTTTGACAGAACTTAATTTGTTTACTGGAATGAATGGAATGGGCAAATCTACTTTCATTCAATCTTTATTGTTGTTGCGTCAAGCTACACAAAACAATAATGTAAAAAGTTTAAGAAGTGGTTTACCATTAAAAGGACAGTTAATAGAAATAGGTAATGGAAAAGATGCTCAAAATATTCATGCTGAAGATAATACACTTGGTTTTGAAATAGATTTTCAAGACCAAGCTAAACTATCAGTTCACTATAACTTCATTGCTGATTCTGATTTTTTATCTTGTTTCGAAGTAGATTATAATGAAAAAGAGATAGAAGTGCAAGCTCTTTTTTCAAAGGGTAAATTTCAATATTTAAATGCTGAGAGAAAATCTCCGAGTACTACCTTTTTAGGCTCTAATTCTCAAGTAACTCAACAACGGTCGTTAGGTAAACATGGTGAATATACTGTACATTTTATAGCTCATAATCAGCGTGAACCATTATCAAATCCTTCTTTAATACTTAATGGAGTACAAAATACTTTACTTGATCAAATAGATGCTTGGTTTGGGCGTATTACACCGAATACACATTTGAAAGCTACTTATTTTCAGGAATTAGATATTGCAAAGCTTACTTATAGTTTTGGTTCTGGAACAAATTCAACTGGCGAATTTACTCCAATAAACGTTGGTTTTGGCTTTACCTATGTTTTGCCTGTTATCACGGCAGTATTAGCGGCGAGAAAAGGCGATTTAGTAATTATTGAAAACCCAGAATCACATCTTCATCCACAAGGTCAAGCTCAATTAGGTGAATTATTTGCAATGGCGGCAGAAGGAGGGGTTCAGTTAATTATAGAAACTCATAGCGACCATTTGTTAAATGGAATACGAGTAGCGGTTAAACAAAAGAAAATAGACCCAGAAAAAGTATCAATTTTTTATTTTGAAAGAGATGAAAAATCAGATGAACACATCACTGAAATAATTCAACCAATTATAGATTCAGATGGAAGATTAAGCCGACAGCCTAAAGGTTTTTTTGACGAATATGCTAAACAATTAGACCAACTGATACAGTGAAAGAATATATTTCTAATGAATTGTCTGTAAAGGACACTCTACTTACTGTTCATGATGCTCAAAAAGTTTTAGAACAATTTATTAAAGTTACTGGCAGAGCCAAATCAATGGGATTTGACCAAATTCGTATTAGTGAATCATTGGGTAAAAACCTTTTTAATTTGAAACTTTCAGAAAATTATGCAGTAAGTAATTGGTTAAAAGATTCAGAAGTAAATAATGATTTGAAAGATAGATTTAGATTAATTTTTGCAAATCCACCCTTATTGAAAGAGAATGAGATTTCTGAAATTGATTTGTTTGAATATTCAGAGTTTTTTGTAACATTTGACAGTCAAAAATACAGAGTATATGGTTTAGGAGTTGCGTACATAAAAGATACTCTGGCTGTAAGTTTTCAAGGGCATCAATTTTGGAATTGCTCCAATATAGAATTGTTACATAATCATCTTGATAAAGACGGAAATGAGCAAATTACAAATAGGGAAGTTTTGCATTTCACAAATGAAAAACATTTAGAGAATCATAAATTATGGTTTGAAACTAAGCAAAGAAACTTGTTAAATCAAAGTGCTGAACTTTGGGTAAAAAGGTTAGATTTTTTTCCAAACTTAATCTTATGTGCAGAAGTTGAAAAGCAATTAAGTCAAATGGGTTTTTCAAAACATTTCGACCAGATTATAGAACGTCTAAGGATACTAAATGATTTTGTTTCTAAATGGAATAAGGGTGAATTCAACTATGATGAAGTAAACAATACTACAAGTTTACGAATTTCACCTGAGAGTGATCAAACTATGAGAAAGTACGGAAATGAGAGAAAATTTAAACTCCCAAATGGTAAGCGTGAATACCACGAATTGCATATAAAAACTGGAGATTTAAGATTTCATTTTTATCCTGAAAATGTTTCAAAAAAAGTATATATAGGTTACATAGGTAAACATTTGAATACAAAAAGTGGGTAAAATTTGACCAACAAAAAAAGTGAAGAAATAGTATTATTTTATTTCCTATTTGTAAAATTCATTGCATTCCGCCAGTTGCGAGTATTGTCAAAACTTCGTAATTTAGAACTAAAATTAGACGATATGATACAGAACATGGCAAAATATTTTGATGAAGATAATGACATTTTCGTCATCAAAGCAAAAAGAAAAATCGTAGAGAATTTACTACGGGAAAGTGGCTTACCATTGGATAAAATTGCAAAAATGGCAAGTGTAACCATTGATTTTGTTATCAATATTCAGCAAAAAATAGCTGCTGAAGAACAGAATTAAGAAAATCTTATCTGGATAAAAAATCCGAATCTACTCTCAAAAGTAGATTCGGATTTTTCTTGTTAAAAACACAAACTTTTAACACCCCAAAAAACAACTTTCCCACCCCAAAATTCGTTCTTCCTAAAATCAACATTCAATGAATTATGGAAAAAGTAATTATTGCCTCCGTAACTTTATTAAGCTTTATGGCCTGTAATTCTTCCAACGACACTCCGACGGATGCAACCAAGAATCCAACGCCAATTACTGAAAACATTACCCTCACGCAAGAAACCGTTTTTACTGACCGTGGAATCATTTGGGGTTTTGAATTTCTTCCAAATAATGACATCATTTTCACGGAAAAATCAGGGAAAATGGGCATTTATTCTAACGGAAAAATTACCGAATTATCGGGATTGCCGACTGACATAAACACCGATTCGCAAGGTGGTTTATTGGATATTTGTTTGCATCCAGATTATGCAACAAATGGTTGGATTTATGCCAGTTACTCCAGTTCAGGGGGTGGAAGAGGGCTGTTAAACTTGATTAGGTTTAAAATAGAGGGTAATTCTATAAAAAATACGGAAAATATTTTCAAATCCTCTGCCACCAATCAATGGAAAGGACACTATGGAAGTAGGATTGTTTTTGATAAAAATGGATTCTTATTTTTATCAATCGGCGAAGGCGGTTCAACGACTTACGGAGGCGAAGGCTCATCTAATTTGAATGCTCAAAACGTCAAAGAAGCATGGGGAAAAGTGCATCGTATGACCGATACTGGAAAAGTGCCATCCGATAATCCCGTTTTGACTGGAAACGCTTCGCCCACTACAGTCTATTCTTATGGACACAGAAATCCGCAGGGATTGGTTTTGAACACCGATACGGGCGAAATTTGGGAAACAGAACATGGTCCAAAAGGCGGTGATGAGCTAAATTTAATTCAGAAAGGAAAGAATTATGGCTGGCCTTTGGTGTCGTATGGTGTGAATTACGATGGCAAAACCATTTCTACTTCTCACAATAGAACAGGCATCGAAAATCCTGAACATTATTGGACTCCTTCCATCGGTGCTTGTGGATTGGCATACGTTTCTTCCACAAAATACGGGTCTTGGAAAGGTAGTTATATTGCGGGAGGTTTGGCACTCAGAAATTTATCAAGGGTTGAAATAAATGGCTCTAACGTTAAATCAACCACGATTATTGAAAATGCTGGAAGAGTTAGAGATGTCAAAATGGGGCCTGATGGCTATTTGTATTTATCCATTGAAAGTCCTGGTAGAATTGTGAGACTTTTGCCAAAATGATTGATTATATTTCAATATCAAAAAGCCGAATTTACTTTTCAGAAAGTAGATTCGGCTTTTTAATTCGACAAAATTGTTTCATTATGAATACAAAATCCCCTTATCCACCACCGCAGGCAGAGGTCCTTTGGTTACTAATTTCAAAGCCGCTAAATTTCCTCCTGCATTGGCACATATTTCTATAGATTTTCCTTCTGAAAAAGCCGTTAAAAAACCTGCCCAAAACGCATCTCCTGCTCCTGTTGCATCAATAACTTCGATGGGTTTTACGCCCAAATGAATTTTCTTTGTGCCTTTTTCGTAAGAAATTGTTGAACCCGCTTCGCCTTTTGTGAAGCAGACTAAATCCGCTCCCATGTCGTGAAAATCTTTGATAACTTGTTCTTCCGAGACCTTGTAACCATAAATTCTCTCGGCATCATCTTCGCTTAATTTTACCAAAGCATTGTGCGAACAATACGCTGAAATTGTTTCCCAAGCCTGTTTTCTATCGGGCCAAATCTGGATAGCATAATTGGCATCTAAGCTCACCCGACAGCCCAAATTATTAGCCCTTTTTGCTGCATTCACAATGGCAGATTGGGCCGGTTCTTGGCTTAATGCGAAACAAGTGGTATGAAAAATAGCGGATTCTGCCAATAAACTATCAGGAATATGATGAGACTGAATCATGCGGTCTGCCGTTCTGTAAGCAATGAAATCGGGCGTTCCTTTGGTTCTTGATACAATAACAGTGCTGGTTGGTTGAAATTCATCAATGGCAATATGGCTAATGTCAATTCCTGTTTTAGCAACTTCATTTTTCAAGAAAATTCCCAAATTATCATTTCCTACGCATGAAATAAGGGCAGTGTTCATTCCCAAACGAGCCATATTTGCTGCCATATTTGCGGGACTTCCCCCTTGAAAACGTTCAAAAGCGGAGGTTTGTAAAATACTTTCTTGAATATCGGTTCCGATAATATCAACTAACAATTCTCCGACAGAAAGTAGGGAATATTTTTTCATCTATAAAAATGGTTTGTTTTAGTTTCGCAAATTACCGATAAATTCGTTAAATTGGATAGACATTTAACAACCTTTCTTAATTACATTTTATCAAACATGAAAAAACAACTGATATTTCTCTTTATCATCTTTGGAATAACTTTAAATCCTTCATTTTCAAGACCAAGGCCTCAAAAAGCGAAAATTTCTGATGAAGCCTTACGTAAAAAAGCCAACGAATTGGCTCATAAATTCATCATCGTGGATGGTCATGTGGACTTGCCTTATCGCTTAAATGGCAAAATGGAAGACGTTTCTGTGCAAACAAAGGGTGGGGATTTTGATTATGTTCGGGCAAAAAAAGGGGGACTTTCTGCCCCTTTCATGTCAATTTACGTTCCCGCTAACTTGCAACAAAAGAAAGGGTTTTCAAAAGCGTTGGCAGATTCTTTGATTGATTTGGTGGAAAATTTAACCAAGCAACATCCCGATAAATTTGCCTTAGCAAAAAATCCGCAAGAGGTTGAAAAAAACTTTAAAAAAGGCTTAATCTCCTTTCCGATGGGTATGGAAAATGGCTCGCCAGTCGAGAGTAATTTAGAGAATTTAAAGCATTTTTATGACCGAGGAGTTCGATATATTACGCTTTGCCACGGCGAAGATAATTTCATTTGCGACACTTCTTATGATACCACAAATACGTGGCGAGGACTAAGCCCAATTGGCAGACAAGTGGTTCGTGAAATGAATCGCTTAGGAATTATGTTGGACTGTTCGCATATTTCAGATGAAACATTTGCCCAAGTTGTTGCAATTTCAAAAGCTCCTGTAATTGCCTCTCATTCGTCCTGTCGCAAGTTTACGCCTGGTTTTATTCGTAATGCACCCGATGATTTGATTATTAAAATGGCTAAAAAAGGAGGAGTTATTATGATAAATTATGCCTCATCTTTTTTGGATTCTGCTATTAATAAAGCATCAGAGGTAAAACGTTTACATCTGCGTACTTGGACAAAAGAGCATAATCTCACCCCCAACTCACCGCAAGCTCGTGCGTATGAAGAAGAATATACGAAGGCTCATCCAACAGCTCTCTCAACGGTCGAAAAAGTTGCCGACCATATTGACCACGTAAAGAAAATTGCGGGGATTAATCACGTGGGTTTGGGTTCAGATTTTGATGGTGTTGGACCAACTTTACCTGAAGGTTTGAAGGATTGTTCTGAAATCCCAAATTTGATTTATGTTTTATTAAAAAGAGGATACACTGAGGAGGAAATTGAGAAGATTTGTAATAAAAATGTTTTTAGGGTTTGGAATAAAGTGGCTGAAATTGCCAGACAGTAATTACAAATAAAGGCTGAGATTACAAGTTCATCTCAGCCTTTATTTGTTTGATTTTGTCAAGGGAAATTCCAGTAATTTGGATGACGATTTCTTCGGACATTCCTGCATTTAGAGCATTCTTTGCAACCAAAATAACTCCTTCCTGCAATCCCTCTTCACGGGCAGCGTTTTCATAAATAGTTTTAGCCACTTTTCCTGCCTCCGTTCTCTTCTTTAATTCCAATTCTTCGGGTGAAATATTATCAATCTCAATCAATTCCGCAGCACGTCTAATTCCTTCATTTTGAAGATTAATAACAGGGCGACCAGAATTATAAATGGATTGATAAATTAAGTCTAACCAATCTCTGATAGGCTTCGGAGTATCTTTTTCTGGATGATTTGGATTCAAGCATACAAACTGATGTCCAAATAATTCACGTTCTTCATCTTTTAATGTTCTCGGATTCAACTTCAATAACAAAACTTCATCTAAAATAGGTTTTCCATTTTTCTCAACGATTTTATATGGAGCGGTCAATACTACTATCAAATAAACAGTTTGATTAATTCCATATTCTTTCGAACGTCTTTGTTGTTCTGTAATTGCCATTAAAAAATAATGCAGAAAACGGTCAAAATTATGATCATACTCAACTCGTTGAATTTCAATGATAATTCTTTTATCCACACTTTCTGCAAATATATCAAGTTTGAAATCTATATTTCCTGTCTTAGGTTTAAATTGCTTTTCGGTTTCAATTTTATCAACCTCAATCTCAATTCCCAAAATATCTCTTACAAAAGCCTTGAATACGATTTTATCCGTAAAGGCTTTTTTGAAAATGATTTCGTTATCTAAATTTCCTAACATTTTGATTTATTTTTAACAAAGATAAATAAACTCTCTCACAATATTTTATTCAGTAGTTTCATACTAAAATTATCTTTTAAAGCAAACAACATTAACAATGAACAATAGAAGAAGTTTTCTTAAAAACACTGCCTTAGTATCCGCAGGAGCATTTTTACCCTTAGAAATAATTGCCAGTTTTCGTACCAAAGTAGGGGCGAATGACAAAATAAATGTTGGTGTGATTGGCTGCAAAGGTCAAGGATGGAACAATCTTACAGCCTTCTTGAAAATCAGCGAGATTAATTGCTTGGCTCTTTGCGATATTGACGATTCTATCATCAATCAACGCAAAGCTGATTTGGCAAAATCTGGCATTGGCAATCCAATAATCTACAAAGATTACCGCAAAATGCTTGAAAATAAAGACATTGATTTCGTAATCGTTGCCACGCCCGACCATTGGCATTGTTTACAATTAACGGATGCTTTATCGGCTGGTAAAAATGTGTTTTGCGAAAAGCCCACCGCCAATTCAATCGGAGAGGCTCGGATTATGGAAAGTGCGGTAAAAAAATCTGGGAAAGTCGTACAAGTTGCTCAGTGGCAACGTTCTATGACCCACTTTCAAGATGCAGTTGCTTTTGTTCAATCGGGGAAATTAGGTGATATTCTCACCACTAAAACTTGGATGTACAGGGGTAATTCTTCACCGCTTACGGTTGTGCCGAATTCACCAATTCCAGCAGGCGTGGACTATAAAATGTGGCTTGGACCTGCCCAAATGCGTGAATTTAATAAAAATCGTTTTCATTATGAATTCCGTTGGTTTTGGGATTATGCAGGCGGACTTATGACTGATTGGGGCGTGCATTTAATTGATATCGTTTTGTGGGCAATGGGTGCAAACACTCCTAAATCCGTAATGGCAATGGGCTCAAAGATTGCTTTTCCTGAGGATGCTCGAGAAACGCCCGATTATTTGAATGTTATTTATGATTACGGAAAATTTACGATGTCTTGGGAGAATGTCATGGGAATATCAGGTGGATTATATGGCAGACAGCATGGAATTGCATTTATTGGTAAAAATGGGACTTTAGTGGTCAATCGTGGGGGGTGGGAAGTGATTCCAGAAAAAGTGAACGGCAAGGAGTTAATGGAAGCTATACCATTAACAAAAGCATCCGATAATGGCTTAGATAACCATACTAAAAACTTTGTAAGTGTACTGAAAAGCAAGGATTTAACGAAATTAAATTGTCCAATTGAGGCAGGGGTAAAAGTAGCTATTAACTCTCACATGGGTAATGTTGCGTATAGAGTAGGAGAAAAAATTTACTACGATGAATCAAGTGAAAAATTCACCAGTAAAAAAGCCAATAAATTGATAGTTCCAGATTATAAAAATGGTTGGAAAATGCCAGTTTAGTTATTGGTTCAACTTATAGCTAAGTTATATCCACTCACCCCACCCAACCCTCCCCTTGAAGGGAGGGCTTTTAAGCTCAATAAGCCCTCCTTTGAAGGGGGTGAGTGGGGGACAATTATAAACTAATTCAGTTTAGTTATTAGAAATTAGTTACTGGCTATTAGGAGTTGACCATTAATGAATTTTGCACGAAACCAAAAAGAGTGTTCAAATTAACTTTGAACACTCTTTTTACTAATGACAAATAACTAATTACTCGTCTTTGTCTTGACTTGGCAAAGTATAAGTAAATTTATTCTCGATGAACTCATCAATTGCTAATGATGTTGGCTTTGGCAAACGCTCATAGAATTTTGAAATTTCAATTTGCTCACGGTTCTCGAAAATCTCTTCTAAGTTGTCCACCGAAGAAGCAAAATCAGACAATTTATTGTTCAATTCTTCTTTCGATTTCAAGGCAATTTGTCTTGCTCTCTTTGAAATGATTGCTACTGCTTCGTATGTATTGCCACCAGCGATTTCCGCTAATTCAGCTACGTTTCTGGTAATGATTGATGGATTTGTTGCCATTTTGTTTTTATTTGGTTTTAGGTGTTCAGTTCCAAGCATTTAATCCTAAAATATTGAAATTAGTTAATACAAATTGTGCATTTTCTAATGTCTAATACCTCATAATTCATGCCTCATAACTAACACACTACTGTTTATCCGCTGCCCCAACTTTGGCAGTATTTGATTTTTCTTTTTCTCTTGAAGCCTTATAATCAGCTTCTAATTTTGCAATTCTTTCACTTTCTTTGATGCTTACATCGTATAACTTCTCAGCTTTTTTTAAGAAATTACTCTGAGGATATTTATCAACTAAAACCTGATAATACTTGATAGCTTCATCAAAACGCTCTTTTTGCTTACTTTCAATGGTACTTTGAGCTAAATCATACTGAGATTTAACTTTCAAATAAGCCATTTCTTCGTTGAATTCTGAATCGGGATATTCCCTTTCAAAATTTGTAATTTCAATGACCGCAGATTTCAAAGTTGCCACATTAAAAGAACTTGTTTTCAAATACAACTTTGCTTTTTCGTATGCTTTCCTCTCTAATTTTACCCGCAAAGATTTAATAAGTTCAGATGCTTCGTCTCTAAATTTACTATCTGGATTATTATTGATAAAACTTTGTAACTCGTTTATGGCGGTAATCGTTCCGCTTTGGTCGAGATTGAAGTCGGGGGAGTTTTTATATAATGAATACGCAGACATATACACTGCTTCTTCATAAAACTCGCTTCGGGCAAAAGTCTCAGCAAAACGCTTGAAATGGAAATTCGCAGTTTCGTAACTTCCCGTGTGATAGTCGCAATAGGCTTGATAGAAAGTCGCAATTTCTTGCTGATCTGTTCCAGTCAAAATCGGCAATAATTCTTCAAAAAGGATACTTGCTTTGTCATACTGCCCTTTCTTAAAAAATTTAACGGCGGCTTCGTATTTCTTCTTTTCATCAGTCATTTTCCTGACTTTCTCGAAGCTACTACAAGCGGTTAGCGTTACTGCAAAGAGTATAAATAATATAAATTTATTCGTTTTGTACATAGGAGTGCAAAGTTAAGGTTTTTTTGGGAGATTGAAAATCAAGCCGTTAACTATTATCAAATTTCGTTATTAAAACGCTGGCTTTTCTAACAATTACATATCATTTAACAAAAATTAACTCTAATTCGATGCGACCGTCGCTCGGTTCGATGCTGGCGGTTCGATGTTTGATTATCGAATCCCGAACTTCTAACATCGAATCCCGAACATCGAAATTTGGAAAGATGCTGAGACTTTTTTAATTTCCCTCAGAATATAAACAATCAAACGAAATCATGAATTCTGGAAGTTTAAAAGCACGTTTATTTATTGGGTTAATCATGGGTGGAATTGCTCTGTTTTCTTACTATTCCAAAATGCAGGTAAACCCAATTACAGGTAAAAGTCAAGCCGTAACAATGACTCCGCAACAAGAAATTGCGATGGGTTTGCAGTCTGCTCCACAGATGGCATCAGAGTTTGGAGGACTGTACGAAGACCA
>JAYVIV010000094.1:0-2337 GCA_043769985.1 Arcicella sp.
GCCCCGCCCATGCCTTTGACCATTTTTCCAGGGATTTTCCAGTTGGCAATATCGCCATTTTCGGAAACCTCCATGGCTCCTAAAATTGTTAAATCAACGTGTTCACCTCTAATCATGGCAAAACTTTCGGCAGAACTGAAAAGGGAAGAACCCGCTTGCATGGTAACAGTTTGTTTTCCTGCATTAATTAAATCAGCATCCACGTTTTCTTCAATTGGGAACGGACCAATTCCCAACAAACCGTTTTCAGATTGCAAAACCACATTTATGCCCTCTGGAATGAAATTGGCTACTAATGTTGGAATACCGATGCCAAGATTTACGTATTGACCATCACGCAATTCTTGTGCAATTCGGCGTGCAATAGCCCCCCCCGCCCCCGAAGGGGGAGCTTTCTCGTCCGACTTGGACTCTAATTTCGTGTCATTAATTCCCCCTTTGGGGGGGGCGGTTGTCCTTTGCTCAATCCGTTTTTCATAATTACTACCTTGAAAAATTCGTTGAACGTAAATCCCTGGTACATGAATATCATTTGGATTTAATGAACCCAAAGGCACTAATTCTTCAACTTCCGCAATCGTTACTTTCCCTGCCGAAGCCATCATTGGACTAAAATTTCTTGCCGTTCCTCTGAAAATAAGATTTCCTGCCGAATCGCCTTTCCATGCTTTTACGATGGTAAAATCAGCTTTTAACCAAGATTCCATTAAGTATTTTTTACCATCAAATTCTCGAATTTCTTTCCCTTCAGCCACTTCCGTTCCTACACCCGCTGGCGTAAAAAAGGCGGGAATTCCTGCTCCACCCGCTCTAATTCTTTCGGCTAAAGTGCCTTGTGGTAATAATTCAACTTCCAATTCTCCCGATAATAACTGTCTCTCAAACTCTTGATTTTCACCAACATACGATGAAATCATTTTCTTTACCTGACGAGTTTTTAACATCAAGCCAATGCCAAAATCATCAACGCCAGCATTATTTGAAATACAGGTTAATTCTTTCACACCTGAACGTAAAAGTGCAGAAATTGAATTTTCTGGAATACCACAAAGTCCAAATCCGCCCAACATTAACGTTGAACCGTCTTGAATATCTGCCACTGCCTCGTCGGCATTTTTTACAACTTTATTTATCATTTTTATGTGGATTTCGTGTTCTTAATTTTATTGTGTGTGATTCAGCTATTTCGCTGGCAAAACCATTGTTCTAACCTCCCCAAAATCAATTCTCTTGCCTTCTTTTTCGGCAAAACCTCTAATTATTATGGTATCAAAATCTTCCAAAAACCTTTTCTCTGTCCCATCTGGCATAATTATTGGATTTTTTCCTCCCCATGTGATTTCTAAAAGCGAGCCGAAACTATTAGGTTCATTGCCAGAAATTGTTCCTGAGCCTAACAAATCTCCGATGTTCAAATTGCAGCCATTCACGGTATGATGAGCGATTTGTTGAGCCACCGTCCAATACATATTTTTGAAATTTGAACGACAGATAACCATGCTTTCCCCTCCTTTCGGTTGTAAAGTTACCTCTAATTTCACATCAAAATTTAAACGATTTTTTTCGGTTAAATATGGCAATACTGTCGGAATTTGCAAAGGAGCTGGAACTCGAAAATCTTCAAGAGCTTCAATGGTAATAACCCAAGGTGAAACGGATGAAAAGAAGTTTTTTGCCAAGAATGGTCCCAAAGGTATATACTCCCATTTCTGAATATCTCGGGCAGACCAATCGTTTAATAATTGAAAGCCAAAAACGTAATCTTCCGCCTCATTAATCTTAATGGAATCACCAATTTCGTTACCTTTTCCAATGATAGTTGCCATTTCCAACTCAATATCTAAACGAGAAGTTGGGGCAAAAATTGGTGGTTTAGTTTCGTCATTATTTATTTGTCCTTTTGGTCGATGAAAGTTTTTTCCTGAAACAAAAATCGAACTCGAACGACCATGATAAGCTACAGGAATATGTTTCCAGTTGGGTAGAAGGGCATTTTTAGGGTCACGGAACATGGAGCCAACGTTCGTAGCGTGTTGTTCGGAGGAATAGAAATCGGTATAATCACCAATGCGAATGGGTAGGTGTAATGCAACTGAATCATCCGTATGAAAAGCGGTTCGAGGTAAATTTTTGAGGTCTTTTAAAAGTAATTGTAAGTGCTTGCGAACTGCCATGGTTTTCTCTTTCCCCAAAGCTATAAAGTCATTCAAAAAATCATTTTCAAAGACTTTTTTATCGATTTCAAAACCATCAAAATAACCCAATTCCGCCAAATTAAACAAATCAACCACCTGATTTCCAATAATTGTGGCAAGCCGTTTTGAGGAATTATTTACG
>JAYVIV010000095.1:0-5045 GCA_043769985.1 Arcicella sp.
ACCTCATACCTAAAAATAAAAACATGAACATAGTATTACTCGGCTACGGCAAAATGGGTAAAGTTATCGAGAAAGTCGCAGAGAGTCGAGGACATAACATTGTTGCCCGCATTGACGTAGATAATCGTCAAGAATTCGAGAAACTAACCGCTTCACAAGTAGATGCCGTTATTGAATTTAGTCATCCTTCCTCCGCATTTCAAAACGTAAAATCTTGTCTTGAAAAAGGCTTTCCTGTGGTTTGCGGAACAACGGGCTGGCTCGAAAATAAACCCGAAGTAGAGGCATTGGCAGTTGAAAAAGATGGAGCGTTCTTTTGGTCTTCTAACTATTCGATTGGTGTAAATTTATTTTTTGAGTTAAATAAAACCTTAGCCAGATTGATGGCTCCTCAGAAACAATACAGCGTTTCTACTACGGAAATTCATCATACCGAAAAGAAAGACGCTCCTTCGGGAACGGCAATTACTTTGGCGGAAGGTATCATCCAGAATTCGGAAGATAAAAATACTTGGGTGAGCAATGAAATTCCTAAACCAGATGAAGTAGCGATTTGGTCGGCTCGTGAAGGAAAAGTGCCAGGGACTCATATCGTAAAATACATTTCAGATATTGACCAAATTGAAATCTCGCACGTAGCACATGGGAGGGAAGGCTTTGCCCTCGGAGCAGTGATTGCAGCGGAATGGATTGCTGGGAAAAAAGGGGTCTTTGGTATGAAAGAATTATTGAGTATTGGGTAATTATTCTGTTTGTACCATTTTGTCTGGGCGACCCCGTCTGAATTTGGATTTTAGGATTAGTGGATTTTTTGGATTAAACCTAAGAATTCAAATCCCAAAAATCCTTTAATCTGATACGGTGCGACGTTTCGCAATCCAAATTCAGACAGAAAAAGTGTAATTATAAAATCACTATTTCGACTAACCAACAAATAAATTAAAAAAGTATAAATAATCATTCAGCAATATTAAAAGCATTCTTACATTTTAAAGCTAAATTTTCTATGTACTCTATGTTTCTAAGTGGTTGCAAATATTAAAATGTCAGAAAAAACACAACCAGTTCAAAAATCCGCCTTTCGTGAGTGGATAGATTCAATCGTTTTTGCGGTAGTTGCCGCCACCCTTATTCGTTTCTTCTTTTTTGAAGCCTATACCATTCCAACGCCTTCCATGGAAAGTTCATTGATGGTTGGAGACTTCTTATTTGTCAGTAAGATGCACTACGGAGTTCGCACGCCAAAAACGCCTTTGCAAGTGCCGTTAACGCATCAAAAGATTTGGGGAACGGATTTGCCTTCGTACTCTACGTTGTTAGATTTACCTATTAAACGATTACCAGGCTTTTCAGAAGTTAAACAAGGTGATGCCGTAGTTTTCAACGTGCCAAATTACCTTCCTGATGGGGAAGCCCCCGTAGATTTAAGAACGTATTATATCAAAAGGTGTATTGGAATACCAGGAAACACCTTGGAAATCCGTGATACGCAAGTGTATATCAATGGAAAACCAATGGAAAATCCAGCGAGAATGCAACATGAATATTTATTGAAAGTAAAAGAAACGCTGAATGATGAGTTTTTTGATAAATATGATATTACTAACGGAGTGGATGCCACTGGACAACCTAATTTTAACTGGCAAGAAGTTCAATTAACCACTCAAGACTCATCAATCGCAGGGTTGCATGATTATGTTGTTAATACATATTCATCTAATATTGAAGAGATTAAGAAATTGAAATCTTTCGTTTCAGTAGAGATTTTGAAAGCACCCAAAGGTACGCCCGACGGCGAAGATAGTATGACCAAAGATGATGGTTCAACGGCCATGTTTGGTAAATCTTATGTGTGGAATAAAGATAATTACGGACCTCTTTTAATTCCAAAAGAAGGCTCAACGATTCAATTAGATTCCATGAATGTTGATAAATATAAGTACGTTATCAAATATTACGAAGGAAATAAAGATGTGGTTATTGAGGGTTACACCATCAAAATTGATGGAAAAATTATTAAATCTTATACTTTCAAACAAGATTATTATTTCATGATGGGTGATAATCGTCATCATTCTGCCGATTCACGTTATTGGGGTTTTGTTCCTGCCGACCACGTAGTTGGAAAAGCAGTTTTCGTATGGATGTCACTTGACCCAAATAAATCATGGTTCTCAAAAATCAGATGGAGTCGTTTGTTTAGATTTGTTAACTAAGAAGGAATGAAGACAGGAGAAAAGGAGAAAGAATCACTCTGAGAATAAAATTACCGCAGAAAAACGGGTACGATTTCAAAAAGTCGTACCCGTTTTGCTTTCTTATATTTTGTGCTTTCTCTCCTCCTTTTCTCCTGTTTCCCTTCCTCCCTTTCTCCTGTTTTCCTTTCTACTCCACATAAAGCACCAACCCTTTCAAATAACTCCCTTCTGGATGAAAGAAATTTACGGGATGGTCGGCGGGTTGGGTGAGGTGATGCAAAACTTTCACTTGTTTACCAGCCTCTAAAGCCGCCGCCACAACAGTATTGTAGAATAAATCTCTATCCACAACTTGCGAACACGAGAATGTAAACAAAATTCCTCCTTTCGCTAATCGTTTAAAACCTTCTGAATTTAGTCTTTTATATCCTTGAACTGCATTGTGTCGGGTTGCTACATTTTTAGCAAATGCGGGTGGGTCAAGCACGATGAGGTCATAAAATTGGTCATTTGCTTTCAGATATTTCATTACATCTTCAGCGTAAGCTTCGTGCGTAAGTCCTTGAAAATTATTGGCTTCAACATTTTGCGTCACTAAATCAATGGCTTTTTGCGAAACATCCACCGAATGCACTAACTCAGCCTCAGCACCCAAGGCATAAATTGAAAATCCTCCTGAATAACAAAAAGAATTCAATACTTTTTTGCCTTTTGAGTATTTCGCCAATAACGCTCGATTGTCTCGTTGGTCAAGGAAGAATCCCGTTTTTTGTCCTGTTTCCCAATTTATCAAAAACTTGAATCCATTTTCTGAGACTTCGTGAGGCACAACACATTGTCCAAATAAATACCCATTTTGAACATTTTGAGCAAATTGTTTGGGTAAGGTTTCGTGAGATTTATCGTAAACTGCCAGTAATTTATCTCCAAAAACTTTTTGCAAAGCCATTGAAATTTTTTCTTTTTCAAGATACATTCCAATGCTGTGAGCTTGGAAAACAGCTACTCCATTGTAAAAATCAATGATTAATCCAGGACAACCATCACCTTCACCATGAATGAGCCTAAAACAGTTAGTGCCTTGAAAATCAATAATTTGACGAACTTCGTAGGCTTTTTGGATTTTACCAAACCAAAAATTTTCATCCGATTCAGTTTCCTGAAATGAGAATATTTTTACGGCAATACTTCCTTCATGATAATGCCCAGTGGCAAGGTAATTCTTTTGTGAGTCCAAAACATCCACAACCTCGCCATCGGAAGGTTTGCCAACAATTTTACCAATTGCCCCTGAAAATATCCAAGGGTGAAAACGTTTTACAGGATTTTCTTTACCCGTTTTTAAAATGATTTGTGATTTCATTATGCAAAGTTACATATAAAAGATGGCACGCAGATTACGCTGATGCCTTCGGCAACGCAGATTTTCGCAGATTTCTACAAAGATTAAAAATGATTATCTATTAATTCTGAGTTAAAATTTTGGTTTAAAAAATCTGCGAAAATCTGCGTTGCGAAGCATCAGCGTCATCTGCGTGCCATCTATCAATTCTCATCACGAGGTTTGAATAATTTTTGTAACCAAGATTTCTCCTCATTTTCTTCTTCTTTCTTCTGTTTTTCTGATAATTTAAAATCTAAAAGGGCGGTCAAATCGGGCTGTCCTGCATCTACCCACGACGTAAACCAAAGGTCTCCAATCATTTTTATGGCTCGTTTCATTTGCCTTTCTACTTGATTATCAAGTGATTGGTGGTATTTCTTAGAATAATCTTTGGCATAAACTTTAATATTTTGTCCATTCCGTTCTTCAATACTGTATTTCTTGGTTTCCTTAAAATTAGCATTTAATTTTTGTTCAAAAACCAAAACAGAATCCAAGGCAGAATTGGCATTTCTAACCGCTTCCCATGCTCGTTTACCTACAAATCGCTCGTATTCGGCTGAACCAACAAAGAAGTCATAATCATTTGAATATAATTCTGGTAAACGTGACTCCCAAAATCCATGAATACCTATTTGATTGGTTTTCTGACCGTTATAATTGGAAGTTGTATGTAAAGGCACATTGGCATCTGCAACATAATGACCAATTTCAGCCGATAATTTCAAGATTCTTTGACCATCATTTTCCTTAAAAGCCTTCGTTAATTGAAATTTCATCAACTGTATTTGCCACGGGACAATCCCATTTTTCATTAAAGTATCTTCCGTGAATTTTTCAACGGCATCATTCCAAAAAACAGGAAGTTTATAAGTTGCACTATCTCCATAAGCATCCAAATCAATATAATGTCTGGGTGCTTCATACTTTACGGCATAACGGCGTTGATCTGGGTCAACAGAATGTTCCATCACATAACGAAGATGCTTTTTATAGAAGGGCATCATTTCTTGAGGGAGCGTAAAAATTGCTAAGCGATTAATCTTTTGATGTGCAAAGAAACCCCAGAATCGATTCGCCCGACGCTTCGGTTCGATGTTTGGTTTTCGATGTTTGGAATTTTCAGAAATTTTGTCTGAAAAGGAAATGAACGGATTTATTAGAATCCAAATTACTAAAAATGATAAAATAGATTTTTTCATGACCGATTGAAAAGTGGTTAAAATATTGAATAAATTTTTAAATTATATTTATATGATGTTGATAATGAATGATTTAGTGGATTTTTAAATAATTTAATTTTAGTTTTTACTTGTACTAACTATTAATTATTAACCATTAACTATTAACTTTTCCCTAACTCGTCTTGTGATTTAATAAAAAAGCCGTACCTTTGCACTTCAAATTTAGAAAACAGAAAACCAATATTTATTCGGGAAATAAACATGGCAAATCACAAATCA
>JAYVIV010000096.1:0-8426 GCA_043769985.1 Arcicella sp.
CTTAATTGATAAATTTTACGTTGTAAATCATCCAAAACATCCGTTACTAAATCCTGATAATCAGTCATTTGATTCATCGTTTCGGGTGTGCCTCTACTATGCATCAATACATAAGGCACATTTAGTTTTGCCACGGTTTCAAACATTTTATCATCCAAAGTTCCTCCCGAAACATCATTGATCATCACAGCACCCACTTCCACGCATTGTTGTGCCACCGTCGAGCGAAAAGTATCAATTGAAATCAATGCTTCGGGAAAATTTTGAATAATTGCCTCCACGACTGGCAAGACCCGATTGAGTTCTTCGTCTTCACTCACGGGCGTTGCACCTGGCCGAGTAGAATGGCCTCCAATATCCAAAAAAGTTGCACCTGCCGAAAGCATTTTTTCGGATTGGCTCAGAATTTTCGACAAATCAGTAAAGCGACTTCCTTCATAAAAAGAATCGGGTGTGATATTCAAAATCCCCATGATGCGGGGTTTTGTGAGGTCGAGGAGGGTTTGTTTTAGGTTGATTAGCATTTATTTATTAGGGTTTTGCTTGTCAAATACTATTTTATTCTCAACCTTCGAGACAAGGTATAAATCATTGGCTTTGATACTATCCAAAACACCTTTGTAGATATTAACTTTGTGTTCATCAGTAATATTTGAAGAACCCAAAGAGCCTGTTTTAGGATGCACAAACATCAAATAAAGACAATCATTTTTGATAATAATGTAGTAATACAAACGAAAACCACCACTTCCTTTCAATCGTTTCTTGATGTAAGGACAATCATCACTATTATTAAGACGTGTGCCTGAGCAAATTTCTTCGATATCTTTATCAAAAAAATAATCAATTATGTCTTTTTCGATAGTTTTGTAGGATTTTTTACCCAACAACTTTTCAAACTCTATTTTGAATCCTTCAATACAAAAAATCTTCATTATATAAGTGTAAGTTCTTTTGTGGTTTCGGTAAATACGGACATTTGAGGCAAGAAGAAGAAACGAGATTCTACGTCTTGGGTAATTTCTTTTAAATCGGCAATGGCTTCTTTTAATGCTTTAATTTCAGCCTTTGCAATGCCTTTTTTAATGAAAGGATTTAAACTAATATAGAACTTTAACAGGCTTGAATGCAAATCATTACACAATGAAATAATCTCGTTCACTTTCATTAAACACTCATCGTCTAAATCAGAAAACCAAGTGAGTTCTTCCAATTGAGTATTGAGTTTCGTAATATTTTGAGTCTTTTTGTCAAGAATACGTTTTAGTTCTAAAATTCTATCAAGAAATATATTGACAATCTCCTCTGAGTGAAGGGCATTTTTTTTCTCATTAAAAGAAATGCTTTTCACTTGGGTAAAAGTGTCATTAATCTTTTCAATATTTGATTCCGTAACTATCATAACGCTTGTTTTTTGATTAGTAAAGATAAGATGTTTTACTGGTAATTTCTCACATCACCAATTTAAAAACTCTAAAATTGCAAATCCCAAACCACAGCCGTATTTTTACAAAAAAATCAACAATTCACAAAAACCTCATGGGACTTTTAAACGCTTTGATGGGAAATTCTTCGGAAGTTTCCCCCGAAAAAATAGCACACGAATTTGAACCAATTTTGATTGATGGCGAAACCATCGTTAAGTCTTTCAAATTGATTCGGGATATGTTTGTTTTCACGAACAAAAGATTGATTTTGGTGGATAAACAAGGCGTTACAGGCTCAAAAACCGACTTTATGACCATTCCGTACAAGTCAATCAATTACTTCTCAAAACGCTCTGCGAGTCTTTTGGACCTTGACGCTGAAATTTTGATTTGGATAAAAGGTTCTGATAATCCAATCCAAAAAGATTTCCGTAAAGGCGAAAACATCAATGATGTCTATAAATCGTTGAGTACTTTTGTGCTTGCTTAATTAGGTATGAGGTTGTAGGTATGAGGTCGTAGGTATAAGGTATAGAGTTGTAAATTTTAGGGACATTTATATACATTTAAAGCCCATTATTTATTGCTTAAATTAGCCTCTAATACCTAATATCCACAACCTCATACCTCATACCTGCTACCTAATTAAAATGACTAAAACAGAAACTGAATACCGACAAATTATTGCCATTTGCAAAACCTTATTCCAAAAGAAAAACAAGGACTACGGCACATCTTGGCGGATTTTGAGATTACCGAGCCTGACCGATCAGATATTTATCAAAGCTCAACGCATTCGTTCTATTCAAGAAAAAGGTGTTCAGAAAATTGAGGATGGTATAGAGGGAGAATTCATCGGAATTATCAATTATTGTGTAATTGCCTTAATTCAAAAAAAGTTAGAAAATTCTGAACAAAGTGAATTTTCGGAACAAGAATTGAGTGATTTATACGATGAACAAGTGGAAGAAACCTTGAATCTGCAAAAAGACAAAAATCACGATTATGACGAAGCATGGCGTGATATGAGAGTGAGTTCGATGACGGATTTAATCTTGATGAAGATTTTCAGAACTAAACAAATTGAAGATAATCAAGGTGTTACGTTAGTTTCGGAAGGCGTAGAAGCAAATTATCAGGATATGTTGAATTATGCAGTTTTTTGTATGATTAAGATGAAACTATAAGTTTTAACTTTTCATTAACAGCTTGCGCAATTTTTAAGCACTAATTTAGTAGATACATAAATTTATCTTTACACATTATGAAGTTTTTAGCACATTTTTCCAGAATTTTTGTTGGTATTATCTTTGTTTTTTCGGGGCTGATAAAGCTCAATGACCCCGTTGGAACTGAAATTAAATTAGAAGAGTATTTCGATGTATTCGCTACTGATTTTCCTTTTATGGCAAGTTTTTGGCACTTTTGGGTTCCTTATGCCTTGTATCTTTCTATCTTTTTGTGTGCTTTGGAATTGGTTTTGGGCGTATGTTTATTAGTTCAATACAAACTCAAAACATCCTCTTGGATATTGTTAGCCACCGTTATTTTCTTCGGTTTCTTGACTTTCTATTCGGCCTATTTCAACAAAGTAACCGACTGCGGATGTTTTGGCGAAACCATTAAATTGAAGCCATGGACATCATTCGGAAAAGATATGGTGTTGATGTTTTTTATTCTGATTATTCTTTGGCAACGAAATATTTTTACCGATAAAAAAACAGGTATGTGGGTTGGAATGTCGATTATTTTCTGTGCATTTTTAGCGATTTACGCCGTGAAATTTCTTCCACCTTATGATGGATTACCTTACGCAATCGGGCAAGATATTCAAAAAAACATGAAGCCTTCTGAGCCTTTGCAATTTATGTATAAGTATGAAAAAGATGGAAAAATTCTTGATTTGAAAGATATGCCAACTGATACAACTTATAAATTCAAAGAAATGATTACTCTAAACGAAGAGGCCGCCAAAGCGAAAATTACCGATTACAATATCTGGAAAGATGGTGATTCTACGGATTATAAAACTGAAAGTTTTGTGGGCAAAAAGTTGATGATTATTATTCCTGTGGTGGCAAAAGCAAGTACTGACGATATGGATAAAATTCGTGATTTGGCAAAAAGTTTGGAAGGAACAGACGTAAAAGTGTGGCTTCTGAGTGGTTCGCCCGAAGCAGAAGTTGAAAATCTTCGTCATGAATTTCAATTAGGTGTTCCTGCATTAAGTTCTGATACGAAGGTTTTGAAAACCATTGGTAGAGCAAATCCAACGCTCTGGTTGATTAAAGATGGCATTGTGAAAGGGAAATGGGCTCATGCGGATGTGCCTGAGAAAGAGGAAATTTTGGAATTATTAAAATAATAAAAATTATGCAAACTGCAACAGCACAAATATTTATTACGGCTTTTCAGAAATTGCCTAAAAATGAACAATTAGGAGTTTATCATTGGATGAAAGACCATAAAAAAGAATTAGAGGCATTAGAAAAAGAAATAAAAGTTAAAAATATATCAAAAGATGAGTTGTATATCTTAGCGACTGAATCATTTGGAGAAATTTGGAATGCTCCCGAAAATGACCATTGGGATGAATTTTTAAAAGATAAATAATGATGCCGAAGTATAAAAGAGGAGATATTGTAAAAGTACCCTATCCTTATTCTGATGATTTTTCTCAGAGTAAAATTCGCCCTGCAATTATTGTTAGCAATGATATTTCAAACAATCTTGATAATGATTATTTAGTCGCTCCAATTACGTCACTGATTCGGAGAACGTCATTTTCATTTATTATTGATAATAAAGATTTGACAAATCCTTTACCTTTAAATAGTGAAATTCGATGTAATAAAATAACGACGATGAGGCAGAGTTTAATTTTGGGAAAAATATCTTTTTTGAAAATAGAAAAACAAGAAGAATTATCTGAAAAAATCTATACCTGTATCAAATGAAAAACATTTTCCTAATCGGTATGCCTTCATCGGGCAAGAGTACTTTGGGGCGGCAGCTTGCCAAACGCCTTGATTATCAATTTGTTGATACTGACGAATTAATTGAAAATCAAGAAATTGCCAGCATTTCTGATATTTTTAAATACAAGGGTGAAGATTATTTCCGCCTGATTGAAAATAAAATTTTGAAAAGTATTCAACCTAATCAAAAAATTATTGTGGCAACGGGCGGTGGAATGCCTTGTTTTCACGGAGGTATAGATTTTATTAAAGCAAATGGAACCAGTATTTTCCTAAACGTATCGCCCGAAGATTTATTGAAACGAATACAAAAATCAGATATTAATAATCGCCCGTTAATCGATAAAAGACAAAAGGAAGACGAACTTTTAGATAATATTAGAAAACGCTACGAAACACGTTTGCAAATTTATGAACAAGCTGATATTCAGATAGATGGTAGCATTGATGTAGAGCAAATTTTGTGGCTATTGGAGGAATTTGAATAGAAAAAGCCTTTTCAGAACATCTGAAAAGGCTTTTTTGCTTAAAATTATTATCAGAAAAATACGCCAAACGTCACCAAACCTCTTGTAAAATTATTGTCAATTTTAGTGGAAGCATAATCTCTACTATCTGCCAATCTGTAAGGTGTGTAAGACTGTTGCGTTGTTCCGTACATTCCCGTTACATCTACATAAAATTGGTTTGTTCTATACCCAACGCCCGCTGAATAAATCATTTGAGCACGATTAATGGTATTCGATTGATCAAATGCTTTTGTGTATGGATTTTGTTGATAATTAACCCCTCCACGCAAACTTACATTGCCCATTCTGTATTCACCACCAACTTTTAGATTTAGCGTATTTTGATAAGATATTTTTATATTACCAACAGAATTTAAATAATCATCATCAAAACTTAAATCCTCTGATGGATTATTTAGCTTCATACTACTGTATGTCACATATTCCACATCAGTTGAAATAAAACCTTTCTTTCCAAAGAAAAATGCCGCACCACCACTCAATCTCCAAGGAGTTGTCAACTGATAACTATCTTCATAAATTATAGTTGAAAGCCTCGGAATTCTTGTGATAAAGCTTGTATTATTTCTTCTTACAACCTGATAACCATTTGTTGTTAAGGTATTTGTATTTGCTCCATTATTAATATTTACGCCTTTATTTGGGTCTATATCAACATCCAGCGTCCTTGAACTCGTTTGTGCAACATCATACCAAGTTGGAGTAGCAACACTAAATCCGAATCGAATCATATCATTTGGCTTATAAATAGTTCCAATCGTTAAATTCAAACCACTTCCACTTGATGAAACAAAATGAGATTCTGTCAATCCGTTTATTTCAATTGGATTATTATATGTTTCGTTGAATTTCCATACACTTTCATATCTAAAACTTGGAATTCCGATGGTTCCGCCAATATAAAATTTTTCGTTAGCTGTACCTCCATAAGAAATTGACCATTGGCTCGAACGTCCAGTTGATTGAAAATCAAACGTTTGGCTCGTTCTCGAATTACCCTCTATTCCTTCAAAAGGAGGATTTTGAAAGCCCGTAGGATTAATTACGTAACCATAATAATATAATCCTGCTCTTCCCGTAAAATTATTTGGACCATTACTAATAGTTTCATCAAGATTAGTAATTGCTCTTAAATTTATTTGTTTGTTAACTAATTCTGCATAACTATCCGTTATTGAACCACCATAACCCGTGCCATTTCCAGAAAATTTTACATTATTAAAAAATGAATTTTGGCGAGAATAAGTAATGCCAAATGAACCACGCCATCCATCACGATAAGATGGTTCGCCACCGGCAAAAACAACACCTATATTTCCAATATTTAAATTATTCACATCAGAATTTACCGAAGGACTATTTTCACGACCATACAATGACTTGTTGCTTATGCTTTGAAAAGTTGGCGTAAAACTGAACTCTGAACGAGTATAAAATCCTAAACCAGCTGGGTTGCCCGTTGCAGAACTGACATCTGCCCCTAAGGCTGAATGATTACCTCCTATGGCTTGAAAACGTGCTGTTCCTGTTGGCGAGTTGGTGGAAAACATTTTTGCCAGAGCATCATAATTGTTGTCTTGTGCCACAACTTGTAGAGAAGTTAACATCAAGACTATTGCAAAAAAACTGAATGAAATTTTCATGGAATTTAATGGATTTAAGATTTATTAAGGATGAGAGTTTAACTACAAATATGACAATTAAAAATTATTATTCCCTATACTTTAAACGAAAAAATCCCCTCAAAAGTGCTATTTAAGGGGATTTTGCTTGTTAATATTTTGTTAAACTTATCTTGGACCTCTACCTCCACCACCTCCGCCGCCTGATGATGAACCACCACTTGACGAACCTCCGTATGATGGTGAAGACGTGCTGTTTGTAGATGGAGTCGAAAACGTTGAAGAAGAACTCGAATTACGATTATTTCCCCACGATGATGTTCTTTCTTGCGAAGACGAATTTGAGTTCCCACTTGAAGTTGTTGTTGTTCGAGAACCTGCACTATTTCCTCCACTATATCCATTATCACGTCTTGGACGAGAATAATAATCTCCACTTGAATTTGAGTTCGTGTTTGTATTATCGTTTCTGTTTCCACGAGTAACATTACCTCCGCTACGACCTGAATTGTAGTCAGAATTGTAGGCAGATGATGAGTATGTATCTCTTGAACGTGGAGTGCGTGAAGTGTTATTAGGATTACTGTAATTTCCATTAGCCCCTGCTACACCAGTTCCATAATTATTTACGATAACGGTATTGCGACGACCACCCCAGCCACCCCAAGGATCGTAGAAACTGTTTCCGAAACCACCGCCCCAAGGATTTCCCCACGAGTTCCAACCAGTATTAAATCCGTTTCCAAAACCCCAACGGCTTCCGCCCCATCCCCACGGGTCGTAACCCCATGAGTTAAACCCTCCACCACCGAATGCGTAAGAGTTCCAAGGGTCATTCCAACCGCTTCCTCCCCATGAATTCCAAGGATTTCCCCAAGCATTGCCTAAACCTATTCCAAATGAAATACCAGGATTTCCGTACCAGTTGTTGAACCCAGAACCGAATCTATTAAAAGGAGAATTGAAACCTCCATTATTAAAGCCGTTATTGAAATTGTTGAATCCATTTCCGTAAGGCGTTTGGTTTTGATAATACTGACGAGAATTTATCCAATTTTGTGAATAATATTCATCAGTACCTTGAACATCGTTTTTATTTTGACCTCTGTATTCAGGGTTTTGGTTCACATATTCCTCCTCCTGATTTTGTTGAAAACGCTCACGACTGGTTAAAGTGGCTGGGCGGGTTTCATTGGCAGAGGCGTACATATCGTCATAAACCTCTGAATTAGAAGAAGTTTTGGCGACTTGTTTAGAGGAACTACACCCCATCGCAAGACTCATCAACGCTGCGGCTGAAAAGAATTTTATGGATTGTTGAATGTTCATGACTTTATGTTTTTTTGAAAATAGTACAATTAAAATAACTAAAAATGTATGCCAGAAATAAGTGTTTTATAAAATTTTGAATTAGTAGCTTCATATTTTGTGTCAAACTTACCACAAAAACTTATCTTTGCAACAGATTTAACACCTCATTAACAAAATAATTTCTTGGAATGTTCATACTTAAATTCGGTGTATAGCTATTCTATTGCAAAAAGTACGTTAGCAATCTGATTTTCAAGTATTTATCTAATAAAATTCCTTTAAATGGTAATGAATTAATGGTAAAATTTACAAAGTTTTAAATTACCCAGAACTACACATTCAAGACAACTAAATTTTTATTTACCCCTACATCAATAACGATTTTTTTTATAGTTAAGTGTCATCACTTTTTTGTAGATGCAAAATCTAACCTAATTCTAATACTGATTTAAAACCAATAAAATGAGCAAAAGCCTACCAAAACGTAGCGAAAATTATTCAGAGTGGTATAACGAACTCGTGAAAAGGGCTGATTTAGCCGAGAATTCTGCCGTGCGT
>JAYVIV010000097.1:0-12627 GCA_043769985.1 Arcicella sp.
ATAATATTTGAGAATGAAAGAACTCTTGATAATCTTACCAAATTCCTTCATGGCTCTTTGCAATGGATTTTGTTGTGAGTAGGAATTTAACCGCTTTAATACCTGTTCAGCGGTGGTTTTTCCTAATTTTAAGGATGCCATCACTCGTAAAATATCGTCCCAATGTTTCTCTATTAGGGCAATATTAATAGTATGATTGGGTATTAGTTTATAGTCTAACTCTGCATATTCCTTTTTGCTCTTGAACCCATATAATTGCTGTGAACCAAGGTCTTTTATTCTGGGAGCAAAGAAGACTCCTAATAGGTGCATCATCCCAAAAACGACTTCGGTTGAGCCGTGGGTATCAGTTGAATGAATCGTACTTTTGATTACAGGATTATTTAAGTGCATATCCACCATACTAACCGCTTCCCGTGCCGATGCCACAATAACCGTTGCATAAAACATGGCGAATCGTTCATCAACTGCCGTATTTGCCACCGATGCCTTGTCGAAGCCTGGATATTTGTACGAAAAAGCGGCATTTAATGAGTTCTTTTTATTCAAAATTTTCTGCCCATCGCTGGCAGTATGCAACTCATTAGGGTCATTTCTGTGGATTTCTGGTAAATCTAAGCCGTTTTTCATTTTGATAATGGCATCGTTTGCATCTTTGAGTGCTTATAATGACAAGTACCAATCACTTGTATTTTGGAGCGTTGAAACTTGAATTCCTTTCGAGATATTACGCATTTTTTCAACGCCAATGTTACAGCCCAAAGCTATTATTGAAGCAAAAAATGTTTCGGGCGTTGGACGTTTTCTTTCGTGGGTTTTACTTTGGTGTCCCAAATGATGTAAAAATGGAGCGGTCTTTTCAACATCCGCCAATAAATCCAAGATAGAGGTAAATCGTGCTGGGTTAAAATAGCTACTGATTTTGCTTAAATCAGGCTTCTCGACTGCAGGAGTGGTGATGATAGGTTTATTGGCTTTATCAAATCTCAAATGAGGATTTAACCCCAAATTATATCCATCATTCACTTGGTGATAGAGCTGGTCTAAATTTTCTTTCAATACGCCTATAATATCCTCATAATCAGTTAAATGAGTCATTTCTGCATCTGTCACTAATTGTTCTTTGTTATCCTTCCATTCTTTTTTAGAGATAAGATATTCTTCCAAAAAACGGAATCGGTAAGAGTGATTAAAGTTCAAGATTCCCGATTTTATCCCATCATTGATAGCTTCAAATAAGAACATTTTATACAATCTCCGTTGGAATATTTCTTCTCCTTTATCATTAATTTCATGTAGAGCATCTTGCTGTTTATCGTCTAACCATTTGAGATTTTTTGTAGGTTTGGTTATCTTACCTTTCTTCTCAATATAGTGACTGATGGCTTCAAAAAGGGCTTTATCGGTTTCTTCTTGATTGATAATCAGTTGCAGAATAGGCTGAGAAACTCGGTTACTTAACCAAATACTTTGCCGTTGCCACAGGCGGTAAAACTCAGTTTTTTCGTCTCTCCCTGTTTCAACGCCCAACGAATCAATTAGGGACAGTTGTACGTCCGTTAAAGAATCATCCACCTCAAAAATATCTTCGATTTGAGAAATTTTGGTATCATTATCTTGAAGTGATTTGAGAATATTTTTGACTTCTTCGACTTGCTGTTTGTAACTGATTCAAGAATCAATCAGTAATTGTGTTGCTTGTTTTCGTTCTTTTTGTTTTATAAAATACTCCTCTTTTTGAGCCATTTTAGCCCTATTCTCGGCTGATTTGATACTATTTTGGATAATGTCAATGAAATAATCTTGGCGTTGTCGAACTTGACGAATCAGAAAACAAAGGAGAAAAAGGTATTTATCGACATTGGTTTCAATCTTATCATTATCAGCAATTGTTACCCAATGGGCGTGATAATCAATGGTCGCATCGGAAAGGTTGAGTTTTTCAACCAAAGTGCTAACTTTCTCTAAGCGCCCTCGAAGTACCTCAAATAGTTGAACACTTTTCTTAATTTCTTTGGGGCTTTTAGGGTGAATAATGACTTTGTATTTTTGGATTTCGCTCTTTTGATAGGCAACTTTCTTGACCAGAAATTCATCCAAAGTTTGACGGTGCGAAGCGGTCAAGTATTTTTCTAACGATAGATTTATACGTTTGCTAAACGCCAGAAGCGTATCGTTAATAATTCGGACGTATTTATCGTAGGCGGGCGATTCAATGCCCTGTCTAAATAAGTAGGCTCTGGTTTCCCAAAGCACCTTTCTTGGTACTAATTGACTTTCTACCAATCGTTCTACTTGGTGTTTGAACAGTTCTTCATCATAGGGTTTCCAATGAATAATTGATAGGATGCGTTCTCGATGATCGTATGCCATTTGCTTATTATAAAATCCATGAAAATCAAGGTATTTTAGGTTTAAGTTCAGTTGCTTGGCAGCAAACTGGATGTCCAAATCTCTAAAATCTGAGACCTCATAAAATCGACCATGAAACTTAAAATAGCCCCATTGCAACAGCATACCCATTTTTGAACAAGGGTGTCGTAGTTTATCTAACTCCATTTCCAAATCATCGGTAATGTTAAAAAAGTGGGATTGTTGCGAAACCGTGAAGATTGTTGGCGTGTCAAATTCTCTAATTTCATGGGGTGGCAATAATTTAATTCTACTCATAAATGAAATTGTGTGTGGGTTAAAATGTTATCCGAATACGTCCCTTTTCTGGTACGATTAATTTTTTGGTGATACGGTTCAATAAGTGGCTAAAAACTGTACCATAAATCTATACCATAAATAAAAATACCGTATATTTGATTCTAATGAGTAATTGAATACAAATCCTTAAAAATATGAAAGTTGGTTACGCACGAGTTAGCACTCAGGAGCAAACCCTTGATTTACAAGTGGATGCTCTTAAACAAAAAGGTTGTGAAACAATCTACACAGACAAAGTATCGGGAGTAAAGGCAGTAAAACCAGCCTTTGAAAAAATGATGAGTTTTATGAGGGAAAGTGATACGATTGTAATTTGGAAATTGGACAGGTTAGGGCGTTCAACCAAAGACCTTATCGAATTGGTAGCAACTTTGGAGAAAAGAAAAATCAACCTTATTTCCCTCAATGACCCCATTGATACGACTTCACCAAGTGGCATTTTAGTTTTTCAAATCTTCTGTGCCTTGGCAGAACACGAAAGGAATGTGATTGTCCAACGAACTAAGGCAGGATTGGAGTCTGCCAGAGCCAGAGGGCGAAACGGTGGTCGCCCCAAAGGCTTATTACCAGCGTATCAAGAAATTGCAGAATCAGTGAAAGAACTCTACGATGCCGAGAAACAATCAACAACTCAAATTATGAAGACTTTTAAGATTGGGAGTCGTAGGACATTCTACAAAATTCTAACTTTTGCAGGGGTGCAGGTGAAAGGGTTTACTAAGAAAAAAGGAAGGAAAAAGTTGAACCCTGTTGCTGATAGTTAAACAACTGATAATCAGTAACTTATAAAATAAGATGAACAAAAATTATTGAAGCTAACTTGTTGTATTTCAGCGGTTTACGCTATGCTATCTTACTTTTGGCCCAATAAGGGACTTGCAACCAATGTATGTTATCAAATTATTAATACTGCTTTAATTTTTAATCGGCTGTTTGCGTATAGCTTTTGCCAAGTTACTTTTGTGATAAGTTATTTTATCAATTATCATCGAAATTTTATTCATTTTTACTGCTTTATATGGAAAATACTATTTTTTTGGAGGATCTAAAAAGAGATAATAAAAAGATTATAGATAGCATACTTTGGAGTCAGTTAAAAGCTGGAAATCAGGCTGCGTTTTCCCAATTATTTGAAAAGTATTATAGTTTGATGGTGAATTATGGAAAAACCTTGATGACAACAGATACAGATACTGTGCGAGACTGTGTTCAGGATGTATTCGTGGATATATGGACTTATCGTACTAAATTAGATGAAGCTATCTCTGTAAAAGCCTACTTACTGGCAAGTGTGCGTAAACGAATTGCCCGAGTATATGGGCGAAATTATGTTTTCAATCAGGCAAGAGATATAAACTTAGTTGATTTTCTATTTGATTTCTCCATTGAAGATCAGCTAATTGCTGACGAGGCAACGGCATTAAAAGTAGAACAATTAAACAGATTTATCAATTTTCTTTCTTCACGGCAAAAGGAGGCATTGTACCTTCGTTATCACCAGAAACTTTCAGTAGAACAGATATCTGAAGTTTTAAATATGAATTACCAATCTACCAAAAACTTACTTCACAGAGCTATTCTTCAGCTCAGAAAAAATTTTCTAAACTCTGTTTTGGTTTTGATGATAGATAATTTGCTTTGCTATCCTTTTTTTTAGAAAAAAATGTATTTCATTGAGTACCAAAGTTTATTACTCTCCTCTCTGTTGATGACTATAGAGTAATAAATTTTAGAATGAAAAATCGCAATAATTATCACAACGCAGAAGATTTCTTGTCCGATGAGTCGTTTCAAAGATGGGTTAGGTTTAATGAAGACACCATGAACTGGCAAAGTTGGACTCTTGAGAGTTCTGAGCGGGCAAAATTAGTAGAAATTGCTCGGTTGTGGATACTGGCAATGAAAGTGGAGGAAGCACAAATCTCCAGCCAAGAAACCCAAGCAGCCCTCGAAGAAACTTGGGAGCGAATACACAGTACTGAACAACCCAAAAGTATTTGGGATTTTATGTGGTTTAGGGTTGCGGCGAGTATAATTATTGGTCTTGTCTTTGCCAATTATTTCTTCAAAAATCAACCAACAGATATTATTTATCAAAGCCTTGTGGAGCAAGCCGGTAATAGCCTTCTTATTGAGCAAGTCAATCATTCAGAAAAGCCACAGTTAATTGCACTTTCAGATGGGAGTTCGGTTTTGCTTCAACCTAAAAGTAAGCTAAGTTACCCGAAGATATTTGAAGGCTCCGAGCGTAGTGTTTTTCTTTCTGGCGAAGCATTTTTTGAGGTAAGTAAAAATCCTGAAAGACCATTTTTTGTTTATGCCAACGAAGTAATTACGAGGGTATATGGAACAAGTTTTAGGGTGGTAGCTTACGAAAATCAGCCCAGCGTACAAGTATTGGTTCGGACTGGAAAGGTGCGTGTGAGTTCAAACAAAGCAATAGTCAATAATATTAACGAGGAAATAATACTACTGCCTAATCAAGCGGCAAAATTTATCCGAAAAAAAGCACTTTTTGATAGGGTGTTAGCCATCGGTAAGGATGAGTCTTTTTTAGTTAAACCTATTGCGATTGAACAGTTAAGTTTTGAGTTTAGAGATACGCCTGTGTACCAAATTTTTGATACCATTGAGCGAGCATATCTTATGATAATAGATTTTCCAAAGGAGAAACTAAGAAATTGTTATTTGACTACTTCTTTGAGTGATGAACCACTGCCCGAAAAATTAAAAATTATTTGTGAGAGTTTAGGAAATGGAGCGAAGTATGAAATAAAAGGAAATCATGTGATTATTACCGCAAACGAATGTAATTAAACCAATATTAATTGCCTATGATTTAAAAAAAATGAAACAAAAAAGGCGTTGAAATGCTGTAACATTTCAAACGCCTCAAAATTTCCAAACTCCTCTTTAAAGGCTTTGGAATGTAAGTGAGTACCAGTAGTTAAACATAGTATAAACCCAACAATCAAAAGTATGAAAAAAAATTTTATTTATCAACGGCTACTTTTTCAATTCGTAAAAAGTTCAATTTTACCAACAATTATTATGCTTGTATTTGCCAGTGTGACGATGGCGGTACCCGTAAAGGGGCAAGAGATTCTTGACTCAAAAGTAACTCTTGTAGTAAATAATGTTAGCTTAGAAAATGCTTTGGCCGCTCTTGAAAAAGCTGTTCAAATTAAGTTTTCGTATAATTCGAGAAATTTAAAATTGAGCCAAAAAGTGAGCCTCTCGGCAAATGAGGAGGTTCTCTCAAGCGTACTCACTAAATTGTTGAAACCCTTACACATTAAGTATGTGCAGGTAAGCAGTAAAATAGTATTGAAGAGAGACAGCGAACAGAAGTTTCTGTTTTTTGAGGAAGCTAAAAAAGAAGAAGATTTACATAAAAGTGTAAACAAGGATGTTGTCATTAAAGGAACGGTTACTGATGAAAACGGGGAAAAACTTCCTGGTGTAACCGTAACCGTAAAAGGTACTGTACGTGGCACAACAACTGATATAAATGGTGAATATTCACTTGCTATTATTGATGAAAAATCTGTTTTGGTATTTAGCTATGTTGGTTATGTAGTTCAAGAAGTGGCAGTGGATAATAAATCTACAATCAATATTTTATTGAAAGTAGATAACAAATCGCTTGATGAAGTAGTTGTGGTGGGTTATGGTACAAAACAGAGAAAATCGCTCACAGGGGCCGTTTCAACTATCAATGCCGCTGAAATTTCTAATAGACCGCTTACACAGGCTTCCCAAATGTTTTATGGTTTAATGCCTGGAGTGTTTGCTAATTCAAGTACGGGTGAGGCAGGCAATGGCCAAACAACGTTTCGTATAAGGGGAGTAGGAACACTAAACGATGCCAGTGCATTAATTTTAGTAGATGGTATTGAAGCTCCGATAGATAATGTGAATCCTGATGACATTGAATCGGTAACTGTATTAAAAGATGCTTCTGCTGCCGCAATTTATGGTTCTCGTGCTGCCAACGGCGTGGTATTAATCACTACCAAGCGAAGTAAATTTAATACGGGTTTGAAAATTGATTATAATGCTTATTACGGAAGTTCAGCCCCTACGGTTTTGCCAAAAATGGTGACGGATAATGCTACCTATCTTCAACTTTACAAGGAAGCAGCAGCTAACACAAATATTAGTAGTGCGGGCATCACAGATGCAGACATAGAACGTTACAAAAATCTACCCTCAACGAATTGGTTTGATGTGATTTTCGATAGTAATGCTCCAATTCAACAGCACACCGTTGGTTTAAAAGCAGGAAACGAAAACTTATCGGCTTACGTTTCATTGGGTTATCTAAACCAGCAGGGAATCATCAAAAAAACAGGATTTGAACGATATAACACCAGAATAAACTTAGACGCAAAAATTAATAAGCATTTTAAAATGGGTACATCTTTGTCGTATAGTTATTCGCAGGCAGCACTTGCCGTAAAAGAAGGAGCAGAATATAGAGCGAACAGCACAGACGTAAACTCATTAGATGGAAAAGGTAGCTTGGCGTTTGAAGCGGCTCTAACGCAACACCCGATTGTTCCTGTGTACGATTCTTTGGGAAGATATGCCACACTTGAGCAGAAGTTAGGCGTTCAAAGAAGTAGAAATAATGGACAGGCCATATTAGATAATCAAACACTTCAACAAGATGATTATAAACTATTAGGCAATGTGTATTTATCTTATGAACCAATTCAAAATCTTGTATTCAAGACTACTTTTGGTCTCAACAACCAGCAAACAGGCTATTTAGATACCCGAAAGCAATATCAAAACTATGACCCATCGTCCAAAAATTTAGTTTCAACGGTTGTACCAGGTAGTTTGCTTACCGATGTTCAGTATTTTTCTCAAAACATTACTGCCTTACTTCAAGGTTCTTACGAGAAAAAAATTGGAAAACATACCATCGGAGGGATTGTTGGGTATAATCAAGAATCGGCTGTACAAAAGACAAATGCAGCTTTACAGACAGGCTTTGCCAGTACCAGTTTGATTACTTTGGGTAGTGGTGCAACCAATTTAGTGGTGAATACGAGTCAAGGAGAATGGGCTCTTCGTTCTTTTTTTGGTAGAATTAATTATGAATTTGCCGATAAATATTTATTCGAAGTAAATATCAGACGAGATGGCTCTTCCCGTTTTGGAAGCAATAATCGTTATGGAAATTTCCCTTCTTTTTCAGCAGGTTGGATTGTTTCTAATGAGGGTTTTTGGAATAAAAATATCATTAATTTCTTGAAATTAAGGGTATCACATGGCACACTCGGCAATCAAAATACTGCTTTGTACCCATTTGCCTCTCAAGTAGGATTAGCTAATAATTATCCCTTGAATAATACAAACGCAAGTGGTGGCTCAATAAATGTATTGGGTAATCCAGATTTAAAATGGGAAACTACCACTACGACTGATATTGGTCTGAACATTCACTTATTAAAGGCAAAATTGACTATTGATGCGGACTATTTCAACAGAGATACCAAAGATATTCTCACTGCTATCAATAATCCATTGACTTTGGGAATTGTTTCTCCTACGATAAGAAATGCTGCTTCTGTGAATAACAAGGGAGTCGAAGTCAGTTCAAATTATAATTTTAAAGTAGGTAAAGTGAACTTAAGTATTGGTGGAAATATGACTTATGTTGAAAATAAAGTAACGGCAATCAACCCTTCACTTTCTCCGAACGATGACAAAGTAGAGATAAACGCTACCAGCAGCATCTGGCTCATTCGTAACCAACCAATCAATGCTATTTATGGATATAAAGTTGAGGGAATTTTTCAAAACACTGATGAAATCTCGAAAGCTCCGAAACATACTTTGTTTGGTACACCACAACCAGGTGATTTTAGATTTCAAGATACTGATGGTGATGGCATTATCAGCAATAAAGACCGGGTAGTTTTGGGGAATAGACAACCTAAATGGCTTTATGGGTTTAACTTAAAAGCAAATGTTAAAGGTTTTGATTTTGCAGTCTTGTTTCAAGGAGTTGGTTCTTTCAATACATATCAATCACGACAAGTGGGTCCTTTTGCATTTGCTGGAATCAGAGAATATTGGATAGACAGATGGACTCCAGAAAAACCAAGTACCACCGTGCCTCGTTTGTGGGTTGATAGAAGCGGTTATAACGGAGCTACCATCGAAACACTACCTTCTTCGTTTTGGGTGCAAGACTTAGCTTATTTGCGTCTAAAAAACCTGCAAATAGGTTATACATTGCCTAAGTCGGTCCTTACTAAACTTAAAGTAGATAACATTCGATTGTACCTTAATGCCCAAAATCTCTTTACATTCAGTAAGTACAAAGATTTTGACCCAGAACGTCTATCAACCCAGCAGTACGTTACAAACTCTTTGCCTCAGTTGAGAATCATTACTACTGGTCTAAATCTAACTTTCTAAACAATTAAGTAAATGAAAATAAAATATATTTTACTCATCAGTACATTTTTGGTAAGTCTATCTGCTTGCGACAAGAGATTTTTAGAAAAGCAACCACAAGATACTCTACCACCCGAAGCATTCTATGCAAACGGAAATAATCTTAAAACAGCTTTGCTCGGTGTTTATGAT
This sequence comes from Arcicella sp., assembly GCA_043769985.1. Classification (GTDB taxonomy): domain Bacteria; phylum Bacteroidota; class Bacteroidia; order Cytophagales; family Spirosomataceae; genus Arcicella. The sequence goes on from JAYVIV010000097.1 coordinate 9,322, forward strand.
GCCCTCCAAAGAGATGATAATTTTGGTAAATTGTCTGACCTTGACGGAATAACCGACAATGGATTGCATTTCAGATATGAAACCGAATTGATTGCTTTTGCTCAAGGAATTGCGAATGCGAATGTTACTCAAAAGTTTGCAAAGTATTACCAAGGAGCTTTTCAACTAATTCAACGGGCTAATATTTTATTAGACAATATAAACGCATCAGGAACAATTACGCAGGCCGATAGAACAGCTATCGAAGCGGAAGCAAGGGCTTTGCGTGCCTTGGGATATATGCGATTAGTCTATTTTTATGGTGATGTACCGTTGATTACTAAATTTACTCCTTTGTCAGAAATTCTTAGTGTTTCAAGAACTCCACGGACGGAAGTATTGAATTATGTCATCAGTGAACTGAGAGTTGCGGCGGATAAATTAAGCAATAAACCAACCAGCAATGAAAAAGGAAGACTAACCAAACAGGCAGTCTTGGCTTTTAGAGCTAAAGTTTTACTGTATGAAGCACGTTTGGGAAATAGGCCATTTGCGGAAGCCCTTACGGCAATCAATGAAGTGATACAAATTGCCGATGGAGCAGGAGCAGGTTTGTATCTTTCCGCAACGCCTACCAACGGACTGGCGAATTTTGAGGGAGTTTTTGCCTTAGCCAATATTGACAACAAAGAAATATTGTTTGCAGCCAAAAACAATGACCTTGATAGGGGAGCAAATTTATATACTTTCTTTGCTGCTGGGGGTGGAAACCTAAGTGTGTCCGTACACGCCAACCTTGTGAATGAATTTTATTGCACAGATGGTTTACCCATTACTTCTTCGCCACTGTATAGTGCCAACAGTCCGTATGCCAACAGAGACCCACGCTTGAAAGCAAGTATTTCTTATCCTACTGACACCTATTCTACGGGAACACAAATGCTTCCTTTCAACGGAAAGACTACGATTGGTGTTTTACAGACCAATTTTGCCATAAAAAAAATGACTACCCTGAACGGATTGGCTCAAAACCAGGGACAACTTGATGTGCCTTTGATGCGTTATGCCGATTTATTGCTCATGCAGGCTGAAGCTGAGAATGAAGTAAACGGACCAACAGCAATGGCTTATGCGGCAATTAATAAAGTTAGGTCGAGGGCAGGAATTTCAAATGTGGTTGCTGGTTTAGATAAAACAGGTTTCAGAAACGAGGTCATACACGAGCGTCGGGTAGAATTTGCTTTTGAAGGACAGCGTTGGTTTGATTTGGTAACCTTAAAAATTGCCAATCAAAAAATTAATGCTATCGGTGAATTAGGCAGAAAGTTTACGCCAAATCAGCAAGAACTATTCCCGATTCCGCAAAGCGAACGAGATTTAAACCCAAATTTGTCGCAAAACCCTAATTATTAATTGATAATTCAGATTTTATAGTTTAAAAAGGTTTCCTATTATTGAAAACAGTTGATTTTAGCGTGTCTATTTTCAGCAATGTAGCAAAAAATAGGAAACCTTTTTCATTTTTATAATTCTAACTTCCCCATGAAAAAAAGAAATATTTTCCTACTTGTCGTGGCCTTTTGTTCGGTGATTAACTTTGCCGAAGCTACGTATATATCGGTACGTTTAATAAAGGCTGAACCATCAAAATCTACTGCGACCCCAAAGCTCTATTTCTTAAATACGCATTCTGCTTACACCATCGCAACAAAACAATGGTACAATGGAGAAAGTAGCCGAGAGATTTTCTTTGAAATAGAAACAAACGACAAAAATATTCCAGCAGAAACCCTTCAAATCGAAGCCGTTGGTGTAAAAATACAAAGAGCCATCGTAGGTAGAACAGATGTTCCCTTCACGAAGATAGGCGATAGGTATGAGTTTACTTTGGTGAATGATACCGCCGATGGCAGACACGTACAATCAGCCTACCAAAATCCGAAAGGCGGTCCGTTTTTGTGGATATTCCACAACTCTGAAGAACGGTTAGGTGGTGAATATCTAAAAGATAACTATCCAGCTAAAGCTTTGGCAGCTTCGCTCAACTATGAAATTGCCTGCCAAGAAATGCTCCGATTAATGGGCAATATGAGTGGTATGAATCAGACCTTTCATGGGGAATTAACACTTTTGAATTGCGAATCGTCTGCTCCCAGAGGTCATTTAGATTTTCCACCCCATTGGCATTTGCAACATTGGGAACATGGTCACAACAAAGAATACGGAATTAATTGGCGAGAAAAACAATACATTATACCGCATTATTACCTCGACAGTCTCGGGAATATTACCAGTAATAAACAAAGTGTGCATCAACAGTATGAAACTATAAAACAAGACAAAAAAGAATACTTTGAAGGAGAAACTTGTACATGGAAAGACACCGGAGGTAATTTAATTTTTAACCAAGTAATTACCAAGGGTGGATTACAATTTATTTTACCAAACGGTGATATTTGGGAACTAAACCCAGGTGAAAATAACGCACACAATAATGTAAATATCAATAAAAATGCTATTTTTCAAGCAAAAGTAAAAGTTGTTGATGATGGTATTGAAGGGGAAATAAATATCCATATTACACAAAGCGATGGCTCAGAATGGAAACATCAATTTTTATATGACCCCTTTACTGGCAATAAACGATAGATAATATAATTTTTAATTTATATAACCAAAAAAGTAAGTAGTAAATGTTAAATTTTAAAAAACTAAAAAAATGAAAAGTAAAAACGTATTTAAAGCATTGTTTATCGCACTATTGCTATGGTGTTCAGCTGATGTATTTGGGCAGGAATGAAGCGGTAAAATAGAGTGGAATAGACAAGTTATATTTGATAAGGGAGTTTATACAAGAAATAATAATCCTTTTACTCCCACTTCTCGTAATAATTTGGTATCAAAAATACGTAATAGGCAATTAGGGTTGCAAGTCCCTTATTGGGTCCAAAGTAAGATAGCATAGCGTAAGTTTCTGTAATTCAATAAGTTAGCATCATAATTTTCTCTCTTGTTATTTTGTAAACATCTAACAATCAATTATTTAACTTTTTTCGCCCTCTTTTCTTAGTAAACCCCTTCACTTGTACCCCAGCAAAAGTTAGTATTTTGTAGAAAGTTCTTCGACTTCCAATCTTAAAAGTATTCATAATTTGTGTCGTTGATTGTTTTTCAGCATCGTAAAGTTCTTTTACTGATTCCGCAATTTCTTGATAGGCTGGCAATAACGGGGAGTCACTTAAATTTGGGGCAAACTTCCCACGAAAACGACTTAACTATTTGATTTACAGTTAATTGTAAGCAAAATTATTTTTTCTTACCTACATT
>JAYVIV010000098.1:0-13724 GCA_043769985.1 Arcicella sp.
AAGGAATTTGGTAAGATTATCAAGAGTTCTTTCATTCTCAAATATTATGACGACCTTGCATTACGCCAGTCGATTGAGAAGATGTTGAGCCACATTGAATTAATGAATCGCTTTGCCAAAGCGGTATTTTTTAGCAATAATCAAGAGTTCCAAGTCGCTACCAAAGAAGAGCAAGAAAAGATTATTCAGTGCAGATTATTACTACAAAACGCCATAGTTTTGTGGAATTATATGTACTTATCGGAAATGCTCACAAAAGTAAAGTCTGAGGAAGAATTGGAGGAGATTATGGCGGTCATAAAGAACTCAACGGCAGTTGTTTGGCATCACGTGAACATGATGGGAGAATATGATTTTACTAAGTTACTGAATAACAATAACTTACGCTTTGATATTGATAAAATAAGGGCTTGGAAATACCGAAAGGCAGCCTAAAAAAATCACCCTGTAAGTTGCTAATAGTCAGCAACTTACAGGGTGCTATCTTACTTTTGGCCCAATAAGGGACTTGCAACCTTTTGTGGATTTTAAAAAAAATAAAAATTTGGTTACGTTTTGAAATTCAGGTTTGACTAACCATCAAAACAAACTTCAAACAAATTATTAAAACCAAATTTTACTCATGAGAAATTTTCCATTTTCAAGCAAGATTGCAGTAATGGTAATTGGCTTGGCAGCATCAAACTTTGCTCATTCGCAAATCACAAATTCAATTATGTTGAAATCTGCTTGCGAAACAAGTCCTGGAAACATTGTTAATGTTTCACAATCAATTAAGATTTCTGAACCAAATTATCCTTTTGCCACTACACAAATCAATAGTCCTTGTACGATTGTAATTACGAATGAACAAAAAGTAGAATTTGAACGAGCAAATATCCAATTCACTGGAGCATTATCAATTCAGAGTGCAGGAAAAGGTGAAATGGTTTCGGTTAATTCTTCAATTAAAGCCTCTTCTTTTGCTGTCAACTTAGGAGGAGAAGGTAGTCAAATTGCGTCTTCGCAATCTCTTTTTCAAGCTACGGCGGGAAATTTGACGATGACACTCGGAAGGCAAGCTAAAATGGAATTATACTCATCAATTACTCGTAATGCAGTGGCGGGTATGTTAGCATCGGGGGCGATAAATATTTCGGCGGGAGAGCGATTCACAGGCTCAATTGCTGATATGGGCGTAACTGGTAATGCAGGAGTAGGTATAAATATCAGTGGTTTTGAGGGCTTGTTAAAACTCGAAAAAGTATATTTCACAGCGAATGCAGGGAGTATTGGTATCAACGCCACGGGTTCAAAAAGTTTGCTCGAAGCCAAAGAGTGTGCCTTTACGATGCAAAACAAAACGGATATTATCCTCTCTGGAAGTGAAACGGGCATAAAATTGAATGAAATAGGATTTTATGGACCAACCACATTGTTATCGTCAATTGGCGGAGTTGCGATAACGGCGGGTTCTGCCGCAAACGGATTTGGAAAGGTAGAAATGGGAGATATTAAGACAGGTGCCCAACCACTCGGAGGTGGATCTGCGGTTAAAGGTTCAGTTGGCTCACAGTCTGGTGGTGTAAAAATGGAGAAAAGCAATATTTCTGCAAAAGGTGCAATACTCTTTGAAACGGGTGGTTTAGGGACAACCGAAGTGAAAGAGAATCGTTTGACATCCTTAACCAGTATCACAGTAAGAACCGCAAGCGATGGCAATTGTGTTTCTTCTCCAAATTTCACGATGCAAGCCCCCGTAGTCAATGCTTGTACGCCTGCGGTGTCTTTATTGAGATTAAGCGTTTACCCTAATCCAAGTTCAGATGGAACTTTGAATATTGAAATTGTTGAACCAGAAGTACAAAAAGACGCAAAAAGATTGAAAGACGAGAAAGATGTTTTACTCATCAATAATAGAAATGGACAAGTAAAAAGTTGGAAAGTAGATAACTCTTCCGATGCCGTCAAAACAGATGGTTTGTCGACGGGGTCATATACAATTCAGGTAATTGATAACAGAACTGGTCAGAAAACTACGGCAAAATTTATGGTAGGACTCAATTAGATTTTTGAAATAAATTGACTAAACAAAGTTTGATTAAACCTCATTCTAATCCCCTTCTTGTGATGAGAAGGGGATTTTTTTAGTTTATTTTCACAAAATATAATTCAAGGATTCTCATGAGAATATCTTCAAAGTATTTTCTTCCGAAAGGTTACATTTCCCCATTGAGCTTCGACCTATTAATAAAAAAGGGAAAATGAAAAAGATTGTCTTATTCTTCTTAATTATTTTTAAAGGCTTTGCCCAAGAAAAAACCGTTGAATCGTTCAAAAAAGGCAATTATGAACGATTAATTGTGGACGGAAAACTTGATGAACAGTTGTGGAAACGAGCAAAACCTATGTCGGGATTTAAACAGCATTTTCCAGAAGATAATATTTCCGCTAATCAAAATACGATGGTTTGGATGGTCTATGATGATAAAAATCTATACTTCGCTGCCAAATGTTTTGATAATAAAAGTGGCGAGTTTATAACAAGTTCTTTGCGGAGAGATTTTAAAGGAAAATCAGATAAATTTGAGGTTTATATTGACCCTTACGGTGAAGGAAATAATGGCTATTTTTTCGGTGTTACGCCACTTGGAGTCGAAAGAGAAGGTTTGATTGTGGAAGGTTCGGAGGTTGATTCTCGTTGGGATTGTGTCTGGCAGTCAGCGACGAAACAATATAATGGTTACTGGATTGTTGAGATGAAAATCCCCTTCCATGCTCTGAATTATAGAAATTATAATGATTCTTGGAAAGTGAATTTTGTGAGATATGACTATAAAAATAACGAAATTTCATCGTCGGTGGGTGTTCCAAGAAACTACGATATACAGAATTTGGCAAATACTCAACCATTGAAATTTAAAGGAAAATTATCTACCTCAAATACACATTTTAATTTCAGTCCATACATTAGCGGTGGCATTGAAAAAATTGAGGAAGCTAAGGGAAAGTTTACACCCAGAATTGGTATTGACTCAAAAATCAGGATTGGCTCGGCTTTGAATTTAGATTTGACCATAAATCCAGATTTTTCACAAGTAGAAGTCGATAGACAGGTTACAAATTTGAGTCGTTTTGAAATTCAATTTGAAGAAAGACGACAGTTTTTTATAGAAAATAATGATTTGTTTGGCAATTTTGGTTTTGATGATGTAAATCCATTTTTTTCAAGGCGTGTAGGGGTAGGTCGTGACCCATTTACCCAACAATTCAGACAACAACCCATTTTGTTTGGTGCAAGGCTAAGTGGTAAAATTGACGATGATACTCGAATTTGAGCAATGACTGTACAAACGGCTGAATTGCCCGATGAGAAGATTGCTTCACAAAATTATTCAGTTTTCACGGTTCAGCGACGAGTTCATGACCGCTCAAATGTGTCTTTGATGTTGGCAAATAGAAACAGATTTGACAGTGAAATAACCTCGCAAGTTGATAATAAAGAAACAAAATATAATCGGGTAATTGGGGTTGATTATAATTTAATCACAGCAAAGGACAAATGGAGAGGAAAGGCGTTTATACATCATTTGTTTAGACCAGATAAAGACGGTTGTGGGTGGTCGCATGGAGGAGAATTAGGTTTTAATTCAAAGTATTTTGAAGGAGATTGGAAACACGAAGTCGTTGGGAAAAACTATCGTCCAGATTTTGGATTTGTAAGATTGACCGATTATTATCAATTTTCTCCTCAATTGAGAGGGGTTTATTATTTCGGCAAAAGTTCACCGATTAATAAAGTCTCTTACGGAATTGGGTTTAAATCTTTGAATAACCTAACTACTAACCAGTTATACGAAAAAGAAATAGAACACAAGGTGTATGTAAAATTGCAAAATACTTCAAATTTATCCGCTTATTATACCCAAAGTTTTGTGTATCTTTTTGAAGAATTTGACCCAACAAATACGAAAGCCAAAAAATTACCCGTTGGAGATTATAACTTTAACTATCTGAAAATCAAGTACGAATCAGATAAAAGAAAAGAAATAAACGGAAATGCCTACGTGAAAGTTGGAAATTACTTTAATGGAAAAATTACCTCTTTCAATGGAAATTTACACAAACGTTTTCAACCAAATGGGGAGATTGGATTGGAAGTACATATCAACAATATCAGGTTGCCAGAGCCTTATGCTTCGAGAACTTTGTGGTTGATTGGCCCAAATGTGGACTGGGCTTTTAACAAAAGTATGTTTCTGAAAGCTGTCATTCAGTACAATAGTCAGATTGAAAACATCAATACAAATATTCGGTTTCAGTGGCGATATAAACCTATGTCAGATTTTTACCTTGTTTTTACCAATAATTACAGCGAAGATTTACGGTTTAGAAACGTGGGATTGACTTTTAAAGTTAATTACTGGATAGGTTAAATCATTAAAAATCAAACAATTGGTCTTTCTTTAAACTTAACGATTAACAAATAAAAATTAACAATTACCCATGAAGGAATTTGATTCAGATGCTAAGGTTTTGGAGGCGTTGCTTTCAACGGAAAACAGTAATAATGCCATATCTTTTCTGTATAAAAACAGTTATTATATGCTCGAAAACTTAGTGATGAAAAATGGCGGTAATAAAATGGATGCCGAAGATGTCATTCAAGAAACGATGGTAACTTTTATAGAGTTGGTGCGGGCTGGAAAGTTTAGGGGAGAATCTGCCATTAAATCCATTTTATACTCAATAAGCAAGAATATTTGGATAACAAAATTTAGAAAAAATACCCAAGAAAGCATCAGGATAGATAAATATATGGCTGAAAATGAGGACTTTGAAAGAGATATTACCGATCAAATCCAAAAAAATGATGCGAACAAAATAGTTGCAAAAGTTTTTGATAAAATTGGAGATTCATGTAAGAAAATATTAACCTTTTATTACTACGAAGACCTTTCTTTTAAAGAAATTTTGGACAAAACCGATTATGAAAATGAACAAGTAATTAGAAACAAAAAGTATAAATGTATGAAAACACTAATGGACTTATTAGAAAATTCGCCCAATTTGGCGACATCATTCAAAGCATCACTGCATAACCAAAAATAGACATGAACAGAGAACAATTCGAAAAAATAGAATCATTCGCCAATGGTTCACTCACCTTGGAAGACAAAGAAAATTTCAAATGTGAAATGGGAGACAATCCCGAACTTTCAGAGACTGTAAACCGCTTCGTCTTCACCAAAGACAGTATCAAATCCGCAAATATCCGAAAAGAGGTTTCGGATATTCATCAAAAATTTATGTTGGAAGATTATCAATCACCACAGCATGACGAAATACAAAAACCAGCTATCAAAAGAATATTTTGGAGTAATACCGTCAGGCTTGCTGCCTCGGTTGTTTTAGTAATTGGCGTATGGGCAGGGTATCAAGCCACAACGCTCAATCCAGAATCCATTATTGCAGATAGTCAGATTGAATATACGTCTTCGACTTTCCGTGGAGAAAAATCGAACCTTGGCAATGTCAGAGGGCTTTATCGAAATGGAAATTATGCACAAATGCTTCAAATTCTTGAAAAAGAGGTGAATCCGAATGCTGAAATGGTTTTTTTGAAGGCAATGGCAAACTTCAAATTGAAGAATTATCAAAACGCTCTCCAAGAATTTGAGCAACTCAGAATAGTAAATGCCAAAACTACCGAACCAAGTTTTGTCCATGAATTGGCTTATTATGAAGCCCTTTCGCTGATTGGCAATCAAGATTATGAATTAGCGATTGAAAATCTTGAAAAAATTAAAGAAGACCCTAATAATCCATATCGAGTTGGAGTTACGGAATGGCAATTGTTTAAGTTAAAGTTTATGAAGTAAAATTATTCCCTTACCACTATCAAAGCCGACGCATTTTGTGTCGGCTTTTTTTATGTTGTGGGGTGAGGTTTTCCGACTATAAAAAATATCTCAAAAATCAGGTTACAAAAAAATCAACAGCTTCTACTAATAATCAAAAAACAACAAAACTTTAACAACAACAATTATGAAAACGAGAATCAAAAAATCATTTATTTGTAGCAATGTTAATGATTATCAAGTAAATCAATATTTAACAAAATCACATATTCCACAAGTTGGAGACAATGCCATTTTTGAGGTGTTGAGCATCGGAAAACATACTACTATTCAAGGAGATTCAAAGAGAAATGAGAAGATAATGATTGGCGACCACATCATGGCGGCTTTTGGGCATCGTTATGCTACGGCACAGTTTGAGGGTTATGTTCCAGAAAAAATTCAAACAGAGTTTCATATTTTGGGTGCAGGTGGCGTAATTGGTGAGGTAAAATCAACTAATGATAAGTTTAGAGATGGTGGACCAACTCGTTTACGTATAATTGGTTACGTTACAAATTCTGAAAATCAAATTATCAATACGATATCACTACATGATAATAAAATGATGCAATTCACGGGTAATTCTGCCAAGCAAACGAAAGTGATTTTATCAATTGGTTCATCAATGGATAGCGGAAAAACTACTACTGCGGCTTACGTGGTTCATAATTTGAAAAAGCAAGGCAAAACTATTGCATTCATCAAATTGACAGGGACGGCCTACACAAAAGATGCTGATTTAGCCTACGATTTAGGAGCAAATATGTCGATAGATTTTAGTAAATTAGGTTTCCCTTCAACGTTTATGTGTTCAGAATCAGAACTTTTGAACATCTATGAAACCCTCTTAGACAACACCTTACTTTGCGAACCAGACTACGTGGTAATGGAAATTGCCGATGGAATTTATCAAAGAGAAACTCGTTTGTTACTCCAAAATCAAGCATTTATTAATAGTATTTCAGAGGTGATTTTCTCTGCAAATGATAGCCTATCGGCTGTATGCGGGGTTCAGACCTTACGCAGTTGGGGGATTCAACCTTTTGCCTTGTGCGGAATGTTTACGACTTCGCCTTTATTAATCGAAGAAGTTGAAACACTCATTGAAACACCCATTTATTCCTTGAAGGGTTGGGAAAAAGAAGGTGCGACTGAGTTAATCTTGCACTCAGAAATGAGCAAAGGCAAAATGGTTGAATTTCCTCAAATTCATTCAGAAAAAATATTTGAAGTGGCGTAAGAAACTCAAAAAAAGCCTCAATGACTCATGAAAAATCTTTCGTTTTATCGCCCGTTTCTTTTCAAAAACAAACTCTTTTGTCTGACTTTCATTGGTGTTGGCCTGTTCAACAACATCGCCAATTTGTTGATTCCGCTGTCGGTCGGGAGGTTTTATGAATTGATGTATAACGGTCATTCAAACAAAGGTTTTATCTTGGATTCATTGGGGCTAAATTTTGGAAAAAACTTCATTTCTTTCATGTTGTGCTTTCTTTTTCTGATAATTATAAAGGGTTTTTTTGAGTTTGCGAATGGACTTTTTAGAGATAAAATCGAAGAAAAGTTCATTGCAGACATCAGATTGAGTGCTTTTCAACAACAGATTGACTCTCAATTCGAATCTCATCAAAGCAAAGCAACGGCGAAATATTTAGGTAAATTCTCCTCCGATTTTAGTAGTATCAAACGAGGGCTTTCGGTAGGAATACTGATATTCGGTGCCGATGTTTTATTTAGTATTTTTGCTATTTTGTTTCTCATAAAAATCAATTTAATTCTTACTTTGGTTTTGGTTTGGGGGCTTATATTGCATCTACTTTTAATGAGTTTTATGGAGTCAAAAAGAAAGCAATTACTCATTGAAAAACAGAATACTAAGGCATCTTATGTTAACTTTATTTCGGAAAGATTTCATACTTTTTCAAGCATAAAAATCTTTGAAAGAAGTAGAATTGAAAAGAAAAGATTTGAGAAAAAAGCAGTTTCATTGAGAGATTCTACCTTGAATTATTCTTTCGTCAGAAGTCTTGAAAACGCACTCATTCCTACTGGTATCTACTTGATTATCTGCTTTTTATTGTTCAATATTTTTAAATTTTCAGATTCCCATAATCCTGATTTTAGCGGGGTCAATTCCATTGCTTTTATTTTACTCATATTTTCAATTCGTTCTATTTTAAAACGATTTTTGAAAGTAAGAATTCACTGGGAAAATGCCGAATTTTCAATCCAAAAATTCATGAACTCAGCAATAAATAAAACGGAACTTCCTAAACTCAAATTTTACGAAGGACACATTGCTTTCAACTTTGTGAGTTTTCGTTATGATAATTCAACAAGAGTTCTGAATAATCTTTCTTTTGAGGCAAGTAATAATCAAATAACTCGAATTTGTGGGAAATCTTGTGCTGGAAAAACGACAGTTTTGAGGTTAATTACCAAACTATATTCTCCACAACAAGGTATTATTTTTATTGACGGACAAGACATTAATCGAGTTTCGGGAGTTCGTAAATATATTGGCGTTATTTCTGAGGAGTTTCCATTAATCGGGAAAGATGTTTATGAAGCAATAGCTGAATCAAAAACCGAAGAAAATAAACAAAAGGCGTTGGATATTTTGAAAAAATTAGGGAGGACATTTCAACTCAAAGAACCTACTTCAATCAATAAAATTTTGGTGAATGGCGGAAGTAATTTATCTCAAATTGAGAAAAAGGTTTTGGTTTTTGCCAGGGCAATTTTAAGCGAAAAACCTATCCTAATTTTTGATGAACCCTTTGCAGGTACGAACGACCAAATCACTTATTTTTTAGGACTTTTCATCAATGAACTCAAAAAAAATAGAACTATTTTGGTGATTTCATCCAGAAATTGTGGAACGATTGAGTACGATAGAATTGTGGATTTGGATAAATTAATACCTCAATTTGAGATGTGTGTTCAAGAAGAAATTTTAGAAAAAAACCTATGAGATTTTCGAAAACTTTATAACACTAACACATTAGAATCTTATTCTAAATTTAAAGAAAACGCCAACAAATATCACTAACCCACCAAGTATAACCATCAGACTATTCCAATTAAATCCTCTTTCGGGGACACCGACCAAAATAAGGTGTCCCCAAAAAGTTGGAGAATGATATTGAGCCATCTTGGGGTCATCCAATAAATCCAATTTTGCTTTTTGAAGCGACTCTGCCACAGAATCTCCCTCATCAAGATACCGATAAAAATGCTCTGAAATATAAGCTGTGGATTCGTCCTCAGCCTTCCACAAAGACGTAATAATATTCGTACATCCCGATAGCGAAAATGCCCTTGTCAAACTCATAACTCCCTCATTCTTAGCTTGTTTTCCAGCCGAAGTTTCGCAAGCACTCAAGAAAAGCAGTTGTGTATGATGAAGATTTAACAACTTTATTTCCTCAGAATAAAGCCTTGTGTTCATAGAATCCTTTGAGGTTGGATAAAATGAAACAAAAGATTTTTCAGGAATTAAATTGTCTGCCTGGGCGTGAGTAGATAAATGAATGACAGAATATTCAGCAGATTTTTTGATAAAAGATTGCTTCGTAGCATTTTTATCCGTGATTTTTTCTCCTTCCAAGGTATTAATTTCCTTCAAAGAAGCTGGCAAAAAACCATCCGAAGATTCGTTGGAAAATGGGGCATAAATCAATAATTTATTGAAATCAACAGTTTTTTGTTTGGAAGTACTCAATAAAATATCCGCAGAATATTCATAACACATTCGCCATTTTTTTATTAAGAATTCTTCCTTCGAATCCATCAGAATATCAAAAGGTAACCTTACCGTTTCGTAATGTGGAATGATGATTATTTCATCTACTGATTCTAAATAATTTTCAATTGGTTTTATTAATTTATGATACAATAAATGGCATTGTGGCGTTCCTGAGAAGGTTTTTCCGTAAAGGTTACGTGTAATTTTTTCATTAATAAGATTAATCAAAAAGTCAATTTGTTTGGCTGCTCCTAAGTTTTTGTGGTGCAAACCGCTTTTCGTCAATAAAAATAAATGATAGGTTTCCTTTGCTTTAAAAATAGACAAAATCACCCTTTTATCTGTGATATATTCTTTTGTTAAATCTTCAATCTTCCAGTTTTTAGCACTATTTTGCTTCGTTTCAAATTCGTTTATCGTGCTTTGAATACGTGATAGTTTCACCTCAATATCGTTGAGTTCTTGTTTTTTCGTAGTATCAATATTGTTGTTAGAAGATATGACTAACTTTGATTTTGAAACCCTCAAAAAACGTTCTTGAAGCAATAACGAATCAGGAATTACAGATTCATTTTTAAATTTATTTTCATTCAAGTTGATTCCTAAAATACAAGATTTACTTCGTTCAGAGAGTATGAAGGCGGATTTTAACATTTTGGGGTCGTGAAATGTTCGACTCCCATCCATCAATAAATTAAAATAAGTCTCAAAAAAAGGATTGATTTTCTCCGACAAAAATACCCTTGCTTCTTCATTATCATATTGCCTTAAAAGATAATTAATTAATTGAAACGTTGATTCATACGAACTTACCGAAGCATTAAAATAGGCCCTACTCTTATTTTTTTTGTAATACATTTCTCTAAAACAATCCCCTTTTGCCAACAGCGTTTTGAGCAACAAAGCGTTATTTATGTTTGAGACAAAATTGGTAGGATTTTCAAAAATATTCTCACTTTTAGTGTTAAAATCTAAATGATAGATTGCCCTTTGGTAATAATAGAGTGCTTCCCCCCATTTTTTTCCTAAAACAGAAATATCTCCTAACATTTTGAACGTATTTCCTAATTCCAAGATTTTATTAGTACTACTACTTTGGGGATTTATTACGTGCGTAGCAATGGCATTTTTTAGATGGATTAGTGCCTGAACATAATTTTTCTGCATGAAAAAACCTTGTCCTAATCTATTTTGGAGTAAAATCTTCGTGGCAAAATCATCTATATTATCTACTTTTTGCAAGAGTGTTAAAGCCTTTTCAGTCTCATTTAAGTCCAGGTAAGTAGTCGCAAAATTGATTAAAATGCGATTTTCATCAGGCACTTTCTTGATAATTGTTTCATATAGTTTCAGTGCTTCTTGATACCTTCCGAGTAGTCTCAACGAGGTTGCTGTATTGCTATTTACGGCAAAATCATTGATGCTTTTTCCCTTGTCATGCAAAATTATTTTGGCTTTTTCATAATAATTGATGCTCTGACGATAGTTTCCACTTTCAAAGTACAAAACCCCAAATATATTGAATAACGATTCAGAGTGACTGATTTTAGGATATTTGGTATAGATTTTCTCAGCTTTGTTAAGATAAAAATAGCATGAGTCAAAATGGTTGAGGTAATATTGAAGCACCCCACAATAAAGATATGGCTCAAAAAGAAGGGAATCTTGGAGTGAAAATTTTTTAGCAATTGCAATTGAATTTTGATAAGATCCTAATGAGTTTTTGTAGCGGGCGTAAGTCTGATGAATAATTCCAATTTTTTTGGAAGCATCATACTTCTGGTAGGCATTGGAATGGGTATTAAGAGAGCTAAGTATTGATTTTTCAAAATATTCAATCGCTTGATTATCAGTATTTTCTGTTGGATTCTCAGAATTGAAAAACGAATTCCCAATTTCGTACGACTTATCGAAATCAGGAATTCGCTGCTGGGTAAACCCTATATAAAGAACCAATAAACTGAATATTGATAGGAAAATTGCCTTCATCAAAATAATATTTTGGGAAACAAATGGCAATTTACTATTTTATTCATACAATCCACACACAATCACATCGGGTGGTCGTGGTTTGCTGTATTCAAGTCTTGCACTTCTGTTTGTTCTTGCCGAATTAACCATCAAAGAACTATTTTTGTTGGCAATTTGATTGAGTAAAGACTGAGGAACAGCTGCAACCGATTGATAATAATGAAATTTCACTTCAATAAAATTCAAGGCTTTTTGACTGTTATCCGTAATGCGATAATAAATTCTAACCAATTTGGTTGTTCCATTTGCAGGATTTGAACCCAAAGCACCATTTTGCAAGGTTTTTCTCAAATCTATTTTTCCTGTAAGTTTGTTTATATCAATACCTTGTGGGATAACTTCATGACCCGTTGTAGGTTCATCACTTGTGGCATCTCCATCATCATCATCATTTCCATCATCGAATTCGCACTGATTGTCATCATCGTCGTTGTCATTATCGTCATCATCGTCATCATTGCTGTCATCATTTTCTCCTTCACCGTCGGAACATGGTAAAATTGACGTAAGACCTTTATAACTTGGTGTAGCAAAATCCTCATTATTGTTAAGGTTGTATATTTTACTCAAATAATCAACTCCTGAAATAGTAACAAACTTGAAGCACGTATCAGTAGTGTTTGTTGGAATAAAATAAACTCTATATTTCAAACCTGACTCACTCAAAGTTACGTTTATTGCACCTGTTGTGACATTAATTGAAAGACCCTCTGGTCTTACGCCATACGTTCCAGTCTGAGAATTAGTGGCTGGGATAATCAAATTTCCAGTTTGATTAGATTTAAAAAATAATGTGTCAGGATAACTGAAACTGTTGCAAACTGAACTTATACGTTGCGAACTTCTTGGTGATATAGCCTGCTGTTCTTCGTCAATTGAAGTACATGAAGTGAGAATTTTTCCCGAACATAATAGTAAAAGAAAAACAAAAAATTTAGAATGTTGATGAAGTTTAGTTTTCATTTTTTGAAGGGTTTTATTAAGTATTATTTTAATTAATTGTTAGTCTTATCTGTTTCAAAAAACGTAACCATATTTTTGTTTTTTTTGAAAAAAATAAAACCGTATGCTACCCACCGTATGCGTCTGAAATAGCTTGACAGCCTCTATTGAGCCTTTTCAGCTTGTTTTTTCACCACATTAGAAAACCTTATTTTTTTATAAGGATACCATCTTAATTTTTCAACTTGCCCAGAATGATGACATTGGGTCGGTGTTTTGTAGTCGAGTGAGGCATGAGGACGGTAATTATTGTAGGTCTCAATCACCTGCGGAATCGCCTTCAAAGCTGCTTCTTCTGACACAAAACCATTGCCCAAATTGAACTCTTCTTTTAGGGTTCGGTTGAGTCTTTCAGCCATCGAATTTTCATTAGGTTCTGCCGAAGAACACATACTCATTTTGATACCCGCTTTTTGAATTAAATCCACATAAGCCCACGAACAATATTGTACTCCTCTATCAGAATGATGAATCAATTCGGTCTTCTTTTTTCGAGTTTTAAGTGCCATTTTCAAAGCACCCACGGGACCTTTGGCTTCTAAGGTTGGTTGCAAAGCCCAGCCCACTATTTTCCGAGAAAAAGCATCCATAATCAACGATAAATACACAAAACCTTTACCCACTTGAATATAGGTCATGTCGCTCACCCACAACTGCTCACTACCCGTCGGAATAAAATCTTTTATTCGATTGGGGTATTTTTTAAAAGAGTGATCCGACTGAGTGGTAACGGTCTTATAATGCTTCTTTTTGACCAATAAACCCTCTTTTTTCATCAATTGGTGCAGTTTATCACGACCAATTTTTAACTGATGGAAAAAAAAGAACGGTTTTATTAGCTCATATAACTTCCCAGAACCTATCCCAGGAATACACTTACAAATCCGTTTGATTTCACCAATAACCAAGTCAAATTCAAACACATTCTTCTCCATTTGCTTGATAGCCGCATACCAAGCTTTGGGGAGTCACTTAAATTTGGGGCAAACTTCCCACGAAAACGACTTAACTATTTGATTTACAGTTAATTGTAAGCAAAATTATTTTTTCTTACCTACATT
>JAYVIV010000099.1:0-9811 GCA_043769985.1 Arcicella sp.
AAGTTCAAAGATTATCCCTTCCAAGAAGACACGCTCGTGTCGATAAACCCATAGAGATTCTCGCATCAATCATAGTCCGCTACCGCAGGTTTCGTTCAAGACTTGCCGTCCGCCATGCGTTCATGTTTGGCACTGCGTACCACACGAACGCTTAGTTGTTGTGCGTCGTGCTTTTTTGTCCGCTACGTTTTACAGTCTAATTTTTAGTCCGCCGTTGAATATAAAACCGTCTGTCGGGGTGTAAACTTCTCTAAACTGTGGGTTTTGGATTGTCCCCGAATACATATTTTCATACCGTGATTGTCGGCTGTCCAAAAAGTTCTCCAAGTTGGCAAACAAACTAAAATGCTCAAATTTGTACTCTCCCGAAATCCCCATAATCCAATAATCTCTCACTTTTTCGGTGTTTGTCAAATATTGCTGTCCCACATAAAAAACCTCATAGCCAATTCGCAATTTTTCCTCCCACTCGTACATAATATTTGCGTTCAAACGATGCTTTGCAGTCAATGGATTTATGGTTGAAATGTTGTTGAAATTTCTACTTGCATCAATGTAAGTATAGCCGATGTAGCTTGAAATATCCTCAAATCGAAGTTTTATATTTGTTTCAAAACCTTTGCTTTCAAAGTTTTCGTTTGCATTTGAAAACGCAAAATTATTTGTCGTTGTAACTTGATTTAATAAAATTGGATTGTTGATGGTGGTATAAAAAAACATTTGATTAAACGATAAACTTACTTCCTCAAAAATGGTGGTTTTATAATTGATGTCAGCATTTAAGCCATACGATTTTTCAGGACTAATTTTTGAAAAGTCAAGCGGATTGATGTTCTGAAAGGCTTTTTCTTCTGCATCTTCCGAAAATATAGTTGGGTTTTTGTAGCCCAAACCGCCACCGATTCTTGATGTCAGATGTTCGTTAATTTTGTAAAGCAACGACAAACGAGGCAAAACAAAAACATTACTTTTGTCTGAAATATCCAAACGCAAACCACTTTCTACAATAAATTCATCTGAAACTTTCAAGTTATTTTGGGCAAAAACGCCAAAAGACGAATTGAAATTATCTAATTTATTGGCAACTGAATTGGTTTGTTTAAAATTGTCCGACACAAAACTTGTTCCTAAAATCCACTCCGATTTTTCGTTAGGAATGAGATAATTTGCTTCGTTAAAAGTTGAAATTTGTTGTCCTTCAAAATTGTAAGTTGGTCGTAAAATCTGACGGTTAAAATAGCCAATACTGTTTTTGATTGTTAAGATATTCTTATTGTCATAAGTCTTTTCAAACTTCGCCTGTGTCGAATATCGGTTACTATTATTGGTTTCAAAAAACGAGTTTGTCGCATTGGCTTTATTGTCAATTACCAACATATCGCCGCCTTTACGCTTCTCAAAACCTGCATTTACGCCAAAACTGAACGTGGTTTTGTCGTTGGGATAATAAAAAAACTTGGGGTTTATCGTAAATCTGTCAAACTTTGGAATGTCTGAAAAGCCATCATTATTAGTATCGTAGGCTTTTTGAAAGTTGCCCGATGTAAAAACTGTCAAGCCTGTTTTTTTGTACTTTTCAGCGTAAAAACCACTCAAATCTAAGGCTTGGGTTTGGTTAATATTTGCTAAAAAAGACAGTTCTCGCTTGTCTGTTGGCTCTTTTGTAATCAAATTTATAAGCCCTGCGATTGCTCCACCACCATAAAGTGTCGAAGTTGAACCTTTGATTACTTCGGCTCTTTTCAAGTTCAAAGGCGGAATTTGTAAAATGCTCAAACCGCCTGCAAAACCCGAATATAAAGGAAAACCGTCCTGCAAAAGTTGCGTATATTTTCCGTCTAAGCCTTGTATGCGTATGCTGGCACTTGCCGAAACCTGAGAGGTTTGTTGCGTTTGAATACCTGTACTTTCGGTTAGCAACATTTTTATATTTCCTGGTTGCATTGAAGATTTTTCGTCCAATTCTTCGCCCGAAATTGTTTCAATTCGAGTAGGAATATTTTTGATATTTCGACTACTTCGAGTGGTCGCCACTACTATAACTTCCTCCAATTTTTCTGCCGATGGCTCTAAATAAATTTCTGCCGTTTTAAGTTGTGGAAATGTAAAACTTTTCTCCTTTTTGCCATAACCAACTGACTGAAAGCGAATTGTTTGTTTCCCATTTGGAATATTTTTGAGTTCTACAAAGCCTTTTTCGTCAGAAGTTGAGCCGTTTTGAGTGCCTTCCAACATGACCGAAACGCCAAATAATGGCTCTTTGGTTTTTTCGTCAATGATGGTGGCTTTGAAAGTATTTTGGGCTGTTGCCAAAAATGGCAATAGCAAAAGTATAATGAGTATTTGCTTCATTTTTTGATTGAATGTTAACTTTTTGAAATGGAAAAACAGGCATAAGCGTAGCAAAGCCGAAATCGAAATCAGAAAATTATCATATCAAAAAAGACGAATTGAGAAGAAAAAGCCTGTCAGGTGGTGGAATAAAGGACTTTTTGAAATATAAATTGTCCTTTGAAGAAATTACAGTCGCACCGAAATTAAATAAAAACGGTGAGTACGAAATACTGGCAAAATGCGGAAAACTTTGCGATACATCATTTCCAAAGTCGTGGTTATGATGCTGTTGAACGTACACATGGCTTTCATTTTCAAAATTTGCTTTCTTCTCTGTGTCCGAAAACTCAAAAACCGTGTTGCCGTAGCAAAACGATACAAGAATCATAAGCAATATTTTGAACTGTTTTTTCATTGTCGCAAAGGTACGAATTAAATTTTATTGGTTGTCAAAATGTAGTGATTTTGTTGCTGTCAGTTGGTGTTCGTGGGGTGTCTTAGCATGACGCACAACGAAAAAGTATTGTGGAAGGTGGGGGCTTTGGAACTCGTCTGCCCGAACGTATGCCGATATAAATTACTGATATTCAATTACTTACAAATGCTTGGCAGTTTCCGTCCGCCGAAACAAAAGTACAAAAGAATTCCCAAAGTTCAATTACTTCCGTCCGCCCCCACTTGCCACAATACTATGTTGGCAGTAGTTTTATTGTCCTTTGATTAAGCAACAGTCTTTGAGTTGTTTACCACTTCCACATACACAAGGGTCGGTTGGTCGTATATAAGTAGTTTTTGTAACAAAATCGGGTTCTCCGTCAAAATTGCCTTGCTCGCCACTTTCTGCTGTTTTTAAAACTTCTTCAAATTCTGCTCGTAATTGCTCTTGACTTTTGGGGTTTGCTTTTAAAAAATCACTTAGTTTTAAATCAAAAACCTTGTCCCAAATTCTAAATGTGTTAGTGTCTTTGACTGGTGGTCTGTCATTAATTTCACCACTATCAATTTGATATTGATGAAATTTATTCAGGTCGCTTTTTAAAGAATTTGAAGTTATGAAATAGACATCTTTGGGATTAATCAAATCAAATAGGGAAACTAAAAAATTGTCATTAGTGCTAAATACTTTACAACAAGGTGTGTAATAAAGGTATTCCAAATCCAAGAGGTTAGTTTTCCTTTCACTAAACAGTTTGTGATTTATTCCAACATAGAACATCGCAACTATGCTAATGCAAAAAAAAGCATAAGGTGAAAAATCAGCAAGAGAGGTATGGTTTTCGCTTTCCCATCTGTGAAATATTTGTGTTGCTAAATTATAATCCAAAGCGAAATAGTCAATTACCAATGTTAAATATTGCTTTTGATTTTCTACGTTTTGTAGTTCGTTAAATAAGGAATCTCTTAATGCTTTTAAATTTTCATTATTGTCTCCTAACTTTTTCTCTAACTTAATGTGAGAAAATAATTTCATTTTATTTTTGAAAACTTCTATTACATTGTCGTCTTTACTTTGTGTTCTCCAAAACCAAGATATTATTTCATCAACAGAGCTAAATTGCCCATCTTTCCATCGTCTAATTGATTTTTCCTCTTCTGTTTCTTCAAATACAAGTCCTTGTTTCGTTCCTGTATTAATTGACTTAGCCGCTTCTAAAAAAGGTCTATTACTAAACTCGCCTTGTTTCCCAATGAGAGATATTTCCAAAAGTCTTTTATAGCTGGCGTTTACATATGCGTTAGACGGGAAAATTTTATTAGCCAATCCAACTACCACATCTTTTGGTAATTTTTTATTTTCAACCTCTTCTTTTGATAAGTCACCCAAAATTTCAGATACAAGTAAAGGTGTAACATTTACTATGTAATATCTGTGTAGTTGTACTAACTCGTTATGTCCTAAACTCTGAAAAGTTGATTTGTCTAAAATTATTGCTAATGACATATTTTAGTCGTCAAGTGTTGATGGTCTGCAAAAATTACTGCCAACTCTCTAATATACGAAAGTTTTGTCGTACTTTTTGTATTGTTTGTCGTACTTTTCGTATTTTTTGGCACTTTGCCAAGTTTTTATTGTAATATTTTTGTCGTACTTATTTCTTGTCGTACTTTTTACATTGTTGAGTATTACGCCCATAAAGCTATGAATTCTCTCAATAATTTCCAAATTTTATTTGTCTTTTAAATTTAGATTATCAAATGGACTCACGATATTTTCGACCGTTCGGGTACTCACATGGGTATATATCAGCGTGGTTTTGATGTTGTTGTGTCCCAATAATTCTTGAATCAATCTAATATCAGTCCCTCGCTCGTGTAGATGTGTTGCATAACTGTGTCTCAGACTATGAAAAGTTACATCCTGTATAATTTTTGCTTCATTTTTAGCCCGATGAAAAATCTGTTGCAGACTTCGAGTGCTATATGGCTCTTCTTTGTATTGCCCTTCAAAAAGCCAGTATTTTGGTTTATATGAAACATAATACTTTCGCAAAAGCTCAAGAATCCCCTGCGATAAAATAACTATCCTATCTTTTTTGCCTTTTGCCCCTTTGATATTAATAACCATCCTTGCCGAATGAATATCTTTTACTTTTAGGTTTACAACTTCGCTTACCCTCAATCCAGCCGAATACGCCAGAAAAAGCATGGTCTTGTGTTTGAGGTTCTCTAATTTTGAAAATAAAAGTTCTACCTGACTGATTGCCAACACATTAGGTAATTGCAAGGGGCGTTTGGGTCTGGGAATATCAAAGAACATCGTTTCTCTACCCAATGCCTTTTCAAAATAAAACTTCACTGCATTCATACGGCTATGAAGCGTATGTTCCGAAAGTTTCAGGGTATTCGTACAATACAGAAAGTAATCTCGCAAGCGGTCAGCATCTAATTCGTCCACATTTTTATCTTTCAAAATATATAATAATTGTGCAAATTCGTTTCTATATGTCGTAATCGTGCTTTGACTGTACGCTTTTAATTGTAACGTTTCAACATACTTCTGCAAGGCAGATTGATGAATGGCATTAATATTTGAAAGCACCTCTTTACCAATTGGATTTTTGGGAGCTAACTTGAATTTCTCCCGATAAAATGCTGAATCCAGTACGTACCAAGCCTTTTTGGAATTACTCCATTTTACGCCAACGAGTTTTCGGACACGCTGATTCATCTCTACATTTCTTTCAAAGTGGATATAAATCACGTCTTTACCCCTGTGATTGGCGAGTTCATATTTTATCTCAATTGCCATCCGTCTTTTTGTCGAGTAAGATTAATTGTTCAGCCACAATTTCAGTAACATATTTTCTCTGTCCGTCTTTGTCGTCATAACTTCTTGATTTCAATTTTCCTTCCACATAAACCAAACTTCCTTTGTGAAGGTATTTTTCAGCTAATTCAGCCAATCCACGCCATAGGACTATATTATGCCAATCTGTATTGGACTGATTTTGACCGTTTGAATCCCTGAAATGTTCGGTGGTTGCCAACGAAAATTTGGCTACTTTGATGTTGCCTTCGAGGGTCTGGATGGATGGGTCGTTACCAAGATTTCCGATTAATGTCACTTTATTTAATCCTCTCATATTTTAGTGATTATTTGTATTTCCGTAAAAATAAAAAAAGCATCTCAGAAAATTGCTTCTGAGATGCTTTTAATAATTCAATTTTGGTAATCTATCCAATATATTTCAAAAACTCTGCCTTTGTGGCTTCTTCTTGGAATTTTCCGCCGTAAAAACTGGTAATTGTTGAGGAGGCATCATCTCTTACGCCTCTTGAAGATACACAGAGGTGTTTTGCATCAATCATTATTGCTACATCTTTTGTGCCTAAAATTTGTTCTAATTCTTTGGCAATCTGCATCGTTAATCTTTCTTGAACTTGTGGACGTTTGGCAAAATGCTGCACAATTCTGTTCAATTTAGAAAGCCCAATTACTTTTCCATTGGCAATATAAGAAACGTGTGCTTTTCCGATAATTGGCACAAAATGATGCTCGCAATTAGAGTAAAAAGTAATATTCTTCTCTACCAACATATCATTGTATTGATACTTATTATCAAATAAAGCAATCGCTGGCATATTCTTAGGGTCAAGTCCACTAAAAATCTCCTTGATATACATCTTCGCTACTCTTTTGGGAGTTCCTTTCAACGAATCATCCGTCAAATCTAAGCCCAGCGTTTCCATGATTTGGCGAAAATGATATTCAATTTGAGCGATTTTTTCATCATCATTCATGTCAAAAGCATCTTCACGCATGGGAGTGTCCACGGAGGTCATAATATGATCATCACCAATTTCTTCGTCCGTAAATCTTATTTTATTGTTGTTGTCAACCAATAGGGTATTCAACAAAATTTCGTTCTGTTTCATATAATCTTATTTTAAGGTCAAATTGAGTGTCAATTTGGGGTTTTAGTTTGTCGTAAATTACTATGGCAATATTTTCGGCGGAAGGGTTTAGGTCTCTAAATTCCTCAGTATCAAGATTTAGATTTTTGTGATCAAATTTATCTAAAACTTGTGATTTGATGAGGTCGCTAAGTACTTTCATATCCATCACATATCCTGTTTCGGGGTCAACTTCCCCAGTTACTTGAACAATCAGATCGTAGTTATGTCCATGATAATTGTAGTTATTACATTTTCCGTAAACACGTTCATTTTTTTCATCCGACCAATTCGGGTTATTGAGACGGTGGGCTGCATTAAAATGCTCTTTCCTAAACACCGCCACTTTTTTTGGCATCATCTTTTGCTTTTCTAAAATTTGTTTTGAAAATTGGGAGTTCTTTTTATAATTATTGATGTTTGAGTTGTTGAATTGTTGTTTTTTCGGGCAATCGACAATTCAAGAGTTCAAAATTTATCAATTCTTCTAAAGAACTGAGACAATAATTCGGGATTTAGTCTCTCAGTTTAAAAGCCGTCTGAAAGGTTGTCAGCAACACTATTAAACTAAATCGGCGAGTTGTTATTCTAATGTATAAACCGACAATGTATTAAAATTGTTCATTTTTGTTTAATATTTTTTCAAAATGATTAAACAAAATAAATAGTTTTATCAACCATGTAAAAAACACCATTGAAACGAGAGTAGTTCAGAAAAGTCTTGTAACTTAACAGAAAACTAATTTACCTTTATTATCCATACCATGCAACGTAGAGATTTTATTCAAAAAACTGCCTTTGCAGGCTCTTCGGCAATGATTTTGCCAAATATTATTTTCGGGAAAAAAGCCGAAGACAAGAAAATTAGACTTGGTTTTATTGGAGTCGGACAAAGAGGGCAAAGCCATGTGAGTCAGGCAATGTTTAGAGATGATGTTGAAATTAACGCCATTTGTGACATTGACCCAAAAGCCATTGATACGGTTTTGGCGAAATGTAAAGAAAAAGGAAGAAAAACCCCTGCCGTCTATAAAAATGGAGATCATGATTTTGAAAATATGGTCAAACGGGATGATTTGGATGGTATCGTTATTTCAACGCCTTGGGAATGGCACGTTCCAATGGCACTTGTTTCGATGAAAGCTGGAAAATATACAGCCGTAGAAGTGTCTGCCACCGTGAAACTACAAGAATCTTGGGATTTAGTGAATATGTTTGAGCGTACCGGTTCGCATTGCATGATTTTGGAAAATGTTTGTTATCGCCGTGATGTGATGGCGGTTTTGAATATGGTTCGTCAAAAAATGTTTGGCGAATTAGTGCATACCCAATGTGGTTATCAACATGATTTGCGAGAAGTTAAATTCAATGACGGAAAACAAGTATATGGCGGAGGCGTTGAATTTGGCGAAAGAGGCTATTCTGAGGCAAGATGGCGAACTCAACATTCTGTGGATAGAAACGGAGATTTATACCCAACGCACGGTTTAGGACCAGTGGCAGAAATGTTAAATATTAATAGAGGAAATCAATTTTTGTATTTAACCTCAATTGCTTCTCAGGGCGTAGGTTTGCATGATTATATTGTTAAAAAAGTTGGAGAAAATCATCCAAATGCGAAGGTAAGATTTAAACTTGGAGACGTTGTAACCACAAATATTAAATGTGCCAACGGTGAAACCATCATGATTTCACACGATACAAATCTACCGAGACCTTATTCATTAGGATTTCGTGTACAAGGGACAAACGGAATTTGGATGAACGATGGCAACCATATTTATTTGGAAGGAGTTAGTAAGAAGCCACACACTTGGGATGATTTCAAAGAATATCAAGATAAGTATGATCATCCACTTTGGAAAAAACACGCCCAAAGTGCTGAAAAAGCTGGACATGGTGGGATTGATTATTTTGTTCTAAGAGCGTTCATCGAATCAATTAAAAATAAAGTTGCTCCTCCAATGGATGTATATGATGCGGCTGCTTGGTCTGCCATTAGTCCACTTTCGGAGGAATCTATTGCAAAAGGTTCTGCCCCCGTAAAAATCCCAGATTTCACTCGGGGAAAATGGAAAACGAACAAACCAATTTTTGCTTTGGGGGATGATTATTAAGAATACAAGAAAGTAAATATGAACACTATTTTACGATTGACACGATTTATAAGATTTTTTTTAATTTCCCGGTTCATTGTAAAATCTTGTTTAATCAATTAATCTTGTAAATTGTGTTCGAGACAAAATCTTTTACTAAATTTACGTAATTTATTGCCGAATATTTAATGAAAAAAACGATAAAAGTTTCAACACCAGGCAGGATTTGTTTGTTTGGAGAGCATCAAGACTATTTAGGATTACCTGTTATTGCTGCGGCTATTTCAAGGAGAGTAAACATTGAAGGAAATCAATCAAATAATGCAAAAGCAACTATTCATCTTCCTGATATTCACCGTTCCATGAATTTTGATATCTTCCCAGAAATGCCTTATCAAAGCAAAAGAGACTATTTTCGTTCGGCTTTAAATATGTTGCAAAGAGAAGGGTTTGCTTTTAAAAATGGGATTGAATGTACCGTACAAGGTAACATCCCTATTAATTCGGGTACTTCCAGTTCATCGGCATTATTAGCCAATTGGGTTCATTTTTTGTCGTTAATTGCTGATAATCCTAAAACAATTCATGCTGAACAAATTGCCGAAATTGCTTATCGTGCGGAGGTGGTGGAATTCAAGGAAGCAGGTGGAATGATGGATCATTATTCAACGGCTTGCGGTAATGTGATTTATCTACAATCCGTTCCACAAATCAAGGTTGAGAAGCTGAAACCTAATCTGGGAACATTTGTTTTAGGAGACTCCAAAGAACCAAAAGATACCGTTGGCTTGTTGAAAAGAGTTAAAGGTGGCGTTTTGATGGCAATTGATAAAATAAAAAAGGAGTTTCCTGATTTTTCGCTTTCAAGGGCAACCCTTGATGATTTTGGTACTTATAAATATTTACTAACTTTTGAAGAGCAAGAATTAATTTTAGGGAATATAGACAATCATCGAATTTTAAATAATGCTTTAAAACTTTTGAAA
>JAYVIV010000100.1:0-8138 GCA_043769985.1 Arcicella sp.
AACCGCAATTTAGCATCGCTAAATGAGGATTTTAGTAACGAAAAATCATTCAAAAAGGACGAGTAGAGATGGATAAGTTATTTAATTTCAGTTCCTTAGGCTTAAAACTTCCAACTGACCCACGCTGGGTGAATGTGGCAGAAAAAATATTGGAGAAATATTGGTTGATTTCAGAATAGTTTTCAAAAGAAAGGTGTATTTGTGAAATTACGTTTGAATATCTTCTTAGTGATGGATATGTCCATCAATTACACGCAGGTATAAAGCGAGATTTGGATTGAATAATTTCAATAATTAATAGTCAAACCCGTTTTTCTTCTGTATTTTTGGATGAATAGTACCCCAAAAAATAATCTATAAAATCCCAAATGCAAACCTTTCTCGAACGTTCGGCAGAACATATTTATGCAAAACATAATCACGCACAACTATCAAAAGTATGTATCGTCTTGCCTTCAAGGCGTGGAGTTCTATATTTTAAACAAGCCCTTTCTAAGTTATCAAATGTGCCTTTTTTGGCTCCAGATGTTCTGGCAGTTGATGATTTTATTATGGAAATGACTGGTCTAAGGCAAATTGACCAAGTGGCGTTATTGTTTGAGCTTTTTGATGTTTTTAAAGAAATAGACCCCAATGTTGTCTTTGAAAGATTTATGACTTGGGCGAGTACCTTGTTAACCGATTTTGACAAAATCGACCAATATTTAGTTGACCCCAAAGCCTTGTTTAGCTACATTTCAGAAGCAAAAGCCTTGGAACGTTGGCAAATGCAGTTGGGGGAATCTCAAAAAGATAGAAATCTGAAAACGCCTCGAACTGACCGTTACTTTAAACTTTTCGAAAATATTTATACGGTTTACCAAAATCTACGATTACGATTAATTGAAAAAGGATTGGTTTACAGAGGAATGGCTTATCGTGATTTAGCTGAAAATGTTGATAAATATATTCTTGAAAAAGACCAACATATCAAGTATTATTTCGTTGGTTTTAATGCTCTTTCAGATGCCGAAGAAAAAATTATCAGAACCCTATTAAAACGTAAAAACTTTGCTGAAACTATTTGGGATACAGACACTTACCTTCTGAAAAATAGTTACCAAAAGGGCGGAGATTGGCTGCGATATTATAAAAATGGGAAAGAGTTAGAGGGCATTCCGCCACTGTATAATGATGAATGGACATGGGAAACAGATGAGTTATTGACGGGCATTAAAAATATTCAAATCATCGGCGTTCCTAATGCCAGCATACAAGCAAAAGTAGCAGGGCATATTTATCGGGAATGGGAGTCGAAGGAGGAAGGGGAAAATGGAGAAAAGGAGAAATGGGAAAATGACGAAGTTTTTGGACATCAAATTCCGAACATCGAAAATCGAAAAACCCAAACAGCCATTGTGCTTGGTGATGAGAATTTGCTTGTTCCTGTGATGAATTCATTGGATGAATCGGTGAAGGATTTTAATATTACGATGGGACTTTCGCTGAAAAATTCCATGCTTTTTACGTTGATTGATTCGCTTTTTGAATTGCAAAGAAATTTAGTGGAGTTCAAAACCGAAGATGGTGGGACAGTGAAAATCCCAAAATTTTCTCATCGACAAGTTGTTAAGGTATTAAATCACCCGTTTTTGAGGCGTTGGGAGTTGATGAAATATCAAGGGATAGAACAAAAACCTCACCCCCAACCCCTCTCCGATGGAGAGGGGAGCATTCGTCCCAAAGAAAATTCTTCTGGAGCGGGACTTGGGGATGAAATCAAAGAACACAAATTTTATCAAAAATCTGAATATGAAGAATGGAAAATTCTGAAGCCTTTTGCAAGAGAAAATCGTAAGAATGCAACTGAAACAGAGGAAATTCTCTGGCAAAATCTACGAAATAGACAGTTAGAAGGATTTAAAGTTAGAAGACAGCATACGATAAATTTTTATATTGTTGACTTTGTATTTTTAAAACAAAATTTAATCATAGAATTGGACGGAGAAATTCACCAACTAAACGATCATCCAAAATATGATGAATTCAGAACTCAAGAGTTAAACGAGTTGGGTTTTAGGGTATTAAGATTTGAAAATAGAGAAATCACCCAAAATCTTCATGAGGTTTTAAAAACGGTTCTTTTTTATTTAGAAAATGAGTCAGCAAAGCCTGAATCAAAAACAGAATATCAAAGCCATACTTATTCTAAGATAATTATGGACGAAAAAGCGGACGAATTCCCCCCTCTCCATCGGAGAGGGGTTGGGGGTGAGGTTTTTAACCCTATCCGTAAAACACTCCAAGAAATAACCGACCGAAACCGTGTATTTCTAAGCTCAAAAGAGTTGGCTGAAATCTCTGAGAATGACCCCATCTTTGCAGTTTTATTTAAGCACTGGAACAACAATCCACAAAATGCTATTAAGTGTTTTTATGAGTTAATTGACTTACTGCGAGACGTTTACAAAGAAAATCAAGATGCCATTGAAACGGAATATCTCTTCCAATTCTACTTGATTCTTCAACGAATGGACGGTATCTTGGAAAATCGAAAGAACACTGTGGCAATGCGGAGTTTCAAGATGTTTTTATATGAATTTATCAAGCAAACCAAAATCCCTTTCGAGTCTGAAACCGATGAAAGTTTGCAGATTATGGGAATGTTAGAAACCCGTACTTTAGATTTTGAAAAAGTAATTATTTTGTCGGTAAACGAAGGAACTTTGCCTTTAACAAATCGTCAAAATACCTTAATTCCATTCGATGCCCTGACTGACCCACAATTTAATTTACCAACGCATCGTCATGCCGACGCTGTGATGGCATATCACTTTTTTAGGCTTTTGCAACGGGCGAAGGAGATAGTATTGGTTCACGTTTTACCTTCAGATACGTATGGGGCTGGGGAAAAAAGTCGCTTTATTTTACAAATTGAACATGAATTGGCAAAGGCGAATCCAAATATAAAGCTCACTTATCCTACCGTAAAATTCATTGAAGGAGAGAATAAATTATCCGATGAAACCCGTTTGGAAATTCATAAAACGGAGGATATTTTGCAGTTTATGGAAAAAATCATTTCTGAAAAAGGCATTTATCCCTCCCATTTTAACCAATATATTCAATGTTCATTACAATATTATTTCAGTAAAATTGCAGGAATTGCCGAAGCC
Organism: Arcicella sp.; assembly: GCA_043769985.1. Lineage (GTDB taxonomy): Bacteria > Bacteroidota > Bacteroidia > Cytophagales > Spirosomataceae > Arcicella. The sequence goes on from JAYVIV010000100.1 coordinate 3,156, forward strand.
GAGGAGGTTGAAGAGAAAATTGGCGTTGATACTTTCGGAAATTGGATTCATAAAACCTTTGAAAATATTGATAAAGAATTTGTTGAAAATGGTGGAGTAGTTGAAAAAGAGGACTTAGAAAAGGTTTTAGAAAATATTGATGCATACCTGAAACAAGCCTTCAAAGAAACTAATATGGGCTTGCGAGCAGAGGAAGGAATGAACTATATTTTATATCAAGTGGGTGAAACAATCGTAAAGAAATTTATTAATTATCAACTCAAAAATGAAATATTTCCTTTTGAATTATTGGATGTTGAGAAGACTTTGAAAGTGCAATTTCAAGTAAAAGCGAACGATAAAATTATTCCAGTAAACATTGCAGGACGAATTGACCGTATGGATAGAATTGGTGGTAATCACGTCAGAGTAATTGATTACAAAACGGGGAAAGTTGAAGCTAAAGATTTAAAAATCAACCTTGAAGACCTCAGTGTTGATTTATTGGGGAACAAGGATAAAGATAAATTTAGGCAATTGTGGTTGTATAAATATATGGTTTTGAAGCAAATGGTTTCCGTTAGAGGCTTGACTATTGGGGGGCGTAAATTAGAAGAAACTGAAAACAGCGTAACCTCTGGAATTTATTCATTCCGAAATATTGATGAGGGACTTTTACAGCAGGATATTTGCTTTCATGAAGGCGAAACGATTCAAGACTTTCTCTACGAATCAGAGCAATATCTTCAAACCTTCGTTCAAGATTTATTGAATCCTGAAAAGCCTTTTGAGAAACGAAAAGATGTTGAAAACTGTGTTTATTGTGATTATCGGCGGATTTGTGGGCGATAAACAATTTCAATTACAATAAGTTAAACCTGTATGAAACAGATAAAACAAACCCGCCAATTCCCCAACGAACTCATGGACACGCTTCGTCAAACGGGCGACTTGTTGGCTGATGAAGTCATTTCAAAACTTCATGCTGCCGAAGGAATCGCAGGAGTTCGTTTGATGTTTTCGTGGCTAAATAGTTCAGAATCAACCTCTACCTATCAAATCATCAACGAATTTATTAATCAAAATAATTTTCTTCCAGATTTTGCTGACAAGAAATTAATGCAAAAGGGCATAAAGTTTTTTAATGAAAACCAAAATCAAATCGGATTGATGTTAGCCTGTTATTCCTTACCATATTGTTATGCAGGAGCAGATGGTGCAAAGGTCTTGGCAATGTCTCAAAGAATTTCGACCGATACCTTAAAAAGATTGGAAGAGACGGGGGAATTTGTTCAAATAATTACCCAAGAAAAAAACTGGACAAACGGGGAAGCAATCCGTAAAATACTGAAGATCAGACTTATGCACGCTGCCATTCGATTTTTCACGGAGTATCACGGCACGTGGGATTTAGCTTGGGGAAAACCAGTTAATCAAGAAGATATGGCAGGAACAAACGGTGCATTTTCATATATTGTCATCAGAGGAATGCGAAAAATGGGAATTGAGCTTGCGGATTCTGATTCAGAGGCTTATCTGCATTTTTGGAATGTAGTTTCCGTAATTATGGGTATTGATAAGGCTTTGATTCCCCGTAACTTACGAGAGGCTTTTGTGATGGATAAAGTTATCGCCAAACGACAATTTAGACCTTCCGAAGAAGGTAAATTATTAACAAAAGCATTATTAGATACGATGGAGAAATTCATTGAAAATCCTTTACTAAAATCCTTCCCAGCCGCTCAAATGCGGTTTTTAATGGGCGATGAAGTTTCAGATATGTTGGGGATTCCAGCGGTGAGTTTTGAAAAGAAATTGGTAGGATTGATTCCAAATTCGATTATGTTTAGAGGTGCAGGAGAAATAAAAAGATAATTTTATTCATTGATTTTAAGGACGGCATCGTTTCAAACGATGCCGTCCTTTTGCAATTAAGTTTAAATTTATGCTTAAATTGCACTCAACTCCTTCATAAACCTCTTTGAATATGTGCGATACCTTCATAGCCTTACCTTCAGCTACCAAAAATAACTCCTTAATCTTTGGTAAAAACTCCGACCGTGAACCCAATGAGGCACAAGCAATTGTGCGTTTCCCCAGATTAAAACACAACGAAAAAATACTCCGTTGTACCTATATTGACGTTCCCCAAGTGAATCAAACCTTTGAAGTAATTCTTTCAAAACCTTTCTGGATGTGGGGTGCCGAAATGGGCGTAAATGAACATGGTGTAACGATTGGAAACGAAGCCATTTTTACGAAAGTAAAATTTCAGAAAACCATCAAAGGGTTAACAGGTATGGACTTATTGAGGCTCGCTCTTGAACGTTCGAAAACTGCCCATGAAGCCCTGATTTGCATCACAGATTTATTGAAATCTTATGGACAAGATGCTTGTGGAGGTTATCAAAATCGTGATTTTTTCTATCATAATTCCTTCATTATTGCCGATAAAGAAGAAGCATGGATTTTGGAAACTGCTGGAAATGAATGGGTTGCGAAAAATACAAAACATTACGGAAGTATTTCAAACGGTTTAACGATAGGAGAAGACTATGATTTAATCTCAGATAATGCCATTGGTTTCGCCAGAGAGAAAGGATGGTATAAAACGGGTAATTTTAATTTTATGAAAGCCTATTCCGACCCTTTGATGTCGTGGGCAAGTGGCTGTAAAATTCGTCAAAAAGTAACAATGCAAGGGGGAAATCAAAGAGATTTTTCAGTAAAATCCGCTATCGAAATTTTATCATCTCATCAACTTTCAAATAATAAATTTGCTCCACATAAAGCTAATACAAGTGATGTGTGTATGCATACGACTGGAAAGCTAAATCCAAGTCATACCGTTGGTTCAATGATTGTTGAAATACGAAAAGACAAACCCATAACTATTTGGTTGACAGGTACTTCTAATCCATGTTTATCCATTTATAAACCTTTTTTCTTGGGAGAAAATGGTGTTTTAAATGAAACGAACCAAGTCCCTGATGTAAAATTTGACCGCAAAACTTTATGGTGGATTTCTGAAAGGTTATATCGCCTTGGTAATCTAAATTATCCAAATCTAAAAAATATTATTTCGGAAGACCAAAAGAAATTGCAAAGTGGTTTTATTGAAGAAGAGCAAAAACTATTCGACAATAATCCAGATGAAAATTCGCTACAAGAATTTTCAAAAAATAGTTTTCAAACTTCTTTCAAAGCATTGATTGATTGGAATAATAAAGCCTCAAAACTCGCTTGGCGACCAACTTCTTGGAATCCATTTTATTATTTTCTTTGGAGGAATTTAAATAGTAAAGTTGGGTTGTAGTTTACTGATTTTAAGCCTACATTTGGAATTATCTACGTTTTTTTAATACATAATTCCAATTATAGGTTTTTATATTTGGAATTATGTATGTATTTTTGATAGATAATTCTAAATATATGGTAGGAAGAGGTTTGCAAATAGACCAATTAAATGAAGCTTTGAATAGCTCAAAATCATCTTTTATTGCTATTACAGGCAGAAGAAGAGTCGGGAAAACGTATTTGATAGATGAAGTTTACAAAAAGAATATCTGCCTTAGAGTTACAGGAATTCAGGATGGAGATTTAAAAGCACAGCTTGTGAATTTTACGGAAAAAATATCAGCGTATTCAAACAAACCTATATTTACCATTCCTCAAAATTGGCAAGAAACATTTTTACATCTAAAAAGCTATTTAAAAACGCTATCAAAGAATAAAAAGCAAATCATTTTTTTAGATGAATTGCCGTGGATGAACACAGCGAAATCAGGCTTTATTCAGCTATTAGCTCATCTTTGGAATGATTTTCTTTCCAAAGAATCTCATTTTATTTTAGTCATTTGTGGTTCTTCGACTTCTTGGATAACTCAAAAAATTGTTAATGATAAAGGTGGATTTCATAATAGATTGACTCATCATATCAAACTAAGCCCCTTTACCCTTTCAGAAACAAAACAATTTTTGTATTCAAAAAATATCAAACTTACTGATTCATCCATTGCTGAAATATACATGATTATGGGGGGGATTCCTTTTTATTTAGAAAATATAAAGCAAGGGGAAAGTCCAACGGTTACTATTGAGAGAATGTGTTTTTTAGAAAGTGGAATTCTTAGAAACGAGTACGATAATTTATACAAATCTCTTTTTGAATCTCCTGCAAATCATGAGTCTATCGTAGAAATATTGGCAAATTCAAAGCAAGGATTAACAAGAGAAGAGATTGTTAATAAAACTAAAATCAACTCGGTAGGAAGTTATCAAAGAACAATAGAAGAATTGTTGATTTCTGGGTTTGTAGTGGAAGAAAGTCCATTTGGAAAAAAGAAAAGAGGGTCTATTTATCGTCTGGTAGATGAATTTTCGGTTTTTTATCATAAATTTATTAAAGATAATCGAAAGGCTCATATAGGAATTTGGCAGATGTTATCAAACGCTCAAACTTATAAAATATGGTCTGGATATGCTTTTGAGTCGCTTTGTATGAAGCACGTAAATGAAATTAAAAAGGCGATGGGCGTGCAAAATGTCTATACAGAAACGTCTTCATACCGCCATGTAGGAGATAAAACGGAAGATGGTTTTCAGATAGATTTGATTATTGATAGAAAAGATATGACTATCAATCTTTGTGAGTGCAAGTTTTATGAATCAAGTTTTGAGATTACCAAAAAATATGCAAGCCAGTTAAAATGGAGAAAATCGGTTTTTAGAAATGCTACTAATACAAAGAAAAATATTTTTACAACATTAATTTCAAATCATTCCATTAAAGAAAATGAACATTCTTTGGAGTCAGTAGATGTTAGAATTACAGTTAGTAATTTGATGTAGATTTTTGTCAATTACTTGAAAATTAATAACTTAGAAACGTGTAAACAATAAGTTATAACGGTTTCTAAGTTTCTTTTGCTGATATTTCGATGGTATTTTTCGGTAAATAGCGACAAACGTTGCCCGATGCTATTCCCCTCAAAATGCCATCAA
>JAYVIV010000101.1:0-3791 GCA_043769985.1 Arcicella sp.
TTTCAAAACGTAAATTGTATCAACATTTCTAATGGTTGCCAAACGGTGAGCAATGATGATGGTTGTGCGGTTTTGCATTAAAGTGTCCAACGCATCTTGCACCAGTTTTTCCGATTCAGAATCTAAGGCACTGGTGGCTTCGTCCAAAATCAAAATGGCAGGGTCTTTTAAAATGGCTCTGGCAATGGCTACTCGCTGACGTTGTCCACCCGAGAGTTTCACGCCACGTTCGCCTACGATGGTCTGGAATTTCTCAGGGAATGATTCTATAAAATCAAACGCATTGGCTTTTTTTGCCGCTTCAATTACCTCATTTTCAGAGGCTTGTGGATTTCCATAGGCTATATTCTCGTAAATTGTTCCTCCAAAAAGCATTACTTCTTGTGGTACAATGGCAATATTTTTACGTAAATCCGTCAGGTTATATTCATTGATATTCTTACCATCCACCAAAATCTGTCCACCTATTAGTTTATAATATCGCATCAATAATTGAACAATCGTTGATTTCCCAGCTCCAGAATATCCCACTAAACCAATCTTTTCACCCGCTTTTACTTCAAGATTAATATTTCGCAAAACTTCCATATCTGGACGTGATGGGTAAGAGAAGGCAACGTTTTGATAGACAATAGCCCCCTCCGCCCCCGAAGGGGGAACTTTCGACACTGAAACGGAATCCGATTTTAACTCTTCGATTGAATATTGAGTACCTGTTGTTGTCTGTGTCCTCACAGACAATGCCAAGTCAAATTCGGTTGTCTGTGAAGACACAGACAACAACGTGTTTGTGGGTTCATTCATCATAGACGACGACCCCACTTCAATCTCCGATTTCTCTTCCAAAATTTCTAAAATCCGCTCCGAAGCACCAACCGTTTTTTGAATTTGGGCATACATATCACCCAATCCACCGACTGAACCACCGATGAAACCTGTGTAGATGATGAACGTAAAAAGATCTTTGAAAGCTAATTCTCCTTGCAAAACCAAATTACCACCATACCAAACAACACCCACAATTCCACCGAACAATACGAAGATGATGAAGGAAATAAATGCTCCTCTGAATGTGGCAGCTTTCATGGCATAATCCACCACTTTTTGAACCGATGAACTGTATCGTTTTACCTCCAAATCTTCGTTTGTGAAGGCTTTAACCACATTTATTGACTGCAAAGTCTCTTCCACAATGATGTTTGTAGAAGCCAATTCATCTTGTACTTTCTTAGAATTTTTACGAATAAACCTACCAAAAATAATCGCCGCAACCACTAAAAATGGAAATGTAAGAAGCATAAACATCGTGAGTTTACTCGAAAGAAAAGAAATCAAGATTATGCCACCCACAAGCGTGAAAATCTGACGGAAAAATTCTGCCAACGTTATTGAAAGTACATCTTGCAGTTGCGTAATATCAGTTGTGATACGACTCATTAATTCCCCAACTCGGTTTTTTTCAAAGAAAGGAATCGGTAAGGTAATTATTTTTGTGTAGAGTGTTTTCCGTAAATCTCGCATGGATTGTTCAGAAACCTTTGTGAAAGTATAAACTCTAAAAAAGGAGAAAATCGCTTGCAGAATTAATAAGAATGCAAAAAGGAAAGTTACATCATTGAGTGTTAGTTGCGTGGAATTGGGATTTAAAAAACCTTCAATTTTCTGACTAAACCCATTCGTTGGTATATTTGCAATGCCCTGACTATCAGACTTTTGTGGTGAAACAATTGCCCCAACCATTTGCCCCATTAGCAAAGGAATGCTCATGGAGGTTATCTGTGAAAGGATTAAAAATATAAAACCTACAAAGAAAGTTCCTTTGTAGGGAAGGGTGAATCTGAAAATTTTAAGTGCTTTCTGGAAGCCTTCTTTACTCACTTTTTTCTTGTCTTCTGGGGATACTTCTGCCCCGAAATTTCGTTTTGCCATTGAATTTTATTGTGGTATTTTTATAACTTTAGATTGGGATAATGAATTATTGACTGAATTATATTAACAAAAGCAACCGTAATGAGTTTATTATCGTATGTATAATGTAACATCATTTTTACAAAAATCATTTTCAAATTTCACAAAAATTAAATTCTCATGAAAAAATCATTATTATTTTCATTAATCGCAATTTCTGCGGTAGTATTCTCTTGCAAAAAAGATGAAGTTGTGGTGAATCCAGACAAAATTTATCAAGTTTCAACTACGCTTTCAGGAGCTAATGAAGTCCCTGCGGTTGTTTCATCTGCGACTGGAACGACTACTGGAACATATAATCAAACGACTAAGATTTTGTCAATATCTTCTACGCTTGTAGGAATTACACCAACGGCAGGACATATTCACACGCAAGTAGTTCCAACGAATGCTACCAGATCAGGTGGAGTAACTTTCAATTTTGGGACAACCTTAACCTCACCAGTTGTTTATACTACCATAACGCCACTTACTGCTGCACAGGAAGCAGATTTGCTGAACGGTATTATGTATGTAAACTTTCATACACCTGCAAATCCAGGGGGTGAAATTAGAGGAAATTTATCGGTTCGATAATATAGTTTTTAGTAAAAAAGCCATTACTGAGCGGTACGCTATTTGTTAAGCGGTTGAAAACAGTATAACTAATTGATTATCAATAGTTTTTGTTAAAGAGTTTTTAAGTACCAACAACCAATTTTTAGATATTTTCCAAAAAACATATAGAGGTTTGGCATTTTTTTGAATCCAATCTGATGGAGAAGTACCTCCAAATGCTTGAATTTGTTTATTTGCCTGATGAAAATCTTGAAAAAAAGGAACAATATTTTGAACCGCTTGACAAGTTTGTTTGAAATTTAGTTGTAAAACAGCCAAAGTCATCATTAGATAGAACTGTATTTCTACGCCATTTTCAGAATGATTCAACAGATGAATACCATGTAACGTTCTTTTAAGATATTTAAAAAATAGCTCAATTTGCCAACGATAAGCATACAGAATAATAATGTTCAAGGTTGATAAATCAAATCGATTGGTTGCAATCATAAAACAACTCTCCCAAACTTGAAACTGAATTAACCTGAGTTTATTTTGATTAGGGTCATTTTTAAAAACACCAATAGAATCGCTCACATTTTTAAAACAAACAGGCATATTCAAGCCAATTTCGAGGTTTTCCTGTTTTTCGAAGAGCATATTTTCTTTGACTCTAAGAATAAAGAAAGCCTTCAACTCAATCACTTTTTGGACTAAATCAAACGAAAAATATCCTTTATCAGCAATATACGTGATTCCACTTTGAATCATTTTGAGGAACATACTTCTCTCACAAGAATTACCCGTTCCTCGCCAAAATTCAGTAGGTATCATACGGTTTAATTCAAAACTAACATGAAGTTTAAAGGCATTTTTATTCCGACGATACTCTGTCCAACTCATGTGAAGGAGTGTTGGAAGCAAAGTACCATCAATGACTTTAAAAATCCCCATTTCCTCCAAATAGGAGACTTTGAATAGGGGGAGATTCTTGACTAAATTCTCGAAAATATTTTTGTAATGAATACTATCAAAACGATTGAATCCGTCCTTCAAAGTTGAAAATGGGGTATATTCCAAGGATAAACCCTTACAAACTTCATTGGTTTGTAATTCTGTCGATAGACTTCGCAGAGAATTTACTTGATAAATAAAGCAAAATAAAATCTTTTTAGTAAAGTCTTTGAAAAATAATTTCTTAGAACCGCTATCTAAGTCTATTTTTGCTGACATAGAAGTCAATTGCTCTTCTATGGGTTTCAAAAGGGTTGTGAATGTTGTAATGG
>JAYVIV010000102.1:0-13293 GCA_043769985.1 Arcicella sp.
ATGAAGATTTGGTACAATGGTTTTTCATGGGATGGAATTAATAAAGTTTATAACCCTTTCGGAACACTTAATTTTTTAGACCAAAAAGTATTCCGTAATTTTTGGTTTTCTACGGGCAGTCCACGTTTTTTGGTTGATAAAATGCGTACAGAAGTGTTGTATAATGTTGAAAACACCGTAGTTGATAGTATTACTTTGGATAAATTTGACCTTGATAACATCGAATTAGTTCCACTACTTTTTCAAACGGGCTATTTAACTGTTAAAGAAATGGACGTTATGACGGGAGAGATGGTTTTGGATTATCCCAATAAAGAAGTCCGTGAAAGTATGTATCAGTTTTTGATAAGTGATTTGGCACGAAATCCACATCGGACAAATACGGGAAGAACCATGCGGGATTTGAATAAGGCATTTCTCGAAAAAGATTTAGAAACCGTCAAAACCATCATTAATTCTATTTTGGCAGATTTACCTTCTGAGACTTATCTGAAACAATCGGAAGGACTTTATCATGGACTTATCCACTTGATTTTCAGTTACTTAGGAATGTTAATCAACAGTGAAGTTCACTCTTCGCAAGGACGAGCGGATGCCGTTGTAGAGACTCCAAGCAATGTTTTTATCTTTGAATTCAAATTTAATAAAACCGCACAAGAAGGAATTGACCAAATTAAGGCTAAAAAATACGCCTCTAAATATCAAAACTCGGGTAAAAGGATTGTAGGAATTGGGGTAAATTTTGATAATGAAAGTAAACAAATTGATGATTGGACGGAGGAGGATTTATAGTCAGTAAAATTTATTCAGAACAACATTTAATACCATAATCTTATGGAGCAAATCACCAATCAACCCTTCGAGCTTACGCCTTTTGAACTCACAAAAGAGTATCTCGAAAAACTACAAAGTGCCATAAATCAGCAAGATAATAATTTTATCCTTACTGAAATGGATGAGTTGTATCCCGCTGATATAACCAATATTTTGTATGAATTGAACGGGGAAGAATCTCATTATTTAGTTAGATTATTAGATAAAAAGATTGGAGCGGAAATAATCACTAATCTTGATGCAGATGACCGTAAGAAATTTCTGAAAAATTTTACGCCCCAAGAAATAGCTGAATACGTTGATTTGGTTGATTCGGATGATGCCGTTGATATATTAAATGAGCAAACTAAAGATATTTCAGAAGATATAATTGGTTTGCTAAAGGATAAGGAACAGGCTCGTTTTGTGAATGATTTAATGCACTATGACGAAGATTCGGCGGGTGGATTAATGCAAAAAGAATTAGTTAAAATTAATATCAAACAGTCTGTAACTGAGTGTGTTGAGGAAATAAGGAGACAAGCAGAAGATGTTGAAAACGTTACGGCAGTCTATGTAGTTGATGACGATTTAATTTTACAAGGTCGTGTATCGTTGAAGAAGATTATTTTGGCAAAAAGAGGTTCTAAAATTGCTGATATTTATACTGATGATATAGTTTCAGTGAAAACTACCGCAACAGGTGAAGAAGTAGCAAATGTCATGCAAAAATATGATTTGGATGCCGTGCCAGTTGTAAACATTCAAGGACGATTATTGGGCAGAATTACCATTGATGATGTAGTGGATTTTATCACTGAATCAGCTCAAGAGGATGTTCAAGCCATGACAGGTATTTCGGAGGATGTTGAGGAAGATGATAGTGTTTGGATATTAGTACGTTCACGCCTTCCGTGGTTGATTGGGGGGATGTGTGGGAGTTTTTTGGCGGCAAAATTGATTGGCAATTTTAGTGAAATGCTTAAAGCAATTCCCGCTCTTGCCTTTTTTATACCCTTAATTGGTTCAACTGGTGGAAATGTTGGTATTCAATCATCTTCCATTATCGTACAAAGTTTGTCAGATAAATCTGGCATTGATACACCCTTGGGAGAACGACTTTTAAAGGTTATAAAAGTAGCTTTATTTAATGCTTTTCTTGCTGGAATATTTGCCTTTGGCGGTTCATTATTAGTTGGTAACATTGATGCCGCACTTGCCTTAACAGTCTCATTGTCAATATTTTCAATCGTTATGTTGGCCTCATTGATGGGTACTGTTACTCCATTGATACTAAACAGATTCAATATTAATCCAGCCATTGCTTCGGGTCCATTCATCACTATTACAAATGATCTTTTGGGTTATGGCGTTTATTTGTTAATTGTTTATTTATTACTACAAAAATGATTGCAATAATTCAAAGAGTTTCCGAGGCTTCGGTCAAAATTGAGGGTGTTATTAAAGGAGAAATTCAAGCAGGATTTTTAGTGCTTTTAGGTATCACTCATACGGACACACAAGAGGATGTGGAATGGATTTCTAAGAAGATTGTAGGTATGAGAATTTTCTCAGACGAAGATGCTAAGATGAATTTAGACTTAGCCACTATCGGCGGTAATATCCTCCTAATCAGCCAGTTTACGCTTCATTCCAGTACAAAAAAAGGCAATCGACCAAGTTTTATTGAAGCTGCACGCCCTGAAATTGCCATTCCTTTATACAAAAAAATGATTCATCAATTAGAAAAAGATTTAGGAAAAACTATTCAAACAGGTGAGTTTGGGGCAGATATGAAAGTGTCCCTCGTAAACGATGGACCAGTCACAATTATCTTAGATTCAAAAAATAAAATATGATTCGTAACACACTTTTAGCCCTTGTTTTCACAGTAGTTATTATTGGAGTGAATCTTCGCAGTGATGTAATACATTTTCCACTTTTAATGATTTTTATTTTTGCTTTAATCTTGGGGTATTTACAACCGAAAAAAGGTTGGATTTCTACTTTACAATTAGTGATAGGCATTTTTGTCGGGTTTTTCATGTGTCAATTCATGGAAATTAAACCTTTAAAGTTCACTGTATTTCAATTTATTACCTATATTTCGCCCTTGCCGTGCTTATTTGGCGGTTTTATGGGGAGTTATTTCAGTAAAACAATCAATCAGAATGACCATAGAAGAAGCCCAAAAAACCGTTGATGAATGGATTAAAACCGTTGGTGTTCGGTATTTTAATGAATTAACAAACATGGCAATGCTTTCGGAAGAAGTTGGAGAAGTTGCCAGAATTATTGCTCGACGTTATGGAGAACAATCGGAAAAAGAATCAGATAAAAATAAAGATTTGGGTGATGAAATGGCTGATGTACTTTTCGTATTAATATGTCTTGCCAATCAAACTGGAATCAATTTGACCGAGGCTTTACAGAAAAATTTGGATAAAAAAACGAAAAGGGATGCTACCAGACATTTAGAGAATGAAAAATTGAGATAATCATTTTTCCATAATTTATTAGAAGAAAGGTATTTCAACATTAATGAATCATGAACATTTTTGCGTTTTTAAGGTAAATTGAAGTATTTTTGGTATTAAAATTATACTTTTCGTAAAAGTTACTATCATCAACAAATGAAAACCGAAATCATTTTCTATCTTTACCACCATAATTAATTTTAAGTTTAATATGAAAAAAGTCTTAATTGCCGAAGATAGCTCTGTTATCCAAAACCTTGCTAAGAAAATATTAGAATTTCAAAACTTTGAAATTCATTCAGTAAAAAACGGTCAGCAAGTATTAGATGCCCTTGAAAAAGAGGATTTTGATATTCTTTTGTTGGACATCAATATGCCCGTAATGGACGGAATGGAGTGTGCAAAAGCCGTTCGTGGATTGAAAGATGAGAAAAAAGCGAAATTGCCGATGATTGCTATTACGGGAAACGCTCGTAATTATTCAATGGACGACTTCAAAGAAGCTGGTTTTGACGATATGTTGGCAAAACCATTGAATTTCGATGCCTTAGTTGCACAAGTTAAAGCTTTAACGGAATAATGTTTAGGTATGAGGTAGTAGGTATGAGGTAGTAGGTAGTAAGCATAAGGTAGTTGGCATAAAATAAAAGTTATAGAGTAATAAATATTAGGTTGATAATATTCTCCAGAAACCTAAGACCTAAGACTTACTATCTTATATTTATAACATCATACCTACTATCTCATATCTACTACCTCATGACTACTACCTCATACCTCATACCTATAAAAAAATGCAAATCACCTTTTTAGGCACTGGTACATCCCAAGGCGTTCCCGTAATCGCCTGTGGGTGCGAGGTTTGCCAATCCCTTGATTTTCGAGACAAACGACTACGAGTTTCCATTCACATTGAAGTAGATGGGAAGAGTTTTGTTGTGGATACAGGTCCCGATTTCCGTCAGCAAATGTTGCGAGAAAGGGTTAAAAATGTAGATGCAATTCTTTTTACACACGAACACAAAGATCATACTGCTGGACTGGATGATGTGAGGGCATATAATTTTTTCCAAAAACGTGATATGCCTATTTATGCAAGAAAACAAGTATTAGAACAAATAAAGCAGGAATTTCATTATGCTTTTACTGAAATAAAATATCCAGGAACACCTCAAATCACGCTTAATGAAATCAATAATCAGCCTTTTCAAGTGGAAGGAGTTGATATTTTGCCGATTGAAGTAATGCACTACAAATTACCCGTATTTGGTTTTCGTATAAAAGATTTTACCTACATTACTGACGTAAATTTTATTTCGGAAGACGAACTCGAAAAAGTGAAAGGTTCGAAAGTTGTAGTGATTGGTGCTTTGAGAAAGCAAGAACACTTGTCGCATTACACTTTGGCAGAGGCCGTTGAGGTATTAGAAAAAATTGCTCCCGAACAAGGCTATATTACGCATATTAGCCATCAAATGGGTTTACACCGAGAGGTCAATGATCAGCTGCCTTCGTATATTAACTTAGCTTATGACGGCTTAGTGGTTAATTTAGACTAAAGTTTTATTTTATGTAGAACAGTTAGTCTTAAAATATTCCTCTCAAAAAAATCCTTCCCACTTGCCCGCTGTTGATACCAGTGCATATATCCCATTTCCAATGAAAAACTCTTAGACAATCCTTTTTCAATAGCCACATACACACGGTTTTGATCAAAGTGATTGTAAAGAATTTCTCCCCCAAAATTCACCATTATCTCATCAGAAATTTTTAAGTTAGTAGGTGTTTTACTTTCTAATTTACCCAAAATAATGTTTAGTTGGGGTCGAAAGCGGAATCGAAAATTAAAGTCATTGCCCTCTAATAAAATGATACCATTATTTTTACGAATAAATCTCTCATCTAATCTAAAACGATGATTGAGGAGGACTCTTTTACTAAAAGCTAAACTACTGGTAACTTCTTGAAACAATCTAAATTCAGGAACACTCAAATTACTTGTAGCATCAGCAAATTGGGGGTTTTGCTGAGAAAAGGTTAATCCAAAAGCTGCATCTAAAATGGGCAAAATTTTATAATGCAAATGAGAATGAGCAATGACATGGTGAAGACGACTATTTTTCATAAATCTTCTCATGTCAATTTCATTGTGCCAAGTTAATTTTGGATTGAGGGTTAATTGATTATAGTATCTTATCCAATAAAGATTTTGATAAGCCGTGTTACTTTGGGAATAGGTTAAGTAACTTAGAAAAAAGAGCAATAATGTCAATTTGAATTTCATAATATATAAAGTCTATCGTTTTTATAGACAATGCAAATTTCGAGATTTTTTTTCGTATTAAAATTAATTTCATTAACTGAAAATAAAATAAATTTGGAATTATAAGTCTTTTGCTTATTTTTGAGCATAAAGATAAATTTTTAATCAACAAATAAATGAAACTAATAACCTCTTTACTTTTTTTATCATTTTATATTTTGGGTTGTACGCAAACTAAAACCACTATCGAGACGACTGACACTACTATTACAACCAAGATTGATACTATCAAAACAGATTCATCGGTTTCTAAAACAATGTATCTTGAAGATGTTTTGGATTGTGTTGATTTAGAGAGTCTTGAAAAGAAATACGGGGCAATTAACATTATTAAAAAAGCCACATTTGAGACAGGAGAAGGCAGTTTTGAAACCACAAAACTATTTGCAGATACCGATAAAGAAGTTCACATTTACTGGCAAGATGGCAAGGAGTTTAAACAAATTCAGGATGTAGTTGTGAAAGGCCGATTAGATGAAAATGCAAAATTGAAAAACACAAGTCCATGGGTTTCAAAACTTGGTTTACGTTTGGGAATGAAAATGTCTGAGGTGATTGCTTTGAATGGTAAAACCTTCACAATAACGGGAATTGGTTGGGATTTAGGGGGAAATGTTGTGAGTTGGGAAGGGGGAAAATTAGCCAACAAAAATGCAAATGTTCGCTTCAATGATTATTCTGACAATATGGGTGGATTAAAAGAAGCAGAATATAATACCATCATTGGCGATAGAGAATTTGACACAAAGCATCCTGCCATTCAAAAATTAGACCCAACGGTTGATGAATTTTCGGTTTATAAAACCTTTGAAATCACGCCTGAATTAGGTCAGAAAATGACGAAGGAAGTTGAGAAGAAACAGATTAAGCGGTAACGATTAGACCACAGATTGTACAGATTAAAGGGATTTACACGGATTTTTATAAATTTTATCCGTGTATATTGATTTAATCTCTACAATCTGTGGTCTATCATTTTGTTTCACATTATTTTCCTACACCACAAAATTCAAAATCATCACGCCAATAATTCCCACCACCGACACGATACTCTCCATGATTGACCATGAGCGAATGGTATCTCTAATACTTAAATTAAAATACTCCTTGAATAACCAAAATCCAGGATCGTTCACGTGCGAAAACATTAAACTTCCCGAACCAATTGCCAGTACCATCAACTCTGGATTCACCCCCGTTTGTTGAACCATTGGAGCAATTATTCCCGCCGTTGTGAGTCCCGCCACTGTGGCTGACCCTACGCATATACGTATAACAGCGGCAGCTAACCAACCTACAATCAATGGGTTAAGTGGAAGTTCTTTTAAGATATTGCCAATCTCATTACTTACACCACTTTCCACTAAAACTTGTTTCAAAGCTCCTGCCCCACCCGTAATCAACAAAATCATCGATACATCTTTCACGGCATGGGTATAATAATCCATGATTTTTCTCATGGTAAAACCCATATTAATTCCGAGCGTATAAGTGGCTACTGCTACTGATATTAACATCACAATTTGTGGGTCGCCAATAAAAGAGCCAATGGATTTTAAGGTAGGATTATTTTTTGTGTAAACCGCCACAATCGTTGTGAAAGCTAATAAAAATACGGGTAAAAGTGCAGTAAAAAAACTGTTGAAAGTGCTTGGTAATTGCTCCTCAGGAAGCGTTTCATTTTGAAATGTCTTCAATGGTTTTGAAGGGATTTTCTTCAAAGTTGTCGCAAAAACGGGTCCTCCAATAATGATAGCAGGAATTGCAATGGCAAATCCATACAATAAAGTGATACCCATATTAGCACTAAATTGAGCAACTAATGCAGCTGGTGAAGGATGCGGAGGCAAAAATCCGTGAGCAACCGAAAGAGAAGCCAACATCGGGAGCCCTACATAAACAGCAGGTAATTTGTATTGATTAACTACCGAAAAAATTAAAGGAATCATTAACACAAAACCCACATTGTAGAAAAGTGGAATACCAATAATAAAACCCGTGCAGACCAACCCCCAATGAATATTTTTTTCTCCAAAAATGTTCATCATCACTGACGCAATTCGTTGAGCAGCACCACTTTCTGCCACTATTTTTCCTAACATCGCCCCCAAGGCAATCACAATAACTAAGGAACCCAACATATCTCCAATACCTTTTTGAAGAGATTTACTGATATTTTCGATGGGTATTCCAGTGGCAATTCCTGCAAGAATTGATACGATAAGAAAAGCTAAGAATGGATTTATTTTTCCCCAAGTAATTAATAAAACTAAGAGTCCGATACAGATGGCAATGGTTAGTAGGGTCATTTGAATAGTATTTTATATTTTTTGTTATTATACGGTCGTCGTCCTTCAAAAGGACAACGACCGTATAATTTTTTAGAACTTATTTTTGAAAACTTATAAATCTTTTAAAGCATATTTGGAGGAGGCTGTTACAACGGTAAAATCAATTGAAACCTATCATCTAAATCCTAAAAATCATGAAACTTACGTGAAATATTTTAAATTTTCGAAAGATTAAGCCACAAACTTTCAGAGGATTTTGAGGAAATTGTTTTGTTACAACAATGAATTTAACGCAAAATTTTTACTCATTTTTGCTAACCGTTCTTGGTTCAAAAAGTACTAAACAAGCAATGTCTGCCATTTTTATTTCTCCGTGAAGTCCAAGAGTTCTCAAACGATTTTCGATGGAGTCAGGATAATTCTGAAACCAGTCTAAATCAATCAGCGTGTTGTCGGGCAGACCCGATTCGTTAATGATTGGTAAGTTTCCAACCAATTGAGGATTACTTTCCAAATAATTCATTAAGTCTTTGATAGTCAAATTTTTCTGAATAATTCCTGTACTATCAACACTGCTCAAAGCTCCTTGAATATCTGATTTTTGGATTGAAAAAACCTTTTGGATTCGTACCTCTATTTTCGATTTTAAAGGAAAAAGTGATTCTAATTGTTGCAAACCTACTTCCTGAATATTCTTACCAATAAAATCTGGAACGCTTAATTCCAGACAATAAAGATTATGATTTTCAAACGAGTACATCGATTTATCATTCACTTCTAATAAAACTCTACTGGTTTTTTGGTCGTATAAAATCTGATAAATTAATGTCAATGGGCAATTTACAAACTTATATTCAGAGGAAGATTCTTTAACAAATTCAGTAGCATACCCTTCTTTATAGTTGGAAAATTCAATTTTATAGGTTTGTTTTTTGGGTTTATTTACGATAATTGGCTGGTCATAATTCTGCAAAACACCCGTTGATTGCGTGTATGAGGCTTGTTGGTACTCATGTTTCATCGTAAATGAAACGGGTTTACGATTGATTAATTTACCAATCACAAACTGGTCGATTTCATCAGGTGAACAAAAAGCTTGAACCACACCATCTTGGTCAATCACTACGGTGTGTGGGATAAAATGATGATAGAACATATCGTTCAATTTACGTCCCCAATCCATCGCATAAGTAATATTTTTATTTCCTCGTTTTGCTATAAACGCATCAACTTTATCCCGATTTTCTTCTGAAATGGCAATGAATTTTACGGCATTTCCAAATTGAGCTTGTAGTTTATCGAAATGTTTTAAAGAGGGAAGGCAAGGGGCACAATAAGTTGCCCAAAATTCCATTATAATAATTTTTCCACGAAGTTCACTTAATGCAAGATTTTTCTCCGTACCATTCGGTGTTATGACGGACATGGAGAATTCTGGACAAACTTTCCCTAACATCGGGGGGTCGGTTTGTGCCATGAAAGTTTGAGCGAAAACAGAGTTTGTAAGGATTACAAAAGCTACCAAAAGTAGTTTATTCATGTTTGTCAATAATTTTGGGATACAAGATTAAATACCCTAAAATTATGTCGTTTTGGTGGTTGTATTTTATTTGTCGTAATGTTTTGTCTATAACAATATAAAATTACAAAAATTTTCTAAATGAAGTTAAGGTTGTAGGAGAATTTTAAATACGGACATTTTAATTGCCCCATTAGGTTAAATTATAGTGTTAAGTATCTGATTTACAATTAATTAAATAATCATTTTTAAATACTTTTGAAAACAAAAGAGAGTTTCACCAAGAAGATAATTACTTGGTGAAACTCCGTGAAAACTCTTTGATGCTCTTTGAACAAAATCTACGAAACTGGCATTCGCAAAGGAATTCTATTCAATCTTTTGCCTGTCAAACTAAAAACCGCATTGGCAATTGCCGCTCCGATTGGCCCAATAGGAGGTTCGCCAACGCCACGGGGAACATCGCCGCTTGATAATAATACTACCTCAATCTCAGGGGCATCACGCATGTATGCCATTGGATAATACCCGAAAGCATTAGGTATTGCTTTTCCGTCTTTAATGGTTACTTCCTCAAAGAGTGTGGCACTCAAACCCATAATAATTGCTCCTTCCGACTGTGCTTTTACACCGTCTGGATTGATAATTATACCTGGGTCAATCGCACAAGTTACTTTCTTAACCTTAATTTGACCATTAATAATTTCAACTTCTGCCACTTGTGCCACTGGTGTATTCACGTCAATTGAACAGGCTAAACCCATCGCACGACCTTCTGGAAGTGGTTTTCCCCATCCTGCCTTTTCACAGGCTGCTTTCAAAACATTTTTAATTGATTGCCCTCTTGCATCATCAGTAAGGTGTTTTAATCTGAATGTCAAGGGGTCTTGTTTTGATTGATAAGCAAGTTCATCCATGAAAGATTCTATGGCAAAAGTATTTGCTAAAAGCCCCAAACCACGCCACCAAGAGGTCTGAAAAGGAAGTTCTTTATGGTAGGCAGTTGTGCTATAATTTTTGATATTTTTGTAATGAATCATCCCTCCACGCCAAGCACCAAAATCTGCCCCAACAATTGTTTCTCCAATGGATGAACTCAAGGGTTTGAAAATATTGGCTAAAATGGCGGAATTAAAAGCCACGTCGGCACTTGCGGTATGATGTTCAATGGCTTCTATCGTTCCATTTGCATCCAATTTTGCCTTTAAAACGTTGTGCGTTGGTGGACGTAAAACACCATTTTGAAATTCTTCAGTACGTTCAAAAAATACGTGTACTGGCTTTCCAACAGCTTTTGACATCAGAGCGGCTTCAATAGCGTGTGGCGTTTGTAGTCTTCTACCAAAACCTCCTCCCAAATATTGAGATTGAATATCAACGTTCTCTTTTTCTAATTTCAAGGCTTTTGCCACTTCATCACGAGTGATACTGGCCACTTGAGTACTCATTTTTATCACTATTTTTTCATCTTGATAAAAGGCAACCGCACCGTTAGGTTCGATGTGTGCATGAACACCCAATGGACTAAAATACTCTTTTGTAATAGTTCCTTCCTCTTCCAAAATACCAGTATTTCCCTCCTTCTGGATTTTAACACCTTTTCCAACTCCCACTTTCACCAAAGCATCCACATCGGCCTGTTGCACTAATTTACTGGGCATCTCCCAATTAATTTTCAAGGCTTTTTTAGCATCCTCAGCTTGCACTCGAGAAGTTGCCACTACTCCCGCAAAGTTCTTTTCAATAATAACCTTCACAACCCCAGGCATATTTGAAGCATTTCCTGCTTCTGCACTTTTAAAGATTGCACCAAAAACGGGCGAACGAGCCACTGACCCGTAAAGCATATTCGGGAAAGTGGAATCAATGCCGTAGAGCGTTTCCCCTTTCACTTTTGGTACTAAATCAATACGAGGAAGCGGTTTTCCAATAATTGTAAAGTCTTTACTCAATTTCAAAACAGGTGCTTCAATTTTTATATTCCAATTGGTTGATTTTGAAGCGATTTCAGCAAAAGTTAATTTTCCGTTTGCCCCAATGACCTCACCATTTTTCACTTTCAAAGAAATTGGAGGCACCCCTAAGATGGTTGAAGCATTCACAATTATCATCTCACGCATGGTGGCAGCTAATTCTCTAAGCGGTTGATAGAGACTCGCAACCGTCAAACTCCCACCCGTTGAGAGTGAATCAATGGGGCCGTGAGTAGTGGTTGCATGAACAACTTTAATGTTTTTAAAGTCCATTTCAAGCTCATCGGCTGCGATTTGAGCCAAGGCAGTAAAAATTCCTTGCCCCATTTCAACTTTTGGGGAATGCAACACTATCGTTCCATCTTTCTGTAATTCAAACCATATATAGGCTTCATATTCATTTTTATAACCAACAGGACCTTCATCCGCTTTTTGAGCAATTGTTCTTCTGAGTGGTCCGCAGGCAATAACGCCAACGCCCAATAACACCCCCAGACCAACGCCCGTTTTGAGGATAAAACCTCTACGATTTACCGTTTTCTTTTCCATTTTATTTAAATTTTAGGGAATAATTATTGTTGAGAAGATTTGATTGAAGCCGCACGATGAATGGCTTTTCGCATTCTATAATACGTTCCGCAACGGCAAATATTAGTGATGTTATCGTCAATTTCTTCATCGGTTGGATTCGGTATTTTATCCAGTAAATTAGCAACTGACATCATAAATCCTGGCTGACAATACCCACATTGGGGAACAATTTCCTCAATCCAAGCCTGTTGAACTGGGTGTAATTTTTCACCCGAAGAAAGCCCTTCTATGGTTGTAATATGCTTATTTTGAGCGTATTGTACCGCAAAAGAGCAAGAACGAATAGCATCTCCATCAATGTGTACGGTGCAAGCTCCGCAAGCCGCTTGCCCACACCCGAACTTGGTTCCTTTCATGTCGAGAACGTCACGAATGACCCACAACAATGGCATATTTTTAGGCACGTCAACTGTTTTTGGAATGCCATTAATGGTAAAATCTATTTTCATTTTTTGAGGAGTTTAATTAAATAATAATAATTCGGGTTATATAACTTCCCGAAAGTTATTTCTACTTTCGGGAAGTTCGCCTATAGATAAACAAGCGAAATTCACAACTTAATAAATCACAACTAAAAACTTATTTTACCACCGCCCCATTATCCGCCCAATCCTTCACTGCTTTGGCAAATTGCGCTTGATTCAAAGGGGGTAAAGCACGTCCTTTCCCAGGATTCCATGCCCATAAAACGAGTGTATCTTTAGTCATGTGATGTACCAATTCTTCCAAATTTTTACCTCCATTAGTTTTTTCATTCAAAATGGATTCGCCAATTTGTGAATCAGAAAGTCCTTGCCAAGCCATGCCAATGGGTGCTAAATGCCATTTGGGGGCTCCTGGTACGTTTGAATAGGGATTATTCGTTTTTTGATGGCAAGTATTACAACGCATGGCTGCCAAACCTTCATTGTCTTCTCCACGCTGGACATCAAAAAGATGAACGTGTCGGTCATCTCCTTGCCTTGGGTGATCATCGGAAGGGTGGCAATTCATGCAACGAGGGTGTTTTATCACCGTCAGCATCTGCTTAAAAGATTCTAAAGATTTTTCTTTTTTCAGAGATGTTTCGTCTTGAATTTGGAAGGAACTAACGCTCAGTAAAATAATACTTAATGCGACCAGACAGGCAAGTGAATAAATTTTTTTCATAACTTTTAAATAATTAACTGAAATTAAATAACTTATCCATCTCTACTCGTCCTTTTTAAATGATTTTTCGTTACTAAAATCCTCATTTAGCGATGCTAAATTGCGGTTTTAGACCTCAAATCGTTCAAAAATTACTTCGTATAGATTTGGATAACTT
>JAYVIV010000103.1:0-20692 GCA_043769985.1 Arcicella sp.
TTTGTCTGAATTTGGATTCACCAGATTAAAGGATTTTTTGGATTATTAGTCGAGTATAATCCTAAAAATCCATAAATCTGACGAATCCAAATTCAGACAGGGTCGCTCAGACAATTTTTCCGTTTAAACTCCTCCGAAATTCTAAAGGCGAAAGTCCAGTCAATTTCTTGAAATACTTTGAAAAATACGATTGGTCAGAGAAGTTTAGTTTATAAGCAATTTCAGAAATTCCTAAATCCGTATGAGTCAAATATCGCTTAATTTCCATAACCATTCTATCATTAATCAAATCCGTTGACGTTCTACCCGTTACATTTCTGACCGTCTCGCTGAGGTGATTGGGCGTTATCGTCAGCAAATCTGCGTATTGTTTCACCGATAAATTCTCCTGACATTTTTCTTCGATTAATTGCTTAAAACGCTTCACTAAAATTCTCCCTTTATGAGTTTGTTCATCAATCACTCCAACTGGATAAATTCGTTTACTTTGAATCAAAATTAAATCTAACAACGCCCTAATAACTTCCTCATTATCAGCTAATTTCAATTGATTTTCAGTAATTGCTTTTTGAAAAAAGTCAATAAAGGTTTGCCTTTCCGATTCATTTTCTAAATAAAGTGGCGGTGTTTCTTGAGCTAAATTATAGAAGAAAGGCAGCTCAAAAAGTTTGTACGGATCGGTTTTATTGAAGTGATAAAATGAGGAAGTAAACAAAAAAATATACCCTTGCACATCATCAGAAAGCATTAATTCATGAATTTGCCCAGGCGAAAGAAAGAAAATTGAAAAGGGTTTAATTTGATGATGCTGAAAATCAATCGTATGCACGCCTTCGCCCTGTGTGAGAAACAAAATCTCATAAAAATCATCGTGCCTGTGTGGGTACGTAACCTTGAAATTTCGATGAATATCAAAGACTTCAATCTGAAACTGAATGGTTTTTTCAGTCTTAGCATTGAATTTATCAATGCTGTAAACGGGGATGGTTTTCATAGTTGGAAAATAATTGTTTGCTAACATGTTGCCTTATTATTATTTTTGTGGTAGAACTTAATAAGATTTCTAAATGTCTATCCGAGAAAAACTTTTACAACGCCCTGACGTTGAAGCAATTATACAATCGATTCAAAGTCAATTGGCAGATGAGTCAATCCGCAGACATGATTTTTTACAATGGGTGGATGAAAGTATGAAAGCTGAATTTATCAATGGAGAAATTATTTTGCATTCACCCGTAAAAGCAAGACATCTCAATGTTACTGATTTGCTTTCAACAAGTATGAGTTTTTATGCTCGTCTTAATCAATTAGGTAGAGTTTTCGTAGAAAAAGCTATGGTTCATCTTACTCGTAATGATTATGAACCAGACATTTTATTTTACAGAAAAGAAATTTCAGACACTTTTGCCGATGATTTAATGCTTTTCCCCGCCCCCGATTTAGTGGTAGAAATTCTCTCAAAACGTACTGCTAAAAGAGATAGAGGAATTAAATTTGAAGATTATGCCGCTCATCAAATTTCTGAATACTGGATAATTGACCCTGAAAAAGAATTTGTTGAATTATATTTTCTTTCGGTTGATAAAATATCCTATGTTCTGTCAGGTAAATATCAAGGTGAAGCTATCATCAAATCAAGAGCCATGAAAGGATTTACGATTCCTGCCGAAGCCATTTTCGATGAGCAGGCTAATACTTTGGCTTTGAAAGGTTTAATAGGATAAAATAAAAATATTTTTTCAAATGGTTTGTTTCTCCAAGAAGCAAACCATTTTTATTTTGAATTATACAATTATTTTATTTCATAAATAACTCATTTACAGATAATTATACCTCAATTAAAAATTATCAATCTTATCACCCATCAAAAATACCTAAAATCCATGATAATTTACCATAAAATTTGACGCTATTTTAAGAACTTTGTAAAAGCCCCCTAACCCCCAGAGGGGGAATTTAACAATCCACTTCAAAAACTCCCCCCCTGGGGGTTGGGGGGCTTATAACAATGGCAAATTATTTCAATACGCTTCCTCTTAGAGAAAAACTTAATCAATTAGGTGTTTGTGAATTCATGGATATTAGTGCTTTCGGAGACGGCGTTCAAGCATTAATCGGAAAGAAAATCGTAATCGTGGGTTGTGGAGCTCAGGGCTTGAACCAAGGCTTAAACCTTCGTGACTCTGGTTTGGATGTTTCTTACGCTCTTCGTCAGGAAGCCATTGATGGCAAACGTCAATCTTGGAAAGGTGCTTCTGAAAACAATTTCAATATCGGTACTTATGAGCAGTTAATTCCAACGGCAGATTTAGTAATTAACCTTACGCCCGATAAACAACATACTGCGGTGGTTTCGGCGGTTATGCCTCTGATGAAGCATGGATCTACACTTTCGTATTCACACGGGTTCAATATCGTGGAAGAAGGAATGCAAATTCGGAAAGATATTACCGTAATTATGGTGGCTCCAAAATGCCCTGGAACGGAAGTTCGGGCGGAATATGTGCGTGGTTTTGGCGTACCAACTTTGATTGCTGTTCACCCAGAAAATGACCCAGAAGGAAAAGGTTGGGCGTATGCAAAAGCCTATTGTGCAGGTACGGGCGGACATCGTGCGGGCGTATTGAAATCGTCGTTTGTGGCTGAAGTGAAATCTGATTTAATGGGCGAACAAACCATTCTTTGTGGTTTATTACAAACGGGTTCAATACTTTGTTTCGACAAAATGATTGAAAAAGGAATTGAGGCTGGATATGCTTCTAAATTTATCCAATACGGTTGGGAAACCATCACCGAAGCCTTGAAACAAGGTGGCATTTCGGGTATGATGGACAGATTATCAAATCCTGCGAAAATTAAGGCTTTTGAAATTTCGGAAGAATTGAAAACCATTATGCGTCCGTTATTCCAAAAGCATCAAGACGACATCATGAGCGGCTTTTTCTCGCAAACAATGATGGAAGATTGGGCAAATGATGATAAAAACTTATTGACTTGGAGAGCCGCAACAGGCGAAACTGCCTTTGAGAAAACACCAGCGGGAGCGGTAAAAATTGCTGAACAAGAGTATTTTGACAACGGTCTTTTGATGGTAGCGATGGTACGTGCGGGTGTAGAATTGGCTTACGAAACCATGGTTGAAGCAGGCATCATCGAAGAATCGGCTTATTATGAATCATTGCACGAAACACCACTTATCGCCAACACGATTGCTCGTAGAAAATTATACGAAATGAACTCAGTAATTTCAGATACGGCAGAATACGGATGTTATTTATTCGACCACGCTTGTAAGCCCCTTTTGGCAGATTTCATCAGTAAAGTAGAGACGGATATTATCGGCAAAAACTTCAACGAAGGAAAAGATATGGGCGTTGATAACCGTGCCTTAAATGCCGTGAATAAGGCTTTACGCACGCATTCAATTGAGGTTGTGGGTGATAGATTACGGGCTGCGATGGGTGCGATGAAAGCGATTGCTACGGTGGCGTAGGTCGGTTATCAGTGAACAGTTATCAGTAAAAACTTAGAATCAGCAACTTCCCGAAAGTTTTTTTTACTTTCGGGAAGTTAAATTATTTCGGAACTATGCATTATTTGGCGGATTACCCCATCCCAACCGAGCGACGGTCGCCCTTCCCCTTAAAGGGAAGGGCTTTAATCTGGCTTAAAGCCCCTCTCTTTAAGGAGAGGGGCGACCGTCGCTCGGTTGGGGAGAGGTGACTCCGCCAAATTGTGCATAGTTCAGAATTATTTTTACCTCTACCCATACAAAACTCTACTTTCCCCACAAATTCCCCCCATTTCCCCACAATCCCTTTTTTCTATTTCAAATTCATGCTTGCTTTGTCAAAAAAACAAACAACCATGAAAAAGATTCTCCTGTTTGCCTTAATAACATTTTTTGTCCAACCAACTTTCTGCCAAAATCTTAGTGATACTGTTAATGTGGAATATTCTAAGAATAGCCCGAAGCGGCTGACGTTTGGATTTGGAATTCCAAGTACGAGTTTTATGTGGGTTTTCTCTCCTAACTTGGATAACCTTCTGGATTCTAAAAATATTGGAACTCGAAATTTTTTAGCATCTGTCCCACTCAATTTGAATTATCAAAAAAATAGATTTAAAATTGGTTTGGAAGGTGTATTTAGTCTCCCAGATAGTCCTTATGAGTCACAGGGCAAATACGCAACATCTTTAAACACTAACTTTATAAACTTTTCATTAGGATACGTCATTTTTACTGAAAGGAATTATTTTATGTATTTCAATATTGGGGGAGGCTATGCAGAGTATTTTCGAACCATCGAAATTAAGAACTCGCAATCAACCACTTTAACTTCTGCATTGCAGTCTGGAACTGGACAAAGTTTTGTTCTTAGAAATACAGGGACATTTTTAGATTTTAGTTTTGAAACAATGATTCGTACTAAAAAAGTAAATGCACTTGGAAAATCTTTCAAATTAGGTTATCGGTACGGATTACAAGAAAATCAGTGGAATTCAACCTTCAATAGTTTTACTGAAACGCCTTCGGACAGAATGGGAAATTTATATTTTCAGGTTATGTTTACTCTACCATATATTTCAAGGCTTTCGTCTGAAAATTCTAATACCAACAAAAGATGAAGAAGACAAATATTATAAAAACTGTGATTTTAATGCTTTTGGGAGGGTTTTTAATGGCTTTTGCCAATGAAAATAAAGGCAAAGCCAAATTAATATTTTTGCATGAACGTGCATTTTGGGGAGCAAAAGTTAAAATAAAAATCAACAATGAAAGAATGATAGATTTACCCAATAACAGATACTGCGAAATTGAAATTAATGAGGGACATCTTGAATTAATCGTTGATAGAGATAACAGCATAAGTACAAAAGAGAAACCTGAAATTCAATCAACTTTACTGGCTGAACACGACAAAGTTTATTACCTAAAAATTTACCGTGAAGTTGATTATTTTACTGATAAATTATACCTTGTACGAGTAAGCGAACAAACTGCCAAAAAAGCCATGAAATTAATGAAATTAGAAAAATTCCCAATGGATAATGAATAGTTCTACACCCCAAAAAGCTATGATAGCCGCTGTAGCTCGAAATAGCATTTCGAGAATCCGTGTCCGATTGTTCGACCGTTCTCGAAATGCTATCGGGCGACGCTTCGCTTCGAGCTACAGTATCAAACTAACAACCATTCTTACAGTCGGAGGAACGTTGGGCTATTTTGGGTATATTTTATTGAGAAATTTAGTATTCCAATCGCCAGAAGGATTTGCTGATTCTGGTGGTTATATCAAGTATTTGATTGGTTGGTTAATCATTTTGGGAGGGATTATTTTAGGGGCTTTTTTGAATTATAAATACCTATTTTTAAAGTTATTTTACCATGAAAATACATCTTTAAAATCTATTTACTGGATATGGATTTCTGGATTTAGTGTACTGATTTTCAGTTTATTACAAATAAAAACGGAGTTCTTTCCAGATTATGCCGATGAAAACATTTTCATTACTTTTCTCTTGATTTCATTTATCGTTTTATACGGATATATTGCGGATTATTTCAGAACAAAACGTTTGCAAGTTCAATTACTCAAAGATAAATCTGACGCTGAATTGAGCGTTTTGAAAGCACAAATAAACCCCCATTTTTTGTTCAACGCTCTCAATACAATTTACAACGAAGCATATCGAGAAGAGAATGAAAACACGGCAAATTTAATTGAAAAATTATCAGGAATTTTACGTTTTTCAGTAGAAGAATCTCAACACGAATTCACGAGTGTTGAGCGAGAAATTAAGTTTTTGGAACAATATCTGACACTCCAAAAAGCCCGTTTACCCGAACGAGAAAATATCAAAATCCGAACAACTATTTCCTATGACGAAGAACCCACTCAAATTGCTCCATTTTTAATTATTCCATTTCTTGAAAATGCTTTTCAGTACGGAATCAGTATGGATAAAGAGTGTTTTATTGACATTGATTTAAACATCGAAAATCAACAAGTTCATTTGCAGGTTTCTAATTCAATTTTACCCAATAATACTACCAAAAAAGGAATGGGAACGGGTATTAAAAACGTTCAGAAAAGATTAGATTTACAATATAAGAATAAACATAGATTATTGAAAAACAGCAAATTAACTGTTTTTCAAGTAGAATTGAGGATAGATTTACGAAGTTCGAAAATCGAATCACGAACATCGAATCACGAACAACGAAACCATGCTTAAAACCATCATCATCGACGACGAACCAGCGGCTATTGAAATATTAGAAAGACACGCTCAGAAAGTGCCTTTTATTGAATTAAAAAAATCGTTTTTCAGTACCGCCGAAGCATTAGCATACTTGCACAACGAAACAATTGATTTACTTTTTTTGGACATTCAAATGCCCGATATATTAGGCACAGATTTCGCAAGATTAATACAAAATAAACCCATCCAAGTAGTTTTAACAACGGCTTATTCTGAATATGCTGTGGAAGGTTTCAACCTGCAAGTCCTTGATTTTCTGATAAAACCGATTGAGTTTTCACGATTTCTACAAGCCTGTAATCGTGCTTATGAGCATTTGAGCGTGGCAAAAGGAGAACAAGCCAGTATTTTTGTAAAGGATGGTTATGATTGGATTCGGATAAATTTAGAGGAAATTCTGTATATTCAATCAGACACAAATTTATTGTTTATTCATGAAAAAAACCGCAAAATTTCCACCAGAATGACTATTAAAGAAATGCTTGATATTTTACCCAAAGACAAATTTATTAGAATTCATAAATCGTATATTGTCGCCTCAAAAGTCATTCAGAAAATTGAAAGACACCAAATTACAGTTGAGGGAATTACGATTCCCTTGGCAGCGAGTTACAAGGAAATTTTGGAAGAGCGATTGAACGTCAAATAGATGTTCGGGATTCGATGTTCGATGTTCGGAAAACAAGCATCAAACATCGAAAAACGCACATCGAAAGAGCTAAACCGTCTCCCAATCCGATTCTGGCAAATATTCTACCAAACCTTTTTCGGTTTTTCCAACGGCTACTCTGCCTGATTTTAAATACTCCAAGATCTCCCAATTTTTCATGTATTGATAAAATTCGGCAATTTCTACTTCCGTTCCATTCTTTTCAATCACCACATAATCCAATCCCCAGTGAACCACTTTTGCGTTCCAATCAAGATTGATTTCTTTGATGTTTAGGGGCGTGCCTCCGAGGGGTGTTGCCAATTTGAAAAGAGCAATTTCGTTGAAGACAATTTCGTGGTCTAAATACCCAAAAACTGCCAAAACATCCACCACTTTACGGATTTGACGAACCAATTTTTCAACCGCATCACGACTCTCATGTCGCATCACGATGGTGAACCGAGAAACATTCTTACGCTCTGTTTCACAGACCGTTAGCGATTCGATATTCAGTCTTCTACGAGTAAAAATAATCGTAATTCGGTTCAATAAACCGATGGTATTCGTGGTAAATATGGATAATGTGTATGTTGTCATTTTGAGTTTGGAATTTTGAGTTTGGAATGCGGAGTTTTTACATTCCTTATCTAAAATATTATTGTTTATTCCATTCAGAAGGTGAGTTTCCCCAAATTCTTTTCATTTCTTCATTTAGTATATCATCTTGGAAATCAGATAAATGCATTTCATCAGAAACTAATTTATAATGATTAACAACGGGAAACGGCTCATAAAAATGATGCAAAAGTTGTTTCCATTCTTGGTATTGTTCTGATTGCCTGAAACCAATCGAATGGTCTTCGAGCCTTTCCCATTTTACTAAAAGAATGTACTGAAATTCGTTTCCGAGACAATGTTGTAATTCATGACTGATATAGCCTTTCATACTACTGATTATTTTCTCGGCTTTTCTGAATTCAGCAACAAAACTGTCTGATTTTGAGGTAATTATGTTTAGGATTGCTACTTCTAAAATCATGTTCATTCAATTAAAAGTTCTCTTTTTTCAAAATCAATGATTAGTTTTTTACGTAAAATTCTAAAAAAATCTAATCCAATTAAACCGTCAATCATCAAACTCATAGGAAGTTTTTTAGCAACAACTTTTATCTTTTTGATTTTATATCCCAACGTTTCAATTCCATCAATTTCATACTCAAAAGCCTCCTCGGTTCTTGTTCCTGTGGTTACGCCTATTTTTCTTGTAAAATCTTGTGGTCTATATCCAATGGCAAAAAGAATTTCTGGGCGAATAATCGTTTGTGTACAGGCTGTATCCAACGCTAATTTAAAATCTCCATTTATTTCTTTACCAAAAATCTTTACATCAATGATTATCAGGCTATTGCGGTCTTTTAATTCAAATTTTATAGACATAAAACCGTGTTTTCGGGTAGTGTTTGTTCACCTGTGTAAGTGATTGTAAAAGTTGAACCTTTGGGAATTAAGGTTTGCACTTTTTCATAAACCTTTGAGCGATTTTTATTTTTATAGGCAAAAAAACCACCTTCCAGAGCCAATTGACCCACAGGTTGATTTTGAGTATTGAATAAAAGTACCCAACTATTTGGGAATTTTTCCTTTAATTGACCAATGTCCATAAAAGGAAATTGCTGTGATTTGTTCATATCGAAAGAATTTAAGGTCGTTCAATTAACATTTTTTCAAAATATTTCATTCATTATTCCAAACGAATACTCGCTACACTCCCTCCCGCAGGAACCATTGGGAATACGTTTTCTTCTTTTTCACAAACAATTTCCAATAAATAGGGAGTCGTGGCGGCTAACATTTTATCCAATTCTGCCGATAATTCTGCACGGTCAGAAACCTTGTGAGCATCAATCCCAAAGCCTTTTGAAATGGCAATGAAATCGGGATTTTGTAGTTCCACAAATGAGTATCTTTTCTCGAAAAATAACTGTTGCCATTGACGAACCATTCCCAAGAAATTATTATTCAAAATAATGATTTTTACGGGCAAACCACTTTGGGCAATCGTTCCTAATTCTTGAATCGTCATCTGAAAACCGCCATCGCCGATCAAGGCAATAACCTCACGGTCGGGTGCGCCCACTTTCGCTCCAAAAGCGGCTGGAAGAGCAAAACCCATTGTGCCAGCACCACCAGAAGTTACTAAGGAATTAGGTTTCATATACTGATAATAACGATTAACAATCATCTGATGTTGTCCAACGTCTGTCACCGTAACTGCCTCACCCTTAGTCTTTTTCGAGAGCATTGCCACGGCTTCCCCCATTTTTATTTGGTCGCCATCGTGGAATAAATCACGTTTAGAAACCTTCTCAAATTCTATTTCGTCGTATTTTTTAAATTCCGCAATCCACTCCGTATGTTTGCGTTCTTTCACCAAAGGTAAAAGGGCTTTCAACGCTTCTTTTGCATCACCAACTACGGGTGCATTTGCCTTGATATTTTTATTAATTTCGGCTGGGTCAATGTCAATATGAACGACTTTGGCTTGGGTGATAAATTTGGCTAAATCACCCGTTACTCTATCATCAAAACGCATTCCAATGGCAATGATTAAGTCGGCTTCATCCGTCAAAACATTGGCTCCATAATTGCCGTGCATTCCGAGCCAACCGATATAATTTGGGTGGTCGAAAGCCAAAGCAGACATTCCCAAGAGCGTTGTGGCTACTGGAATATCGGTTTTACGAGCAAATTCATCCAATTCATCTTGGGCTTTTGCAATCAAAATTCCGTGTCCTGCGAAAATATAGGGCTTTTTGGCGGCATTAATTAATTTTGCCGCTTCCTCCACTTGCGATTGCTTCGGAATATACCTTGGACGATAGCTAACTATCTCATCACAAGGCTTATAGACAAATGGTTTCGTCATAATATCCGCCTGTGCTGTGCGAGTAATATCCAACAAAACAGGACCAGGACGACCCGATTCTGCAATATAAAACGCCTTCGCCATAATTTCGGGAATCTCGTCGGCATCCGTGATTTGATAGTTCCACTTGGTAACGGGCATCGACATTCCGATAATATCACATTCTTGAAAAGCATCCGTTCCCAAGAGGTTCGCTTTCACTTGTCCGACCAAACAAACCATCGGCGTTGAGTCTAAAAGTGCATCAGCGATGGGTGTCATCAAATTCGTTGCCCCCGGTCCAGAAGTTACCATTGCCACCCCCGCTCTTCCCGTCATGCGAGCATAGCCTTGGGCAGCGTGTCCAGCACCTTGTTCGTGGCGAACCAAAATGTGCTTGATTCTATCCTGATAGTCGTAAAGGGCATCATAGGTAGGCATAATTGCCCCGCCAGGATACCCGAAAATAGTTTTTACATTATTTTCTACTAAACATTGCATGATTGCCTGAGCCCCCGATAAAAAATTGGGCGTTTCCGTAACTGGCATTTCTGCGGTCATGGTTTGTGTGTTTGCCATGTTGTGTTTTTTATTCTTGTGATTTTGTATTTTTTTGAGGTCACAATTTGTGACCTTATATTTAAAGCGTTTCAAGCTATATTTTTATAGGGTTTTGAAATATTTGATATGATTATTTCAAGAACTCTCTATCTCGGTGATTCTATTTCTGACCTTGGATTATTGATGATAAATTGTAAGCCAAAGTTGATTGGTACAAATCTATCGCTTAAATATTTATGGAATCCTGTAGGCAATTTAAACTCAAAATTTTCATTGCTATTAGCAACATATTTATAATATATCGTATTCCACCCAACCGTAGGCGTAATAACCCAATCTCCCTTTTCAGTCTGTGAAAACCCTGATAATGAAATGCTTAGTAAAACAATAGTGAGTGTCTTTTTCATTTAATTGGTAGATTATTGGTTTATTTTTGTCTGAATTTGGATTCGTGGGATTTATGGATTTTTTGGATTCTGCACTTGATTTTTTTTGTCTGGGCGACCCCGTTTGAATTTGGATTCGTGGGATTTATGGATTTTTTGGATTTTGTACTTGAAAATATTTGTCTGGGCGACCCCGTCTGAATTTGGATTCGTCGGATTTATGGATTTTTTGGATTTTGTGCTTATTTTCTTAATCCAAAAAATCCTTTAATCCCACGAATCCAAATTCAGACAGAATCACACAAACTATTCAACGCCCTTTCGGATGCCTTAATCGCTTAATCTCCAAACTCTTAGCTCCAAAATTTATCAACAGCCCCTTATCCATTTTATAAGCAACCAAATAATTTAATCCCTGAGCTAAATGAACATCCTCTAAAAGAATGATAGCTTTTATCTCTACGATAATTTCACTTGCCACTACAAAATCAACCCTTCTACTTCCAATATTTTGGTTATCATAAAATATTGGCATTTCAACTTCTCGTGCAAAATCCACACCTTGATTCGTCATTTCAATTTCTAAAGCACGTTGATAAATTACCTCCTGAAATCCATTTCCCAAGTATGAATGAACTTTCATCGCACAACCAATGATTTTATAGGTCAAGTCGTCTTGTATTTCTTCTTTCATTTTTTGATTATTTGTGGTTAATTGTTTGTCTGGGCGACCCCGTCTGAATTTGGATTCGTCGGATTTATGGATTTTTTGGATTTTGAGTTCAAATTTTTCTGTCTGAATTTGGATTCGTTGGATTAAGGGATTAATTGGATTTCGGACTTAATTTTTAATCCAAAAAATCAAGAATATTTTGTCAAAATTCGGATTCATTGGATTTATTGATGATTGGGATTATGCACTTGAATTTTAATCCAAAAAATCCTTTAATCTGACGAATCCAAATTCAGACAAATCTTTATGCCTGAATTTAGATTCATTGGATTTATTGATGAATTGGATTCTACGCTTGTTTTCTAACCCGAAAAATCCACTAATCTGATGCGGTGCGACGTTTCGCAATCCAAATTTAGACGGTTTTTTAATCCAAAAAATCCACTAATCTGACGAATCCAAATTCAGACGGGGTCGCCCAAACAATTCCTACAAATCCGTCACACAACCCAAACTCGCACTACTCACATTCTTGATATATTTTCTCAAAACGCCTTGCTTGAAAGGTGATTCAATGGGTTTCCAGAGTTTACGTCTTTCGGCTAATTCTTCGTCCGAAACATGGACATGAAGAACGTTATTTTCAGCATCAATCGTAATCAAATCTCCGTCTTTCACTAAGCCAATATTTCCACCATCTTGTGCTTCGGGTGAAACGTGTCCAACCACAAAACCGTGCGTGCCACCCGAAAAGCGTCCGTCCGTAATCATGGCTACTGAATTACCCAAACCAGCACCCATAATTGCCGAAGTTGGCTTCAACATTTCGGGCATTCCCGGTCCACCTTTTGGTCCTTCATTACGAATCACAATCACCATGCCTGGCTTGATTTCGCCTTTTTGTAGAAACTCAATTACTTCTTCCTCACACTCACAAACTATGGCGGTTCCTTCAAATTTTAGTCCTTCTTTACCCGTAATTTTTGCCACAGCTCCTTCCGTTGCTAAGTTCCCATAAAGAATTTGTAAGTGTCCAGAAGCCTTCAATGGATTTGATAACGGATAGATAATCTTCTGATTATCAAAGTCTAAGGCTGGAATTTCTGCCAAATTCTCTGCAACGGTTTTACCCGTAACCGTCATACAATCACCGTATAAAAGTCCTTCTTGCAACAAATATTTCATGACCGCCTGCACACCGCCAATGGCCAGCATATCTTCCATATAATATTTTCCAGAAGGTTTCAAATCTGAAATTAAAGGCACTCTGTCCGAAATATCTTGAACGTCTTTCAACGTAAATTCAATCTCGGCTGCACGAGCAATTGCCAAGTAATGAAGCACCGCATTAGTCGAACCACCCATTGCCATTACAACCGTCATAGCGTTCTCGAATGCCTTGCGAGTCATGATGTCACGGGTACAAATATTTTTTTCTAAAAGCACTTTCATTGCCGCCCCAATGGCAAGACATTCGGCTTTTTTGCCTTCGTGAGTCGCTGGATAAGTCGATGAATTTGGCAAAGTCAAACCCATAGCTTCCATCGAACTTGCCATTGTGTTTGCCGTGTACATACCACCACAAGCACCCGCCCCAGGAATGGCATTTCTGATTACGCCTTCATAGTCTTCGTCAGAAATTGTTCCTGCGAATTTCTGTCCCAATGCCTCAAAAGCCGAAACAATGTCTAATTTTTTACCTTTATACTCACCCGTTTTGATAGTTCCGCCATAAACCAACATTCCTGGGCGATTCAAACGAGCCAAAGCCATCATGGCTCCTGGCATATTTTTGTCGCAACCCACCACGGCAATCACCCCATCGTACCATTGAGCTCCCACAACGTCCTCGATTGAATCCGCAATCAAATCACGAGAAGGCAATGAATAGGACATTCCATTGTTACCATTTGTCATACCGTCAGAAACGCCAATGGTATGAAAAATTAAGCCCACCATACCATTTTCTTGCACGCCTTTTTTCACGTGGACAGACAATCCGTTTAAGTGCATATTACAAGTATTGCCTTCATAACCCGTACTGGCGATGCCAATTTGGGCTTTTTGCATATCTTCGGTAGTCAGACCGATACCGTATAACATTGCCTTTGCGGCAGGATTTGTGACCTCTTGGGTAAGTGTGCGAGAATATTTGTTTAATTCCATTTTGGGATAAGTTGGTTGCGTTATGGCACACGGATTTAACGGATTAGACACGGATGAAATTTTAGATTTAAAAGTATGACGTTGAGGATTTTATTTTAATAAAAAAGATAAATCCGTGTCTAATCCGTTAAATCCGTGTGCCATCATATACAAAAGACCTTTCACGTTGTTGGGAAAGGTCTTCTTTAATATAAATAAAAAGCCTAACTCTTTCTCAGGTAATGAGAAGAATTAGGATTACAATGATATTTACAGATATTTTATTCATCTAATTTCAGAATAATATTTTTAGCGAAATTTCGCCATAAATTCATTCGTTAATACTCAAATATACAGTAGGTTATTTCTTAATTACAAATAAAAACCAAATAATATTTTACGATACACCTTTTTCGCCAATGATTATTTTTTGTTTAGATACCATAATTCAAAAGATAATTCTTTAAATAATGAAATTTGTTAGCTTTTATTTTGAAACTGATTGATGATTCAAAATAAAATATTTTTAATCATTGCTTAAAATATTTTTAGCGAAAATTCGCTAAAAGGACTTTTGTAATTATTGATGTATGCTTGTACCTTTCTCCTTTCCTCCATTTTTCCTTTCTCCTCAAAATCACCACCCAACATATCCTTCTGGAATAACTTCATTCAAACGCAAATAACAAATGGCTTGTCCACGATGGTGAATGATATGGTTTTCCATGGCATAGAAAAACCTCCACATTGGGATAGTTCCGCCTGCATAATCTTCAGATTTTAGGAGGGTTTCAGATTTGGTTTCGTTAACAACTTTCAAAACCCATTCATAAAATTTATGCAATTCTGTTTCTAAATCTACCTTTGATAATTTTGCCCAAAAAGATGGTGGCGTTTTTTCGTAAGGATTTGGAATGCTCAAACGTCCGCACAATTGGGCAGCCGTGTAGATGATGCAATGCACAAATTGCGTTCGGAAAGAAAAGGATTCATCGGTATATTTAAACCCCAATTTATCTTCGGGCATTTGATTAAAAATCGTGAGCGTATATTCTTCAGAGCGTTTCCAAGCATCAGCAAATTCAGCTTTAAAACCCAAAAGCTCTTTCTCAATTTGTCTTTTACCAAAACTTGGGAGGGTGATTAATCCTGCCGTTAGGGTTTTTAAGAGGGTTTTTCTGGTGATTTTCATGGGATTATTAATTTATTTGAAACGCTAAGCTATCAACCTCTGAAGCCTGAGATAATTAGCATCAAATTACCAACGAATTATCATGAATTCCAATCATTCATGGATCAAATTTTCCACTTCCTCACATCAATAATCGGATTGGGATAATCAACGCCTAATCTCACGCCAAAACGTTTTTGCTCCTCATTATTCAATAATCCTACCGAATGAACTTTATCCGCTGGCACATCCGAAAGCTCTGGTAACCAATGCTTTACATAATCACCTTTACCGTCGTAATTAGTGGCTTGTTTCAGAATATTGAAATAACGATTCTCTCTTGGGTCATTGCCTACACCCGCTACGTATAGCCAATTTCCCCAATTTGAACACACATCATAATCCAATAATTGACTCTCGAACCAAGCAGCACCCCAACGCCAATCTATCTGCAAATCTTTCACTAAAAAACTCGCCACGTTTTGTCGCCCACGGTTAGACATATACCCCGTTTCCAACAGTTCTTTCATATTAGCATCAATTAAAGGTACGCCAGTTTCGCCCAAACGCCATTTTTCAAAGATGTTACGATTTGTTTTCCAGTTAGTGGGTTTATTCATAATCCCTCTTTCATGAAAAATCTTATTCCCAAATTTCATTGCCACAAAACGGAAATAATCTCGCCAAATTAATTCAAAAACTAACCAATACGTTGACTCATTAGCAGTTCTTTCAGACTCATATTTTTTAATTTCTTCGTAAATATAACGAGGTGAAATACAGCCATTTGCGAGCCACGGAGAAAATTTTGAGGAATAATCAAGCCCCAACATTCCGTTACGTGTTTCTTTGTAAACCTTCAATAAATCCTTCGTCCAAAAATAGTCATTCAAACGATTAATAGCTTCGGTTTCTCCGCCTTTGAGTAGGACAGGTTTCCAACCTGTCGTTTCATCGTTTGACAGGTTAGAAACCTGTCCTACTTCAGTTAACTCTTTAAAAATTAGATTCTTAGGCACGTCAAAAGTCTTTCTGACCTTCGCAAATTTTTCCGTTTTGTTTCTGAACCCCGAAAAAACATCGGGCAAATTTTCAATATCCATTGGCAAATCATCCACATGAAAAAGAGTGGTTTGCCAGAAGAATTTAATCTTGCGTCCATCGGCTTTCAAACGCTCCTCTACTAACGAATCCACCTCATTTTCTTCCGAAGTAATTTCTTCCGAAGTATAAACTTCATCGGCTTGAATTTCTTTGGCTAATTGAGGTAAAATGTCTTCGGGGAATCCCGTTCGGATGATGAGATTTGATCCTATTTTCTGTAAATTTTCTTGCAGATTTTTGACCGATTCAATCAAAAACTGATGTCTCATTTCGCCAGTTTTAGGAAAACCTAACTCATGTTCTTTGATTAATCGTGGGTCAAAAATATAGACAGGAACAACCTCAGAGGTCTTTTCGGATGCCTTGAACAAGGCCTCATGGTCGTGAATACGCAAATCGTTGCGATACCAAAGTATGATTTTCATTTTTGTAGCACGGACAG
Source organism: Arcicella sp. (assembly GCA_043769985.1). Lineage (GTDB taxonomy): Bacteria > Bacteroidota > Bacteroidia > Cytophagales > Spirosomataceae > Arcicella. Next base: position 16,307 of record JAYVIV010000103.1, read on the forward strand.
CCTTGTCCGTGTGAGTATTTTAAAATAACGGACAAGGCTGTCCGTACTACACATTTAACACCACCTCCCAACGAAATGCCCATTTCCAGCGAATTGAATACTTGGTAAAACCCGATTCTTGAATAATTTTCTCCAAATCTTCCCGTATAAAAGCCCTCCAAACGGAAAGTTTCGCATCATTTTTTACCAAATAAGATTTCAAGAAAAGCTTCGTAATCCAAGCGATGGAATGATAGGCAAACCAATGGCGGTGAATATCATTAATAACAATCCCGATGCGAGTTTGTTTTTTGAGTTGTTGAAGAAGTGTTACAAGACTTTCATCCGAGAAATGATGACAAAAGAGCGTCATCGTGACAATATCAAAGGACTTTTCTTTAAATTCATCTGAATAAATATCTTGATGTAAATAACTGATATTCTGATAATTAGCCGTCCTTTTAGTCCCAAAATCAATCATGAAATCGTTGGCATCAATTCCAATAAATTGAGCCTTTATCCCCCTCTTTTTTGCCCAATCTGCCATGACCATGAGCATATCACCTCCACCACAACCGAGGTCGGCGATTTCGATTTTCGATTTTCGATTTTCGATTTTCGTTGTTTGTACATCGAACATCGAACTCCGAACATCGAACATCAATTTAGACAACCCACTCGTTGTTACTTGATTACCTCCTAAATATTTATTGATTAACGCCAACTCTTCTAAATTCTGGCGAAGTGCGTCATTCTCTAATTCAAGATCATCAATTAATTCTTTTTCTTTGCTTCGGTATGAGAGATTTGGCATATTTTTAGAGGTTTTAGAGATTGGATTTCAGGTTTTAGTGCAATACATAATCCGTTAAGTATATTTGTAAAATATTTTAACGGAAAAGATATGTACAGACTTTTCTCTAATTGCCAATCGCTCATTTTATGAATTTAAACTTACAAAATAAAAATGCCATCGTATGCGGTAGCACACAAGGACTTGGGCGTGCTTCTGCCATTGAATTGGCTTTGCTCGGAGCAAATGTAACGCTTGTTGCTCGCAATGAGGACACTCTTAATGAAACCCTCCACCGCTTGGATAGTTCACAGGGACAGAAACATTCTTATTTTGTGGCGGATTTTTCAAAGCCAGAGGAGGTAAAATCAGGCATAGAAAGTCATTTGAAAGATAATCCAATTGTTCATATTTTGGTAAATAATACGGGCGGACCAGCGGGTGGTGCTATCTTAAATGCAAATGTGGATGAATTTACGCAAGCATTTTCTAATCATTTGATTTGCAATCACATACTCGTGCAAGCGTGCGTACCAAGTATGAAATCAGAGCAATTTGGGAGGATTATTAACATCATTTCCACTTCCGTAAAACAGCCAATCAATGGTTTGGGTGTTTCAAATACTATTCGTGGAGCGGTGGCTTCGTGGTCTAAAACCTTGGCAAATGAGTTGGGAGAATTTGGGATTACGGTTAATAATGTCTTACCAGGTTACACAAAAACGGCACGTTTGGATTTTGTCATAAATTCAAGAGCAAAAATGGCAAATACCTCCGTGGACGAAATGGAAGAGGTTTTTCAATCTGATATTCCCGCAGGGCGTTTTGGAGAAGCCCACGAATTTGGGGCAGCCGTAGCGTTTTTATGTAGCCCAGCGGCGGCGTATATTAATGGCGTGAATTTGCCTGTTGATGGTGGGCGGTTGAGTTCGATGTGAGTGGCTCAAAACCACTTCTGACCAATTTTTCCCATATAATCAATGCCTCTCCCTTTCAAATAAAACCGTTGCAATTCCGCTCCAACATTTGGATACATTTCTAATTCGTGCAAATCCACCAAAGGCATCCAAACAACCGCCAAGGCTGAGGTTTCTTTTGGATTCAATATGGGTTTTCCAGAAAGAATTTTCCCTTCAAAAACGCAATGAAGTACATCTTCTTTACCTTCGGGCATAATGACATCGCCCGATAAAATCATATCCCCGACTTCCACTTCAATACCTAATTCCTCCATCAATTCACGCACAACTGTTTCCATAAGCGTTTCGCCTTTATCAACGTTTCCGCCTGGGAGATTATAAACATCGGTATTTCCGTAATGATATTGCATTAGGAGTAAATGATTGTTCTCGACAATGGCTATGCTTGGGCGTACTTTCATAAATATCGTAGGTTTCAAATAGGGGTAAATTCCGCTACTGATTGTCATGGAAATATAAATAAACTTTATCACTGGCAAAATAATCATAAACTCTTAAAAACAATGAAAAATCCCCTAAAAATTTCTCTTTTTTTATCTATTCTCTCATTCAGTAGTTGTATTATTAAAGTTGATAATAATCCGCTTCCTTTGTCGGCTTATGATGAAATAAGACAGGATATTAACCTAAAAAACTTCGACCAAATCAGAACTGGCAGTGCCTTTAAAGTGAATGTTATGCAAGGCAACAATTTCAGAATCATAGCCATTGGTGACCAAACGGATGTAAATGACTTGGATTTTTATGTACGAAATGGTGTGCTTAATGGTGGTTATAGAAATAATTCTCGTAACCAACGATACAATATGAAAATTGATATTACGGTTCCTTCTTTAACTGGCGTTGACTTCTCAGGGGCAACAACTGCCGAAGTGGGAAATTTCAACGCTAATACTTTCAATGTTATTCTTTCGGGTGCATCGAAGTTAAATCTGGATGTAAAGTCGCAAAAATTGAACATTGATATTTCGGGAGCATCGCAATTTAATCCTTATGGAAACGCCCAGAAAGTGAGTGGAGATTTGAGTGGGGCATCACAATTAAATGCTTTTGGATTTTTAACTGATGAAGTTAATATAAGCGTTTCAGGAGCGAGCAATGCCCGTGTTGATGTGGCTAAATATTTGAAAGTCAATGCATCAGGAGCAAGTAAGGTGCGTTACAGAGGTAATCCCACTACTGAAATTAGTGCTTCGGGGGCGAGTGTGGTTGAGAAGGAATAAAACAAAATATATCGAACGATAAACAAAACGACCTAAATTTTCTATAAATTCGGGTCGTTTTATTTATGTTTAAAGTTGAAATTATGACCATCAAAGACATTACCAATTACTTAGAAAAACTCGCCCCCCTCTCCTATCAGGCAAGTTACGACAATGCAGGATTGCTTGTAGGCTATCCGCAAACGGAGGTCACGGGCGTACTCGCAACGCTTGACTGCACGGAAGAAATTATCCACGAAGCTATTGCTCAAAATTGTAATCTCATTGTGGCTCACCATCCCATCATTTTCAAAGGTTTGAAGCGTTTTAATGGAAAAAATTATGTGGAACGTGCCGTCATGCTTGCCATTAAAAACGATATTGCTATTTATGCCACGCACACCAATTTAGACAGTGTGAAGGGAGGCGTGAATTATATGATTACCGAGAAATTAGGTCTCAAAAACCCTAAAATTCTATCTCCCCAAAAACAAATTTTAAAAAAATTAGTCGCTTTCGTTCCGCTTGAAAATACGCAAAAAGTGCTTGATTCTTTATATGAAGCAGGGGCAGGACAAATTGGGGAATACAAAAATTGCAGTTTTCGAGTAGAAGGCACGGGGACGTTCACGCCCACGGGTGAAGCAAATCCATTCATTGGAAGCATAAACAAACCTGAAGAAGTGGCAGAAAACCGAATTGAAGTTATCTTTAACTCATATCTCGAAAATCAAGTTTTAAGGGCTTTAAAAACTTCACATCCTTACGAAGAAGTTGCTTATTATTTGAGCTTGTTAGAAAATGAGAATCAGGAAGTAGGTTCGGGCGTAATTGCTTCATTACCAGAACCTTTATCCGAAAAAGATTTCTTGAATTATTTGAAAGAAAAAATGGACTTACAAACTTTTCGACACACGCCTTTGTTGAATAAGTATGTACAGAAGATTGCTCTTTGTGGTGGTGCGGGTGGATTTTTACTAAATGATGCCATACGACAACAAGCAGACGTTTTTATAACCTCCGACTATAAATACCACGAGTTCTTTGATGCCGATAAACAGATAATTATTTGTGATATAGGACATTATGAATCAGAAGTTTTTACAAAGGACTTAATTGTTAGGTATTTGTCCGAAAAATTTAGTAATTTTGCGGTTCTCAAAAGTCAGGTGAATACCAATCCTGTACATTATTTTTAGAAATTTGTGATTTGTGATTTATGATTTGTGATTTGTGAAGGAATACGTTGTTATTTTTATAAATTAAGCAACTTGTTTTAATCACTACTCACAATTCACAACCGCTGCGGCGGACCGTTCACAACTCACTGAATATAAACCAAATACAACCAAATGGCAGCAGTAGCAACCGAAACAACCATTGCTCAGAGATTAGAGTCTCTTTTGAAACTTCAAAATATAGATTCAGCCTT
>JAYVIV010000104.1:0-33940 GCA_043769985.1 Arcicella sp.
TTTCATTAAATAGCGTTGCTATTCGCTTCAAAATAAACTAAAACTGACACTAAAATATCCACCCTAAAATTTTATAAGTTATTATTTCACCGTTACTAAGCAAAAAAAATATAACTATTTGACCATGTTAAACCAAGAAGATTTCAAAAAACTGCCCATTTTTATCATTTCCATGTCTCGGTGGGATGGAGATGTGTCATCGGCTTCTTTGGCTTTAGCAAAAGTTTTAAGTAGGAATAATCTTGTTTTCTACATAGATTATCCATACTCTTGGGCAGATGTCTGGCGTGAAAGAAACAAGCAAACCGTCAAAAAACGGATGGATGCTTTGCTGTGGGGTAAAAATTATTTGGTGAATATTCCACAACAATCCGAGAATTTCGTAGCCGTAACGCCTAAACCCACATTACCCATTTATTCATTACCTGATGGAAAGATATACGATTTTGCCAGTAAGTTTAACGACCGCCAATTAAGCAATGTAATCAAAAGAATTTGTCGGGAAAAAGGCATAAAAGAATATATTTTTATCAATTCATTTAATCCTAATTATTTGGCAAAAATTGACCAATATTTGTCACCAACTTTGAGTATCTATCACAGCCGTGATGCCATTGAGGAAGTAAAAGGACACGGATTAGTAAAAGAAAATATTTGTGTTCAGCACTACGATATGGCAATGGCAACCTCAAGACAACTGTGCAGAAATATTTCATCCAGAAACAATAAAATAGTAAGTTACTTTCCTAATGGTGGCGATGTTCATCTTTTCAAAAAAGCATTTTTAGAAATTTTGCCTAAGCCTAAAGAATTAGAAAATATAAAAACACCAATTATTGGGTACACAGGGGCGGTTTGTCAGCGAATTGATTATGAGTTGATGATAAAAATTGCCGAACAAAATTCAGACAAAACTGTCGTCATTGTTGGGCCAAGAAAAGATAAGGAATTTACTAACATCAGGCTTGATGACTATAAAAACATTGTTTTTGTAGGTTCAAAACGAATTGAAGAATTACCTGCATATCTCCAATACTTTGATTGCGTAATCATTCCGTTTGCCAAAACTAATTTAACGGGAGGAATTTATCCACTCAAAATCAATGAATATTTAGCCGCAGGCAAGGCAGTAATAACCACAAACTTTTCGGAGGATATTGCCAGTTTTGTGGACAGTATTTATTTAGCCAATAATCACGAAGAATTTTTAAAGATGATTCCAATAGCAATCCTTGATAATTCTTTAGAAAAAAAATATGCACGATTTGATGCAGCACAGGGGAACGCTTGGGAAAATCGAGTGGCGTTATTGTGGAATTTAGCTTGGAAAAAATATCAAACATCATAATTTAATAACATAATCATAATGAAAGGCATTGTATTTACAGAATTTTTTGAAATGGTCGAAGAGAAATTTGGCTACGGAATGGTTGATGATTTAATATCAACTACTGATTTATCTTCGGATGGTATTTATACCTCGGTTGGTGTTTATGAACACACCGAGATGGTCAATTTGGTAGTAAACTTAGGAGAAAAGACAAAAATTCCCGTTGATCAATTACTCAAAATTTTTGGAGGATATTTATTTAAAACCTTCACTAAATCGTATGGACATTTTATGACCAATGCACCAGATACTTTCACGTTCTTGGCATCCATTCATAAGTATATTCACGTTGAAGTAAAAAAATTATATCCTGATGCAGAATTACCCCATTTTTCCATTGAAAGAACCGATGAAAACACTTTAACAATGATTTACACATCGGAACGTAAAATGGCTGATTTAGCATTTGGCTTGATTGAGGGTTGTGCTGAACATTACAATGAAAGTGTTGAAATTTCTCAAGTTCCAATGAATGAGGACGGCAGTATTACAAAATTTGTAATTATTAGAAAATAAGATGGAAGAAATCGAATTATTGAAACGACGCATAGAAAGGGAACAAAAAGCCCGAAAACAAGCCGAGAATATCTTGGAAGAAAAAGCGTTGGCTCTATATATCACCAATGAACAACTCAAAGACCTTAATGATAATCTTGCCATACAAGTTCAAATAGGGATTTCAGAATTGCAAAAGACTGAAAAAAACTACCAAGAGTTGATTGAATCAGTGCAAGATATTATCTATAAAATCTCTCCCAAAGGCTATTTTACGTTTGTAAATGGTGTTATTAAGAACCGATTAGGATACACTGAGTCTGAAATTATTGGTAAACATTTCACTATACTTATTGTGCCAGAATACGTTGAATTCTTGGTAGTTACCTACCGAGAAATGATTCAACAAAGAATAGGCAGTGCCTACAATGAGTTTCCAATAAAAGCAAAAGATGGACGAATCGTCTGGATTGGTCAGACCGTTCGACTAATACAAAGCGAAAATTCTGTTGTGGAATTGGTAGCCGTTGCCAGGGATATATCGGATAGGAAAGCCACCGAAGATTCTCTCAGAGCTACTAAATCTCGTTTGTCAACGGTCATTACGAACTTACAAAAAGGCGTTTTAGTGGAAGATGAAAACCGTAGAATCGTTTTAGTGAATCAACAGTTCTGTGATATTTTCAGTATTCCATCATTACCCGAATCCATGATTGGTATGGATTGCTCACTCGCTTCTGAACAGGCCAAATACCTTTTCAAGCATCCCAATATTTTTATGGCGAAAACCCGTAAAATATTGGAAAAGAAACGGTTGATTGTTGATGAGAATCTTCAAATGGCGGATGGAAGGGTTTTACTCCGAACTTACATTCCTATCTATTTGGAGAAACAGTATAAAGGGCATCTCTGGGAATATTCTGATATTACTGAGCAGTATAATGCTCGGGAATTAATCCGCAAAAGTGAAGAGAAATACCGTGGAATCTTGGATAATATGGAACTTGGGCTTCTTGAAGTTGATAATGACCAAGTTATCATTAGAGCCTACGATAGATTTTGCCAAATGATTGGTTACACGCAAACTGAGCTGCTCGGTAAATCAGCTCCTGAATTACTTTTATCCAGAGAATTCGATGATATTTTGAATCAGAACCAAGAAGAACGTAAAAAAGGGAATGGTTCTTCTTATGAATTACAACTTAAAAAGAAAGATGGCAACTTACTTTGGACGATTGTTAGTGGAGCTCCAATTTTTGGAGATGAAGGAGAGGTGGTCGGTTCGATGGGAATACATTATGATATCACAGAACGAAAATTATTGGAGCAAGAATTAGAAAAAGCTAAATCAATTGCCGAGGAAGCTCGTCAGTCAGAAAAACAATTTTTAGCAAACATGAGCCATGAAATTAGAACCCCTTTGAATGCTATCATCGGTATGACGCATTTGCTGTTTGATACCCGCCCCAACCAACAACAATATGATTATTTAGAAATACTTAAAACGTCTGCCGATTTTTTATTAATACTAATCTCTAATTTACTTGATATGGCAAAAATAGAAGCAGGAAAAGTAGAAGTTCAAAACCAACCATTCGATTTATCGGGTTTATTGAGAACCACCCAGAGGCTATTCCAGATTAAATTAGAAAGTCGTCCAATTGAACTAAACCTTTTGATTGATGGAAAAATCACGGGATATTACATCGGTGATGATTTGATGCTTAACCAAATTTTACTGAATCTTATCGGTAATGCTGAAAAATTTACGGAGAAAGGTTCTATTGATATAACGGTAAAACAGCAAAAACAAGATGAGGAATTTGATTGGATAGAATTCAAGGTTAAAGATACTGGAGGTGGAATTCCAGCAGAGAAAATTGATGTTATTTTCCAAAAATTTAAGCAGGTAAACGCCCATGGACATAAGCATAAGGGAACTGGGTTAGGTTTAGCAATCACAAAGCAACTGGTTGAAATCCAAGGAGGGATTATCACTGTCAATAGCGAAGAAGGAGTAGGTTCAACTTTTACTTTTACGTTACCTTATAAAAAATCGGAATCGAAGACTCTGCCAAAGACTCATGAAATCCAGATTGCTCCTAAAAATCTGAAAGGCTCTCGGATCTTAGTGGCTGAAGATAACATTATGAATCAAAAGTATATCAGTAGTTTATTAACGAAGTGGGGAGTAGATTTTATCATTGCCTCTGACGGCAAAAAAGCCGTTGAACAGGCACAAAAACAACTTTTTGATTTGATTCTGATGGATGTTCAAATGCCAAATATGGACGGCTACGAAGCCTCTATTACTATCAGAAATACGGAATGTTTGAACCAGAAAACGGCAATTGTTGCCCTCACGGCTTCGGCAATGTTAGACCAGAAAAATAGGGCTATGTCGGCTGGAATGAATGATTTTGTCACAAAACCTTTCGCTCCAAACAACCTTTTAAGCATTCTGCAGCAATATATTGGTAGAAATGATGTAGATGAGAATTGACATAACAAATCAGTTTGACTTAGAAAAGTTTAGCTTATGAGTTGAAAATGACCTATCGAAAATACAAACAAAGGTTTTGGTAAAAAATGAAATTTAAACCAGATTATTGGTTAAGATTTACACTAAACTTAGCAATTTTACTAAATAACTCTTTGGGATTGAACGGTTTAGGTACATAGTCACTCATTCCAACGGCAAAGGCTCTGTCTTGATTATTGAGTGTTGCAGAAGCAGTAAGGGCAATAATTGGTATGTTTGCGTCAATCTTTCTTATTTCAGTGGTGGCTGTATAACCATCCATAACTGGCATTTGGATATCCATCAAAATTAAATCGTACTTACCAGTTTTAAATTTCTCAACTGCAATTTTTCCATTTTCGGCAACGTCAATGGTCACTTTCCAACGCTCTAAAAATTTAGTAGCTACTTTAATGTTTACGGGGTAATCTTCCACTAAAAGCACTCTTACTCCCTTCAAAATATCTTCTCGCTCGAACTCTACATTCATATCTTTGGTCTGTTTTACGAGTTCAGCAGAAATTTCGAGTTCAATAGAAAAGTAAAACTTGGCTCCTTCTCCCAAGGCACTTTCCAACTTAATTTCACTACCGTGTAATTGCAAAAGTTTCTTAGTAATTACCAATCCTAAACCCGTTCCGCCAAACTCTCTGGTTGTTTCTGAGTTAGCTTGGGTAAATTTATCAAAAATAAGTTGTTGTTTTTTTGGTTCAATTCCAATACCCGTATCTGTGACGGAGAAATCTAAAAGAGCACTATTACCTATTCGATTATTTAGTGTTAAAGCCACAGAAATGCTCCCCTGCTTAGTAAACTTAACTGCATTTGAAACTAAATTTGAAATGATTTGCCCTAAACGAAGAGCGTCTCCCACAAAAAGATCAGGTACGTTGTCATCAATCGTTAATTTTATGACATTTCCCTTTTCCTGAGCTTTAATTTGATTGGCTTTTTTGATATTAAAAATCAACTGTTTCAGATTGAATGAGGTTTTCTCTAACTCTACTTTACCCGCTTCAATCTTACTAAAATCTAAAACATCATTAATAAGAACATATAAATTATCCGTTGAAAACTGCAAAATTTTGAGATTTTCTGTCATATTTTCAGACAGTTTTTCCTGTTGCATCAAATAAGTCATACCCACGATTGCATTTAAGGGTGTTCTGATTTCATGACTCATCATCGAAAGAAACTCCGATTTTGCTTGTGTTGCATATTCGGCTAATTCTTTGGCTAATCTCAATTCTGTTTCAATTTTTTTCCGATTATCAATCTGAGTTTGTAAATAATCGACTAATACCAGAAGGTTATTAGAATCAATAATTTTAGTGGCATCAAGTCCTTCTTTTTCTTCCAATGAATAAATAGCATCAATCAATTTATCCACCGAAAGCCTTCGTTGTTTAATTTCCTCTTTCAGTTTTTCATTAATTTCAGAATATTCTTTTTCATTCAATTTCGATGAATGCTCGAATAGTTCTTTATCTCTTTCAAAGCTTACATAAGATTCATTAATCGAATTAAGAAAGCACTGAAAGCTTTCTTCTTCCAAATAGTTTTTGGAGAGGTATTTACTTATCTGCTTCTTTAGTAAATGATGTAAATTTAAGTTGCTCATATAAAATTATATTTCAGAGAAAGTAGTGATGGTCATGGTTTGATTGTGCAATTCACAACGAGCATTCTGGTTATTTGGTGATATTTCACCGTATGAATAAAAACCAGTCATTATTGTTTTATTACCAAATATTTCTCTTGCTGATTCAATTTCTTCATCGGTTCTTTGACCCATTACCAATTTTCGTCCCACACAACTAACCAAAATTGCCAAATCGGGAGCATCACCAAACGAAACTAAAGAATTTTGGGCAGCCTTTGCCGAAGCACCAATCACTCGATCTAAATTAGCTCTCATAAATCTCACTAATGAACCTTCTGGCATATCACCCGCAAAAACCATGCTTTTATTCTCTTCATCAATTGAAAGAATCGTCCTAACCACTGGCTCGTCTTCCTCCGTTACCCTCATTGAGAGGGGAAACAACAAAGCCGCTCCTGGCAATTCATCGGCGTATTTTCCCAAATATTCTTTGTAAATATCAAGGGCAGCTTTATCACCAATTTGATAAAGAACATTATATTCAGACTTGGTCACTTCACGTTCAGGCCCAAAACCTTCCCAACCGCCCATCGTTCCATGTCCAACTTTTAGGTTTTTGCCGTAAAAACCGATGCCAACGACATTCCCAGAATCGGCATTTTGATTTAAACCAACTAATGTTTTTTCAAAACGGGCTTCATCACCCGCAAGACCTCCCGAAACGGGTATTTGATTGTTAGTCTTTTCATTGAGCGCCGCAATTAACTCACTACCATTTACTTTTGCTCCGTCCGAAATAATAAAAATTGCGGTCAAATCATTGGTAAATAATTTTTCAGCTATTTGAGAACCCACCATTCTGCTATCTAAATGACTTTGAATCTTAACTTGCACAGCTCGAACTGAAGTCTTCTCAAATTCGATGGCAGTTACGATGATTGTTTCCGTATTTACTTTGTCTTGGTATATTTCACCCGCAGTCGAATTAATAATAATTTCAGCTGATGGAAAAAGTGAACTCAGATGACTGTATGGCTCAATTATTTCCAAGCATTTTCTTTCACCAAAAACAAAAACTAATTGGGCATTATGTGCATTAAAATTTTCATTTTTCGATATTTCGAGCCACTCGTTAGACTCAAAAACCATTTGTTTTATTTTCATAAATACAGAAAGTTTGGCAAATAAAAGATGGAAATGAAGGAATATATTAACAGAAGTTCCATAAAGTTACAATAATATTAGCTGTAGCATCGTGAGAACCTCCCCATGAATGAGAAATTAATAAAGTAATGTTTCCAATAATCACATACTTTTTAATTAAAATTCAAGATTCAGTCGAAAATTTCACTTTTTAGTTATATAATACGCACAGAAAGATGAATTTCGTTTTCAAAGATAACATATTTCAAATAGTTTATGAATATTTGTGGGTAACAATATATCTTGTAACCGCAAAATACAAGCCAACTACTGTTAACCAACCATAAAATAATAATTATCAAGATATTTAATAAAAATTAAAGAGCTTTTTTCATAGATTAACCCAAATGTTACTCAATTAAATATATTTAATTTTAATTTTTGGAATGATTTTTGATACTATTCTTAGTCTAAACATAATTCAAGATGTAAACGTTAATCTTGCTTAGAACACTAAAATACTATTAAACTATTGTTTTGGTAAACCGCAATATCATAGTCTGTTACGACTCATTGTTTTATCAGTACGGAGATAAATCATCTAATTTCTTATTTAAAGAATTACCGCCATAACAGTGCCATTTATAAAATCTTGCAATCATACACAAGCAAAATTTGTACTGAATTCGATGTAAACCTTAAAAAATGATGGAAAGTAAACTTAAGTTGTTAATTATTGACGATGAGTCAAGTACCCGAAGAGTTCTGGAACATTTCCTGAACAAAGAGTTTGAAGTAACCCTCAAAAACGATGGAATGGAAGGAATGAATTGGTTGGAATCAGGAAATGACCCAGATTTTATCATTGCAGATCTTAACATGCCCAATCTGAATGGAAAAGAATTTGTGAAGGTAATCAGGGCAAGTAATCTTTACAGCAATGTTCCAATTATTATTTTGTCGGGAACAGACGAAAGCAAAGAGCGAATAGAATGCCTTAATATAGGAGCTGACGATTTTATGCTCAAACCTTTCAATCCAATGGAAGTTCACGCCAAAATCAAGGCAATCTTACGCAGAGTAAAAACCCAATAACCTTTTTTATGGAAGCTATAAAACAAGATGAATTTGAAAAAGATTCATTAGAAATAAAAGTTATTTTAGTTGAAAATGATCACTTGACAACGGTAGATTTCTTAAAAAAATTTGGAGACAAACTCAGCGTGAAAGTGATAGAGAGTGCTGAAGAATGTTTAGGATTTATCAAGGATAAATATCCACCCGATGCCATTATTATTGGTAGAAATATGGGTGGTTTGAAGTTCTTGGAAACTGTAAGAGCAGAAAGTTGGACTCGGAATTTACCCGTAATCATCACCAGTGAACAAATCTCTATTGGCTTACTCAAAGAGGTGGTTGCAAAAAGAGGTGATGATTTATTCCCAACTGATTTTAGTAAGGGAGATTTAATTACTCGTTTAGAATATTTTATCAAACGTCAGCACCATCAAGCCAATCAACAAACTAAATCCAGTATTTTAACAGTAAAAATCCCTCTTTGGAAACGCACTGTCGACGTTGTTTCAACCGGACTTGCTCTGCTTTTATTATCGCCAATTTTGGGTATAGTGTCACTTTTGATAAAATTAGATTCTAAAGGACCAATTGTGTATAAGTCTCGGAGAGTTGGTGCGGGTTATAAGATTTTTGAAATCTATAAATTCCGAACCATGCGTACCGATGCCGACCAGTTGATTAAAAATATGGGGTCTTTGAATATGTACACCAAAGAAACCAACGGGAAAAAGATTGATGGACTTTGTGTTGAGTGTACTTTAAAAAATGCTTGTCAGCAACAGTTGTTTTTGGATGGTCAAGTGATTTGTGAAAAGTCGTATTTGGTGGAGAAAAAAGAAAAAGTTGCCTTTATGAAATTTCAAAATGACCCAAGAATTACCAAATTTGGCGGTTTCTTAAGAAATAGCAGTATCGATGAATTACCCCAACTTTTCAATATTTTTATGGGAGATATGTCCTTAATTGGCAATCGTCCATTACCACTTTATGAAGCTGAAAAACTCACGACTGATAAATATATCGAACGTTTTGCTGGACCAGGCGGGTTAACGGGGCTTTGGCAAGTAACCAAAAGAGGCAAAGGAAAAAAAGAAATGACTGAAGAAGAACGAATTGAGTTAGATATTGAGTACGCTCGTAATTTCTCTTTCAAATATGATATGAAAATATTTTTCATGACATTTCCTGCGCTTTTACAATCTGAAAATGTATAATTTTTAACCATTAATTTTAAAATGATCACACTTTTTCTGGAAATATTCTTTTGGTCATGTATCGGTTTGGTTGTTTATACCTATCTGGGTTATGGGTTTGTCGCTTGGATTTTGGTAAAAATCAGAAAGGCTTTTGGAAAACAGTTTAAACAATATAATGACCCCAATTACCTTCCGAGAGTTACTTTAGCGATTCCTGCATACAATGAAATATCGTGTATCAAAGCCAAATTGGAAAATAGTTATAGTTTAGATTATCCAGCCGATAAATTTGAGGTTTTGTTTGTTACAGAAGGCTCAAATGATGGAACAACCGAATATATTTTATCAAATCTCAGCAACCACCCAACTATGAAAATCATCGGGGGAGATACTCGAAGGGGTAAAATAGAGGCAATGAACATGGCAGTAAAGACCATTGATTCACCTATTGTGATTTTTTCTGACGCTAATACAAGTTTAAACAATCAAGTAATTAAAAATATTGTTCGCCATTTTCAAGACCCTGTTGTTGGGGCAGTAGCAGGTGAAAAACGCATTGAAACACAAGGATTAGAAGCAGCAGCGGGTGCAGGCGAAGGACTTTATTGGAAATACGAATCGTTTTTAAAGAAATTGGATACCGAACTTTACTCGGTAGTAGGGGCGGCTGGAGAACTTTTCGCCGTACGAACACATTTATTTGGAGAAGTTGAAAAAGACACGCTTTTGGATGATTTCATGGTTTCACTTAGAATTGCTGCGGAGGGTTTTCGAGTTATTTATGAACCAGATGCCTATGCCAGTGAGCGTCCATCATTTTCAATTCAAGACGAAATGAAACGAAAAGTAAGAATTGCCTCGGGCGGATTTCAGTCAATTGCTCGTTTGGGTTTTCTCTGGAATATTTTTAAGTATGGATTGCTTTCGTTTCAATATATTTCGCACCGAGCAATGCGTTGGGCAGTTGCTCCCTTTTGTTTACCTCTTATTTTTCTTCTTAATATGATTCTGATATTTATTGAATCTTCCTCAATTTATCAACTTTTATTGGTCGGGCAAGTTATCTTTTATTTACTTGCAATTGTCGGTTATTACCTTGAGAATAAGAAGATTAGAGTAAAATTATTATTTGTTCCGTTCTATTTTTCTTTTATGAATTATTGTGCCATAAAAGGATATTTGCGGTACAGGAAAGGCTTAACTTCTGGTATTTGGGAAAAAGTAAAACGTGCAGCATAAAGTTATGATAGACATTTCTATTCCAAAATGGGTCAAAGATATACTTCAAAAACCACTCATTCTCAACCAAATGGAAGGGTTGGCAGTAGTGGAGTTGAAGAAAAAATTAGCTCGTTTTTCAACCAAAAATCCCCTCGTGAGTATTGTCATTCCTGCTTGGAACGAAGAAGAAGGCATTTTGCATACCTTAATATCTTTGGCAGAAACCAACACAACTTATGATGTTGAGTTACTAATCATTGATAATAATTCAACCGATAGAACGGCACATCTACTCGATTCATTGGGGGTAAAGAGTATTTTAGAAACCAAACAGGGCGTTGGTCATGCTCGCACTCGTGGACTGCAGGAAGCCAAAGGTAAATATATTTTAACGGGAGATAGTGACACTCTGTACCCCGCCGGCTGGATTACTGCCATGGTTGAGGGTATGATAAAAGACGAAAAAGTTTACTGTGTGCATGGTAGTTATTCATTTTTACCCAGTGACGATTCACCCCGTTGGCAATACGCTTTTTATGAATTTTTGAGCGGGTTTATTATCAGAAAAAAAGAAAAAACACAACCATTTTTGAACACATTAGGCTTCAATTCAGGGTTTATTCGTCAGCAAGGAATTGATGTAAATGGCTATGATATAGAAACCCAAAGAACTTTTAGAGGAGCGGCGGGTGTAATCGAACAAAATGCTACTGAAGATGGAATGATGGCTTTAAGATTGCAAGAGGCAGGCGGGAAAATCAAAGCTATTGACGGTTTGAAAGCAAGAGTTTGGACAAGCGACAGACGTATCCAGTTAGATGGTGGATTGAAAAATGCCATGACCATGAGAATTAAAAAATACCTTTTTAAAAGCTAAAATGTCCATAATCTCCACGATAAAATCAAATCCTCAACTAAAGCAATTCGTGCATTGGTGTTTAATTCCAAAACATCAAGCACGACCAAGATTGTGGGTTCAGTGGTTTGTCAACCCATTTTTTCATTCAAAAGGAAAAGGCACAACCATTTGCCGACGTACCCGCATGGACGTTTTGCCTTTTCAACCCTTTAGCATTGGTGATTATAGTACCGTTGAAGACTTTGCCACTATTAATAACGGCGTTGGTGCAGTAAAAGTTGGTAATAATTCAAGAATCGGTATTGGTAATGTAATTATCGGTCCAGTAAAGATTGGGGATAATGTTATTCTTGCCCAAAATATCGTCATAAGTGGACTAAATCACAAATACACAGATGTAAGTAAACCGATTTATTTACAAGGTGAAGATGTTGCTGAAATCACGATAGAAGACGATTGTTGGATTGGAGCAAATGTAGTCATCGTGGCAGGTGTTACAGTTGGTAAACACAGCGTAGTGTCGGGAGGAGCAGTCGTAACAAAAAATATCCCTCCATTCTGCGTAGCCGTTGGTAATCCTGCAAGGGTAATTAAAAAATATAGTTTCGAGACTCAAGTCTGGGAATCTATACATTAATTGAAATCTTCTGGTGACAAATATCTTTTAATCTGAGTTATCAAGATAAAATCTATCTTGTACGCATCTACTGCTTTTAACGTAGTTTTTAGAGCAGGTGAAATATTAAGAAAAATTGGTAATCCTAAATAATCATAGGTATTTTATTACGAATTTTGAGTAATAAAACTTCTCATTGAGGTTACAAAATTTCCTTCAAGACCAATACAACAGGTGATATCGTTTAGATTTTTGATTGTTCCATGCACTCTTTCAATGTGACTGAGCATCCGAGCCTTTTATGAACTTCATTACACTTACTGATTTTCATACCAGCCTTTGTGAGCATATTCTTATAATTATCACCAACATATTGACCACCTCAATCAGAATGGTGAATTAAGTTTGTAAACTGATATTGTTTACGTTTTTGTAAAAGCCATTTCAAGAGCCTGACAATTATACTCGGCTCTCATATTATCAGCCACTGAGTAACCTATTATTTTGCGTGAATATAGCCCGGCGGCGGCCGCATCCATAATCAGGACGATATAGTAGAAGATTCCTCTTAAATTATAGTAGGTTACGCCTTTTTTATGTTTAGGGGAATAAAGATAAATCCAGCGATAAACTGCGGGAGATGTCATATCCCTCAATTTACAAAAAGAAGTAATACTATAAAGTCCAGCATTTAATTCCTTAACTTTCTCTCGTTTGAACTCCTCATTAAATATTCGTTTTTGACAAATATTTAGTTTTGAACTTTTCTTAGATTCTAATTTTAATTTGCTCATATATAAGTTGATTTTGATGTCAACCTATTTTAGCAAAGCACAACCAGCAAAATATAAACAAATAAAAAGGAGTTACAAATAAATGTAACTCCTTGATATGCTGATACTTAATTTTGAGCCTTCTATCGGGATCGAACCAATGACCTACTGATTACAAGTCAGTTGCTCTACCAGCTGAGCTAAGAAGGCTTTTTTCAACAATAATAAAACAGTGTTCCTTTATTGTGATGCAAAATTAGGGCGTTTTTGGTTTCTGTGCAAGCCTTTTGAAAATAAAATGCTAAAAAAAATGGAAATAAATTCTAAGGTTTTGATTTTCAAAAGATTAGTTCCTCAATTATTTTTCAAATTTATTAAATTAGGTAATTTAATCTCTTTGGATTTAATTGCTTAACAATATGGGTTGCTTTTTAAACTTTCACGTTAAATTCTAATAATACCATTTTACCTTTGTAGAAATATTTTACTTAAAATGACATTACAAGAATTATTAAAACAAGACTTCTCTCCCGAATTTCAATTTCAAGCCTCACGCAGCGGTGGGGCAGGAGGACAAAATGTAAACAAAGTTTCTACAAAAGTAGAACTAAGATTCAACGTCTTTAATTCTACTATTTTGGATGAACTTCAAAAAGAGTTGATCCAGAAAAAATGCAAGAATCAAATTAATTCGGAAGGAGAATTAATTATTGTTTCGCAAGAAGAGCGGACACAATTACGAAATAAAAATACCGTGATTAAAAAGTTTAGAGAATTATTAATCAAGGCTTTAACCATTCCAAAAAAACGAATTAAAGTCACCCCAACGGCGGGAATGATTGCAGAACGTTTAAAAAATAAAAAAATGGCTTCTGAGAAAAAGACTAATCGAGGTAAAGTTGGTTACTGATAAAGCATTGATAAATAGTAAGTAAATAGTAAAATCCGAAACAGCCTCGGCTGCCGTCATAAATCCGCAATCTAAAATCAATATGACTCCAAAACAACAAGGTTTTTTCTTTCCCGCCGAATGGCATCCTCACGTGGCTACTTGGCTGACATTTCCGCATAATGACCACTCGTGGCAGGGTGATAAATTGGCAAAAATGTATCCTCAATATTTTCAGTTTATTAAAGCTATTTCAAATGGCGAGAAAGTCTGTTTAAATGTTGATAATGAGTCACTTAGTCAATTTATTTTAGAACAATTACCGCTTTATAATATTGACAGAAATCAAATAGAAATCCTTATAAATCCAACAAACGATGCTTGGTGTCGTGATCATGGACCCGCTTTTTTAATTAATCCTGAAACCAAAAAAAGAATGATTGTTGATTGGGGACACAATGCGTGGGGAGGGAAATATCCCCCTTTTGATGATGATAATAATTTGCCCCAAAAAATTGCTCAATATCGTGGACTGGAATACGTCACCCCAAATATTATCATGGAAGGTGGTTCGGTTGATTTCAACGGCAAAGGGAGTGTTTTAACCAGCCGTTCGTGTTTATTAAATCCAAATCGAAACCCTCATTTGAATCAAGCCCAGATTGAAGAATTTCTCTATGATTATTATGGTTTAGAGCAAGTTTTGTGGGTGAATGATGGCATTGTGGGTGATGATACAGACGGACATATTGACGATACCGCTCGTTTTATCAACGACGATACTATTGTCGCAGCGGTTGAATATAACAAAAATGATGAGAACTACAAGGTATTGAATGAGAATTTGAAATTGATGAAACAGATGCGTTTGCTAAATAGTAAACAATTGAATATCATTGAGTTACCGATGCCTTCGCCCGTAGTGATTGATGACTTCAGAACGCCTGGTTCTTACGCAAATTTTTTGATTTGTAATGCGGGCGTAATTGTGCCAACCTATCAATGCAAAAATGATGATATTGCATTAGACATTCTTACGCAGGCTTTCAAAGGTCGTGAGGTGATTGGTTTGGAGGCGACCAATATTATCTGGGGACAAGGAAGTTTTCATTGTCTTTCACAACAAGAACCGATGGTTTAATCGTAAAAAAACGCTCAAAATGAAACATACATTTTTGTGTATAATTGTATTAATTCTTGGGTTAACTTCCTGCAAATCCACTAAATCACATATAAATACGCAAGTTCAGAAACTACCTCAGTTTGCAGTATTCCAAGTAAAGTCCCTCAAAGCTATTAATTTAGAAGAAGAACTAACTTTGGCTGATGAAGTGGTTTTGACTTATTCTTTAACGGCTGTGGATGAGAATAATAAAGTCGTGCAAGTGGCAAATGGTTCGTGGGGTGTTGAAAGTATGAAGGCTGGACAAGTAGTCTTGGGCGATAAATTCAAGACCATAGAATTGCAAATTCCTTTGAAAGGGAAAGTCTTGTCATCAGTTGTTTTGACTGAAATTGACGACTATGTTAAAGCCCAAAACATGGTGAAAAAGATAAATGAGTTTGGAGGTTTAGGTAAAATTCCTGCCATGTTCATTTCTTTAGGTGAATTGGAAACTCCTTTAGCAGTTGTGTTTGCAAGTCTTCAAGCGGCTGGTATTGGATTGAAGGCGGCTGAGAAATTTGACCAAGACGATTTACTCGGACAGAGCACTTTCGACCTTAATGTTTCAACCATTTCAGATAAACAAAAGATGTATCCAGTTAATCTTATTTTTGATGGGGAACACTTGAAAAATAAATTTAAATATGAATTAAATTATGAGTTAAAAATTAGATAATCAGTACAATGGAAAAGGAGAATAACTTCTAATTTCTTTGCAAATAATTTTTTTTGTACGTTACTCATTGAAGAGAAGTTTTGAGTTTTGGTTAGATTCTCTGGATAATTATTCGTATTTTTGCTACCCTAATACAATAAATTAACACGCTAAATAGTTAGAAATCATATCAGAAATCGTTAAAATTGCTTTATAAGATTAAGGAGTTTCTGTTATAAATCGTTTGAAATATTACCATTTCAAGCATTAAGATTGAAAAATTATGACCCACATCATTAGATTATTTTATATAACAACCGCTTGTTTTTTGCTATGCTTCAATGCAGTAAATGCTCAAACAGAACCCTACGCAATCAAAATTGGTAACCGAGTGATTACTCCCACAGAACTATCTCAAACCTACCGCAGACTCCTTCAAAGTGACAGTGTAAAGAAAGACAAATCAAGAGAATTTTTCGATAATTATTTGAATTACAAGTTGATGGTCTATGCAGCCCAACGTATGGGGAAAGACACCACCAAGGCTTTTATGGAAGAGATTAGTTCATATCGAAAAGAACTGGCAATGCCTTATCTGGTAGATAAAATTATTCTTGAAAAAATGATTCAAGAAACGTATGAGCGGATGCGTGAGGAGATAAGAGTTGCTCATATTTTTATTCCAGTACCCAATAATGCAAGTCCTGCTGATACGATGGTGGCTTTTGATGAAATCAGAACTTTGCGATTGAGAATTTTGAAAGGAGAGCCTTTTGAACAAATTGCTAAAAATTATTCACAGGACACAAAAACTGCTGAAAATGGGGGTGATATGGGTTTTATTTCAGTTTTGGAAAATAATTATGCTTTTGAAACAGCGGCTTACCGTAACCCAAAAGGGGAGTTATCTTTGCCAATACGCACAGAAAAAGGGTATCATTTGGTAAAAATTTTAGAAAAACGTTCGTCGAGAGGAAGAATTAAATTAGCTCATATTTTGGTAAGTGTTGCTCCAAATGAAAAGCCAGAAGTGATAGCCGCCGCCAAGAAAAAAATTGATGAGGCTTATGAATATTTAAAGAAAAATGAGCCTTTTGAAGGTGTGTGTAGAGCTTACTCAACTGACCCTAACACAAAAGGAAAAGGCGGAGTTCTGAGTAAATGGTTTGAAGCAGGCACTTTGATTGATGAAAAAATGGCAAGTGCAGTTTTTGCATTGAGTGATAAAGGCGATTATACATCTCCTATCCAAACATCTTTAGGTTGGCATATTTTTAGATTAGTTGAGAAAAAACCTTTGTTGAAATTTGAAGAATTAGCTCAATATATTAAAGAAAAAGTAACAGCTGACGCTTCCAGAGGAGCCATAATAAAAGGAAATTTAGTAAAACGATTAAAGAAGGATAATAATTTTCAAGAATCTGTGTCTGTAAAGCAAGAAGCACTTGATAGTTTCTATAAGGATAGAATAGGAAACGAAGATTATCTTGGAAAAACAATTTTTAATATAAATCAAACTCCTTCGACCGTTCGTGAGTTTTATAGTTTTGTAACAAAAACGCAAAGGCAATTAGCTAAAATAGGTGCGTTGAATGATAAATCTGAACGTGATTGGTATAATCTATTTGTTGAAGATAGAAATTTAAGGTACGAAGAAATGAATCTTGAAGTGAAATACCCGGAATTTCGCTCTGATGTTCAAGATTTTTGTGACGGAATCTTACAAAAAGAATTCTTGAATGATAATGTTCTTGAGAAATCATTGGATTCATTGTCACAATTAAAATATTTTAATCAAAATTCTCAGAATTATCAATATACTGATCGGGTTTTGGCAAAAGTTGTTACCACCGACCGCCGTGAAACAATGGAGCAGGCAAAGGCATCGTTATTGAAAGCACCTTACCCAATGAATCGCCGTTTCCCAGAGATTTATTTTGAGAAAGATAATTCAGATTTTTCTACTGATGCTCAAAAAATGCTTTATGATTTGACCATCATTTTGACAAAGAACCGTGATTATACGATTGAAATAACGGGAAATTCAGACCCTGAGGAATCTGAAACAGTTTCTTCACAAAGAGCCAGAAAAATTGTTAACTACTTGATTAACAAAGGTATATCGCCAATGAGAATCCTTGAAAAGGATGATGGTAAATATAAGCCTGTATCGAAAACTGACCGTTTGAAAAATATGAGAGTTGGTATTAAATTCTTCTCAAATTCAATGGAAGATGTCGTAAAAAGATTTAATGCCTTAAAACCTGGAAGTTTAACAGCCGAAGAACGTTATTTCAAAAAAGGGGAGAATGAATTTTTAGATTCAATGAATTGGACAATCGGTGAAAATAGTTCTGAATTGAAAGGCAGACAAATTTGGGTGAATATTCAGAAAGTTGAACAACCACGACCAAAGACTTTTAAGGAAGCACGAGGGCAAGTAATGAAAGATTATCAAACGGTTCTTTTTAATGATTTAATTAACCAATTAAAAGCAAAATATCCTGTCGTTTTGAATCAGGAAGAATTGAACCGAGTGTTGAATTAGTAAAGTCTTAAAGTCATAAGTCGAAGGGAAATAACTTCAAACTTATGACTTCATTTTTTATTTTCCTTAACACTTTTTAACTTAAACACTATACCAATCCACTCCGCAAAAAGCGTTATCTTTGCGTGTTATTTTAACTTTTCGTACATGAAATTCCTAAACAATCTTTTTTTACTACTAACGATTCTTGTAATTTTCAATTATTCAACGTTGGCTCAAACGCCCATAGTTCTTGATAAAATTATTGCAAAGGTTGATAATTATTATTTATTGAAATCTGAATTGGAAGCACAATTTCAACAGGCTTCTCAAAACGGACAACAAGCACCACCCAAATGCCAATTATTGGAAAGTCTTGTGGTCGGAAAATTGATGTTGGCTAAGGCTGAAATTGATTCTGTGATGGTTGAAGACAAACGCCTTGATTCTGAGTTAAATTCTCGAATGGAACAAATGGAGCAACAATTTGGCTCTCAAAAAAATATCGTAGAAGCCTACGGAAAAACAATTGCCTCTTTGAAAGATGAACTTCGTTCTGCCATTAAAGAACAAATGGTTACTCGTAAGATGCAAGAAAAAATCACGGGAGATGTGAAGGTTACACCAAAAGAAGTTAGACGTTTTTATGAAGCGATTCCCAAAGATTCTCTGCCTTATTTACCTTCAGAGGTTGAAGTTGGACATATTATCAGAATGGCAAAAACGACTAAAGCTCAAAAAAATGAACTTTACAAAAGACTATTGGATTATAAAAACCGAGTTGAAAACGGTGAAAAATTTGAAGAATTAGCTAAGCTTTATTCAGAAGATATTGGTTCGGGTAAGAGAGGAGGGGACTTAGGATTTTCTAAACGTGGACAAATGGTTGCTCCATTTGAGGCAGCGGCGTTGAAGTTGAAACCCAATCAAATGTCTGACGTGGTTGAATCTGAATTCGGATATCACTTAATTAAATTATTAGAAACTCGTGGGCAAGAATACCATGCTTTGCACATTCTTTTACGTCCTGATTATCAGCGACTTGATGTAATTGAACCTACTCGTTTTTTAGATAGTATTCGTGTTTTAATTCAAAGGGATACCTTGAAATTTGAGCGTGCTGCAAAGGATTTCTCGGAAGATAAAGCCACACAAGATGCAGGAGGAATGTTGATTGACCCACAGTCTCGCTCAATCAGAATGCCTTTGGATGGCACGATGGAATCAGGTTTGTATTTCACGATTGATACCATGAAAGTAGGAACGGTCTCAGCACCAATGGCATACAGAACAGAAGATGGACGCTCAGCAATGAGAATTTTATATTACAAAACAAAACACGCTCCTCACTTTGCTAATTTGCAAGATGATTTCCAGAGATTATCCAATTATACGATGAACCGTAAGAAAAATACGGCTATTGAAAAATGGTTCGCCAAAGCAAAAGAAGATGTTTTTATTTATGTGGTTGATGAATATAAGGATTGCAATGTGATGAAGATAAATGGGAATTAGGTATTGGTTACTGGTTATTTGATACTTATTATGAGTTAAATGTTTTGAAACTAATAACTGATTTACTAATAACTAATGACTAACCACAAACTTTGGCAATAATTTTGATTAGAATTAATAAGTGTCAGGTATATTTGCCTGACACTTTCATTTTTACTCATATTCAAAATACAACTTATTTAAAAAATATGGCTCAATACCAATCAGATGTAGAAGCAGTTGATGCTCTAAGAGATTCTTACCAAAAATTAACTACTGAAATCGGGAAGGTTATTATCGGACAGGAAGATACCGTTAAAATGTTGCTCACCGCCATTTTTTGTCAAGGACATTGTTTGCTTGTGGGAGTTCCAGGATTAGCAAAAACGTTGTTGATTCATACGATCGCAGAGGCTTTGGATTTAGATTTTAATCGTATTCAGTTCACGCCCGATTTGATGCCTTCGGATATTGTGGGTTCGGAAACGTTGGATAACGAACGTAATTTTAGATTCGTGAAAGGTCCTATTTTTGCGAATATTATTCTTGCCGATGAGATTAACCGTACACCTCCAAAAACACAATCTGCCTTGCTTGAAGCCATGCAAGAATATGCTGTGACAGTGGCTGGCAAAAAATATCCTTTGGAAAAGCCTTTTTTCGTATTGGCAACCCAAAATCCGATTGAACAAGAAGGAACCTATCCTCTTCCAGAGGCTCAATTAGACCGTTTTATGTTTATGGTTAAGTTGGATTATCCTTCCTACCAGTCAGAATTAGATATTGTGAAAAGTACGACTTCTGACAAAAAATATAAGGTACAAAAGCAAGTTACTGGACAACAAATTTTAGAATTTCAGCAATTGGTTAGACGAGTTCCTGTTGCTGACAATGTGGTTGAATATGCAGTGAAATTAGTCCATAAAACTCGCCCAAATACTGAAATGGCGAATGAAACTTGTAATAAATATTTGGAGTGGGGCGCCGGACCAAGAGCCTCTCAGAATTTGATTTTAGCAGCAAAATGCAATGCTCTTTTAAATGGAAAATACTCACCCGATATTGAGGATGTGAAAGCAGTTTCAATGGCGGTACTTCGTCATAGAATTGTCCGAAACTTCAAGGCTGAGGCTGAAGGGGTTTCGGTTGAGGATATTGTTCGGAAGATTATGTAGTAATGAAATTTATAAAAAATCCCTGTCGAAATGAATTTGGCAGGGATTTTTTTGTAAAATCTTACGGAAGTATATACTTATTAATGCAAAGCCTCACCCCCGACCCCTCTCCCGAGGAGAGGGGAGAAAAAGGCAGACGAATGCTCCCTTTTCTTCGAGAGAGGGGTCGGGAGTGAGGCTTTTAGAGACTTGCATTGATAAGTATATTGTTCCGAAATCTCATTTCAATCTCAATTCAAAGCCGCATCAATATTAACACGTCCCCAACCAAAATTTCCATTTCTGCTTGGATAATAGTTTGAATTTTGTTTCATTCTATTAAATACTTGGTCACGGGTTAAGGAAGGATATTTTGAGAAAATTAAGGTTGCCATGGCCGCAGTTGAAGCAGTTGCCACTGACGAACCTCCAACGGTTGAAGGAGTATCGCCTGACATCGCTAAACTCAAAGGTTTGCGTCCACCCGAAGCCTTTTCCATCACCACCACAAAATCAATATCTGAACCATCATGACAGGCCTCGCAACGTTGTGTCAAATTGTCTTTTATTCCAGTAACTGCCACTGCCTCGGTCATACTT
The DNA here is from genome assembly GCA_043769985.1 of Arcicella sp. Lineage (GTDB taxonomy): Bacteria > Bacteroidota > Bacteroidia > Cytophagales > Spirosomataceae > Arcicella. The sequence goes on from JAYVIV010000104.1 coordinate 21,379, forward strand.
GCAGGGAAAATTACACCCGCCCAACCAGCAGTCCAGCCAAAAGAAGTACCACCCGCACAGAATATTAATTTTCCTTTTCCGTAGGCATAACGCACGCCATCCGCAATTTGACCGCTCGAAATGATATTTCCCATCGACATGGAAATTACTCGAACATCCGTTCTATTTCCTGCCAAGGTGAAAGCATCCGCCACACCTTTCGACTCACGGCTTTCATTCAGAAAAACGTCTGCTGCTGCACGAATACTGATTAAATTGGCATTGTACGCAATTCCAACTGTATTTCCATCCGTTCCACGAGGGGCGACAGCAGCACCTTGCATGGAAGTTCCGTGTCCACAAGCATCATTTGAAGTTTCTGTTGGTCCTGTTGGAATCCCTAAAAATGTATTCCTTGGGAGCGTCACTAATTTCTCGACCGTTCTTCCAGATGATGAACCTTGATTGAAGGTTGAACCTAAATTCTCTTGGGTACTACTGCAACCTGTATCAATAATAACCATTTTTGCTCCTGACCCAGTGCTTTTCGTCCATGCTTGGGAAACATTGTGATAGCTATAATTCCAAGAGGCTTTGGTATTAGGCGAAATGGTGATGTAATCAGAAGATGCTAAACCAGCTTCAAGCGTGTTTGAATCGCAGCCACTATCAGAATTTACTTTCGATTTGGCATCACCTGAAGTTCTTGCTTCGTAACCCATTGGCTCTGCATAACGTATTAATTTTGAATTTCTTAAACGTTCAATTGTACTTAAATTGCTGACTTTCAAGTCAACAACAGGAAGAATAGACTCTTCAAAGACTTCCAAATCAGCACGTTTTAACGAAGGATTTGTTTTTCGTTCTTCCTCAAAAACGATGTCAAGAACTTTCTCACGGGCTGACTTCCATTCAGAAGCATTAATATCAATCAAGTGAATTTTTGCATTGATATTGCCTTCATTTTCAGGTTTATAACCAACAGAAAGCACTTTGTCAGATTGCGTTAAGGCACTCCAAACCATTTCATTCGATACACTCGACCATTCAAATTTGCCAGTATTTTGCAAAGTTTTGAAAATAGCAGCGTCAAGTTCTGACCGTGAAATTATACTAATTGGATTAGGAGTAAGTGATTCGTTTTTGGTGGTTTCACCAGTACAGGCACAAAGAGTAATTGCTATGAAGGCAATGGCGGTATTTTTTTTAATCATGGTTGTATTTGGTTAATTTTTTACGGTAAAATTATAAAAAATATTGAAATAAGTAAATTTTTACGATTATTTTAATATAATAAAAAATCAATTAAGCGGTTGTATTTATTAAATCAAACCATTTTATGTAATTTTGAAATCTAATTAAAAAACTAACCAATGAAACGTAATTTCCTGATACTTTTAACGAGTATTTCACTGATAATCAGTTGTAAAAAAGATAATGGAGCGTGGAGAAAGGCGGCTGAAAATCCAGAATTTTTACGTCGAACTCAACTCCAAGTTACTGAATCCATTATTCACGATATTTTTCCTCCTCCTGTTTCAAGTCGTATATATATGTATGCTTCCTTGGCTGCATACGAGGCGGGCATTGCTGGTAATCCTAATTATTTATCAATGGTTGGGCAGTTAAGAGGATTCAAGAATGTTTTTCCATTAGATACTTCCAAAAAAATATGTAATGGCTTAGCAGCAACTCGTGCATTCTTAACGGTCGGCAAAAATCTAACTTTTGCACAAGACGTTTATGTGGGTTTTGAAGAGAAATTATGGAAGGAATATAAGGCAACGGGTATCCCAGACGACATTTATCAGAACTCTATCGCTTTTGGTGATTCAGTGGCTAATTCCATTATGAATTATTCAAAAAAGGATAATTATAAACAAACTCGTGGATTTAGATATACCGTAACAAATTTACCTGGAACTTGGACTCCAACACCGCCCGCATATATGGATGCAGTTGAACCTAATTGGATGAAAATCAGACCATTAACACTTGATACCTGTCATCAGTTTGCTCCACCTGAACCTTCAAAATTTGATTTAACGAAGGGAAGCCCTTACTATAATGAAGTAATGGATTCATACAATACGGTAAAAAATCTAACGGAAGAACAACGTGATATTGCTAATTTCTGGGACTGTAATCCTTTTAAAATGAATATTACTGGTCATGCGATGTTTGCTACGAAAAAAGTTTCTCCTGGTGGACACTGGATGGGAATTACATCCTTAGTCACTCGCCAACAAAAAGCGGACTTGGGACAAACCGTCGAGGCATTTTTATTGACCTCAATGGCTATATTTGATGGTTTTATTTCATGTTGGACAGAGAAATATCGTACCGTAAGGGTTCGCCCAGAGAGTATCATTAATGCGAATATTGATAAAGATTGGGTACCGGTTCTGCAAACGCCCCCTTTCCCTGAATATCCTTCGGGGCACTCCGTAATTTCAGCGGCTGCAATGGTGGTTTTGAATAAAACGTTAGGAAATAACGTCCCTTTTGCAGATTCTACGGAGGTTGCTTATGGGTTACCCGTCAGGAAATTTAATTCCTTCACTGAGGCTGCCCAAATGGCATCCATCAGTCGTTTATACGGAGGAATTCACTTCCGCCCAGCTTTAACAAATGGGTTTGTTCAAGGTGAACAGGTTGGCAATTGGGTTTTGAGTAAAGTGAAAACTCGACGTTAGCGGAAATGGCACACGGATTACACGAATGCTTTGCAACACGGATTTTTGCAGATTTTTAACGCAGGCTGTTTTCAAAAAACAGCCTGCGTTTTCGTTTACATCATTTAATAAAGTATTCAAACCAACCAAAAAATCTGCGAAAATCTGCGTTGCGAAGCATCAGCGTTATCTGTGTGCCAACCATTTTCACGGAATAATTAAATATAATGGGATAATATAAAGAATCTGTATTGGAATAATTATATTTTCAACCACCTTTGAAACTTTTGGTTGTAAATTTGTGTCAAGATTAAAATTAGTATTGAGACCATAGTATTAGAGGATTTGGTGTTCAATTTATTTTCAAGAAACTATAATAAAGTTTTGCTCAATACTAAAATAAACCAAACGCTCTCTACTAAAATTTTAAGATTATGAAGTACGATTTGTTATTAGCGGAATTAATTGTGGAAAGGTCACAAAACCGCACGAAAGTATCACAGATAACTGAAAATCAGGAGTCTAACAAAGGTTGGTTGGAGCGTTTCTTTGAATTCTTAACGCCCAACGACATTAAAATTGCCACAAGATAGCAATCCATAAAAATGCGAAAAGCCCCTTCAAATTTATTTGCTGGGGCTTTTTGTTTTGCAACCACATAGACACAAAGGCGACATAGTTAACTCTTACAAGCCTCCTCGGTTTTACATCCAGAGTGTCTATATTGATATGAAACTTTTTGAGGAATTTTTACGTAAATAAGACATCTTACTGACATTGAAAGTTGAAATTTCTTCTCAAATTTGTATGATAAATCTGAAATCAAAACAATGAAAAAAATAGTCCATAAACATCCATTAGCCCTTCGTTGGTTTCATTGGTTCAATTTCCCTTTACTGTTTGTCATGATATGGTCTGGTATGTTAATTTATTGGGCGAATGATATTTACAAAATAAAAATTGGCGAAACCGTACTTTTTAATTTCTTTCCTGAAAGTGTTTATGCTTTTTTCGGGCTTTCAGGACAATTAGCAAAGGGAATGGCGTGGCATTTTGCAACAATGTGGTTATTTACTATTAATGGAATTTTATACGTTTTATATACCATGATTTCGGGTGAATGGAGATTGATTTTACCGACTAAAAACTCCTTTAAAGAGGCTTGGCAAGTGGTTTTGCATGATTTAGGGATTAAAAAAACCTTACCTCCACAAGACAAATATAATGCAGCTCAGCGAGTAGTTTATACGATGGTAATTATCATGGGTTTTGGTTCAATCTTAACGGGTTGGGCGATTTTTAGACCTATTCAATTGGCTTGGCTAACCACAATTTTGGGAGGATATGAAGCCGCAAGATTAGAGCATTTTGTGTTGACAATCGTATTCATGCTCTTTTTTATTGTACATATTCTACAAGTTATCAAAGCTGGCTGGAATAATTTTCAAAGTATGATTACTGGATTTGAAGTAAAAGAAAAATTATGAAAGAAGAACTAACAACTGACCAACAAATTAGACGAAAAACGATCAAGGCTTTCGTTGGTTTTGGCATTGCCAGTCTAATCCCGGTTGGCGTATGGAAATGGATAAATTCAAGTCCCAAACTTAATAATGCCCTTGCACCCTTACGAAAGACTTTGGAATTTAATGAAAGACTAACAGGTAAACTATTGGCAGATAGTAATTTAGCTCCAACATTTCCATTATCACAAGCTCAGAAAAAAGTTAGAGTAAATGGTGGTGTTGGTTTAATGGATTCGATAGTGCCTGATTATAAAGTAAAAATAGAATCGGGAGACATCAAATTTGAGGTGACCTTGCACGAGTTAAAAGCATTGCCAAAACAAGAAATTGTTTTTGAATTTAAGTGCATTGAAGGTTGGTCACAGATTCAACATTGGGGCGGTGTGCGTTTTGTGGATGTAATGAATCATTACAAAATCGGGCAGAAAGATTCGGAAAACCTGTACAAATACGTAGGCATGGAAACGCCTGATGATAAATATTACGTAGGAGTTGATATGCCAAGTATGGTTCATCCACAAACGATTTTAGCGTATGAAATGAACGGAAAGCCACTTTTAAAAAAGCATGGCTCTCCTTTGAGATTAATTATACCCGTAAAATATGGCTATAAAAGTTTAAAAAAGATAGGTGTAATAAAGTTTTCAGATACCCGTCCAAAAGATTATTGGGCATTATTTGGCTATGATTATTTTGCAGGGCTTTAAGCAAAAAGCAACAATCTTTAGAAGCAAGCTCCAAAGGCTTGCTTTTTCTTTTATTCTTTGATAAAAATTAACGTATTTTGTGCAAAACGTGTTATTTAAGTAATAAGGCGAAAATAAATGAAGATTATGAATGAGAAATTGATTGTCAAAAATTTTGGACCAATTAAAAATGCGGAATTGGACTTGAAAAAAGTAACCATTTTCATCGGTCCGCAAGGCAGTGGGAAATCTACTTTGGCGAAATTGGTGGCGATATTTAAGGAGGATGTATTTAAAAAAGATAGTATTATTCAAAACCTCAAAGATTATGGAATTCACAATTTCATAAAAAAAGAAAGTACTAATATTTATTTTCAGTCAGATTTATCTATTGTAAAGTTTAACGATGAATATATTCAAGAGTTCAAGGAATTAGGAAATTCATTAATGATAAAGATAGAAGAACTTAATATAAAAATAAATCGCTTCATGTCAATGTCTCATAATATTACAACGGGAATTGATGAAATATCTAACATAAATATTGAATACGATAAAATAATGAAAGAATATAAAATAAAAATGCCTATTTATATTCCAGAGAGACGTACATCTATATCTTTTTTATCATCATCTCTTTTTGGGTTAATGAATAAAGATATTAATTTACCCAAAACTTTAACTGAATTTGGTAATAGGTATTCAAAAGCCAGTACAAATGATTCAGAGGATGATGCAAGATTTGTTAGGAAAGATTCACCCATTAAAGAAAACAATAAAACGAAGCATATTGAATTATTTGATTTACAATTTCAACATAGAGACGGTCAAGATTTTTTAATTGATACAAAGAATAATTATGAAGTAAATTTAAGAGATAGTGCAAGTGGAATGCAGTCTTCAATTCCCTTAATTTTAGTAGTCAGGCATGAATATAGTGCTGGGAATAAACACTTTATCATCGAAGAACCAGAACTAAATCTCTTCCCAACCACCCAAAAGCAATTAGTTGGATATTTAGCTGACAAATGTACTCAGAATGGAAATGAGCTATTAATGACAACTCACAGCCCATACGTTTTGAGTGCCATAAATAATCTAATTTTTGCTTTTCAGGTTGCCCAAGTTTTACCTGAACGTGCTGATGAAATTGCTCAGATTATTCCCCAAGAACAATGGTTGAATCCCGATGATGTGGCTGCCTATTATGTAGGCGAAGATGAAAATGGAGAAAAAGGTGGCATTCATTCTATATTTAATAAAAAAACGGGACTAATTGGTGAAAATGAATTAGATGAAGTATCAGACGAATTAGGAGATGAATTTAATGCATTAATGAGTATATACCGAACCAGAAAACGTGAAACAGTTAATTGAAACCACTTTCCCTTGTCAAACAGGAAATTGCCTTGAAACAAGAAATGAAACTATATTTTGGGTTAATGAATATCCTGACGAATTTGATTTTGGTATAAATAGGAAAAAATCTTTTGTTTTAATTGAAACGGATGATGAATTACTTTTTACCGTTAAAAACCCTAATCAAAAAGAGGTTCACTTTTTAGCAATTGATCAAGGTATTTTTCATGGAACGAAAGTATATCCCGATGGAAGATGTGATTTTGCTTTATTTGATGATAAACGATTTTGTTTTATTGAAATTAAGGAAGTTACGCTGAGACATCGCAATAAAGAACGTCTTGAAGCATACAAACAATTAAAAGAAACAATCATTAAATTCAAAAAACATATTGAATTTGGGCATTATCAAATTGAGGCACAAGTGAGTTTTAAATCAAGTAGAAAAATTTACCCTCGCCAATCAAGTTCAAATCAAGATATTGCCAAAGAATTTGATGATGAATTAGCCGTAGCTTTATTTGAAAATAACGACATTGAATTTTAAAAATGAGTTTGAAAAATATACTCATTAAATAACCTATATGAATCTAATAAAAGTAGCCGCAGGGGTCGTGAACCAAACACCGCTTGCTTGGGAAAGTAATAAAAATAACATCATTGGTTGTATTGAAGATGCTAAGAATCAAGATATTAGCCTTCTTTGTTTACCTGAATTATGTATCACGGGTTATGGCTGCGAGGATATGTTTTACGCACAGTCCACCTGCGATACTGCCATGGAAATGTTACAGGATATTGTGACTCATACATCCAGTATTGCTGTTTGTGTGGGTTTACCGATTCGGGTTTTGAACCATGTTTACAATGCAGCCTGTTTGATTGTGAATAAGCAAATTAGAGGATTTGTTTGCAAAAAGAACTTAGCAAATAACGGGATTCACTACGAAACTCGTTGGTTTCAACATTGGACACCTGGCGAGCGTACAGAAATGCGTCTGGGCGAATTTACTTATCCAGTTGGTGATATAATTTTTGAGGTGGGAGGGGTGAAAATAGGCTTTGAAATCTGCGAAGATGCTTGGATTGCCAATCGTCCAGGACGTGAATTGTATGCCCAAGGTTGTGACGTAATCATGAATCCAACGGCCTCACACTTTTCATTTTTCAAAACTCAAACCCGTGAACGTTTAATTCAAGACGGTTCAAGGGCTTTCGGAGTAGCGTATATTTATGCCAATTTATTAGGAAATGAATCAGGCAGAACCATTTTTGATGGTGATGCTATGGTGGCACAGGCGGGTGAAATGTTGGTTTCTGGAACGAGATTTTCGTATAAAGATTATTATTTAACGACCGCAGTAATTGATTTGGATAAAATCAGATTAGAACAAACCCAAAATCGGATTACGTTCAAATCATCAAATCCTGTTCAAGTGCTTTTTGATTATCCAGAGATTGACCCAATTAAAAACGTCTATGAATTAGAACATTGGGAAGCGAAGGGATACCAAAAAGAAGAAGAATTTGCCCGTGCCATTGCCTTAGCATTGTTCGATTATCTGCGTAAATCACGCTCGAATGGTTGGGTAATTTCATTGTCTGGTGGAGCGGATTCTTCGGCAATTACGGCTTTGTGTTATGTGGCTATTGAATTGGGAATAAGAGAGTTAGGTGAAGAGGAATTTAGGAAAAAGATAAATATGCCCAAAGCCCCCCCCGCCCCCGAAGGGGGAGCTTTTGACTTCGATAATTCGTCTGATAATTTGGACGAAAAAGCTCCCCCTTCGGGGGCGGGGGGGGCTTTGGCTCTGTCACGTTTGCTCATCACTAACGTTTATCAAGGCACCGAAAACAGCTCATCAGCTACTCGTAATTCTGCCACTTCTTTGGCGAAAGATTTGAACACTACTTTCTATGATATTGATATAAATGGTTTAGTAGAAACCTACAAAGAACTCATTCAAGGGGCAATTGGTCGAGATTTATCTTGGAAAACTGATGATATTGCCCTTCAAAATATTCAAGCGAGGGTCAGAAGCCCAAGTGCTTGGTTATTGGCAAATATTACAAATTCATTGTTACTTTCAACCTCAAATCGTTCGGAAGCGTCGGTAGGTTATGCCACAATGGACGGTGATACTTCGGGTTCAATTTCACCGATTGCCGGAATTGATAAACATTGGCTACGTCATTTTTTGCGTTGGTTAGAAAACACAGGTTTGGGCGGAGAACTCAAAATTGCTGGACTCAACGCCATGAACAATCTTCAACCAACCGCCGAACTCAGACCATTAGAAGCAAAGCAAATTGACGAAGAAGATTTGATGCCTTACGACCTTTTGAATGCCATTGAAACGGCTGCCATTCGGGATAAAAAATCACCCAAAGACTGTTTACAATTAATGGAGTTAGAATTTGATGGAATTTACGAAAGAGAGAAATTAGTATTATCCATCGAAAGATTCTTCAAATTATTTGCCCGAAACCAATGGAAAAGAGAACGTTACGCTCCAAGTTTTCATGTGGATGACCGCAACCTCGACCCAAGAAGTTGGTTAAGATTCCCGATTTTGTCGGGAGGTTTTGAGAAAGAATTAGCGGATTTGCATGAGTATGTGAAGAGTTCTGGAAAGGGGAAAAGGAAGGGGAAGATTGGTTTTTAATATTCAAGATAAAGAAAAATGTACGTAAAAAAACTTCAATTTAAGAATTTTAAGCGTTTTACTGATTTAACCATTGATTTGAGTGGATTGGCAAAACCCCCAAAATTGGTTTTGATGATTGGCTCAAATGGGTCGGGTAAATCTTCTTTGTTTGATGGGTTTGAAATTTCTTCTTCTTTTTTGAAGAGAGATTCAAAAGTCATTATTTCTGACTATGAAACGTATTTTCAAAAGGCTGGGACGTATGGGCAAAGTTCTCCTACTGAAATGATAATTGTAGATTCATTGGGTGTTGAATATGATATTACGAATGTAATATACACAGCACCAAACGAAGTTATTGACCCTCTCCAAAATGCTTTCTATGGCAGAAGTAGTTTACGCCAAACACCAAGATTAACCAGAACATCATTTGGTCAGAATAAAGTTGATTTTGAAAAAGATTCAGATAGACCCCGTTTTTACATTGACAAAGATGATCGTTTTGAGAATGATGTTGAACATACCGTTAAAGTTTTATTAGAAGATTTTTTCAAACGAAATGCTTCTGGAAGTGATGAAATAATTCAAAATTTCATCAATACGATTAACAATGCTTTTAAAAATATTTTTCAAGAAGGAAAACCAACAAGTCTGCAATTTCATTCGTTCTCTCCTCCAATAGAAGGAACAACGGCTGAAATTTTATTCAAAAAAGGAAACTCAATTATTCATTATAATTTACTAAGTTCTGGGGAAAAAGAAGTCTTTAATATTTTACTTAACTTATTGAGTAGAAGATCTTTATATCAAGATACAATCTACTTTTTTGATGAATTAGATTTGCATTTGAATACCTCTTTGCAATATAGTTTATTGAAAGAAATTACTGAAAACTGGATTCCAGAAGGTTGTCAGCTATGGACGGCGAGCCATTCATTGGGGTTTATTGATTATGCAAATGAATCAGATTTAGCAACTATTATTGATTTTGATGATTTGGACTATGACAGTAATCAGATTCTTTATCCACAGCCCAAAAATAACCTTGAAGTATTTGAAGTGGCCGTACCACAAGAAACGCTTTTGAAAGTTTTCAAAGGACAAAAAATCATCTATTGTGAAAATCAAAACGATGAATATTATCAACTTTTAGGGTTAGATAAAAAAATATTTGTGGGTGTTAGAGATGCCGCTGATGTATTTTTATTGTCAAAAAATCAGAAATCATTTTATGGACTCCGTGACCGTGATTATTTGACTGATTTGGAAATTGAAAAAATACGAAAAGAATTTTCTAATTTGTTCATACTTAGATATTACTGTTTTGAAAATTACATTTATCATCCCGATAATATTTTAGAAATTAGTCCCAAAGAATTTGATTATCAGGTGTATTTGGATGATTTAATCGGTCAAAAAAACCAAAAATTGACTAAGATTATTTTAAGAATTAGAGAGTCTCGAAAGAATTATAGAGAATTAGGAGAAGCTGGAATTAATTGGCGTGAAGAAGAGGATATTATTGCTGATAAGTTGTCCTCTAATAATCTCGAAGATTTTTATCCATATTTTGATATGAAAAAACATTACGTTCGTCAATATTTAGAAAAATTCAATCTTAGCACGGAGAAATTAGTCAAAACTGATTGGTTCAAAAATCAAATAGAAAAAATTTTAAAATAAATGTCAAAGCAAATAAACACGATAATTTTTGATTTAGGCGGAGTCTTGATTGACTGGAATCCATTATACGTTTTTAACGATTTAATTCCTGATGAAGAACGGAGAGCTTACTTTTTTGAAGAAGTTTGTCCGATGCACTGGAATGAAAGGCAGGATGCGGGAACTTTGATTGCCTTGGCAACGGAGGAAAGAATCGCTCTTTTCCCAGATTGGGAACATGAAATTCGTGCCTACTACGGGCGTTGGGTTGAAATGTTAGGAGAAGCCAATCATGGAACGGTTGAAATACTAAAAAAACTGATTGATTCGCCTGATTATAGGGTTTATGCTCTAACAAACTGGTCAGCTGAGACTTTTCCAATTGCTAAATCTCTCGAACGTTTTCACTTTTTGCATTGGTTTGAAGGTACTTTGGTTTCAGGAGAGGAGATGATGATTAAACCACAACCCGAGATATTTGAGTTGATTTTGAATCGTTATGACATTGATAGAAACAACGCAGTTTTTATTGATGATAATATTAGAAATGTTTATGCCTCAAATGCTGTTGGTTTGCCAGCGATTCACTTTCAGTCTTCTGAACAGTTGGCATCTGAGCTTAGACAATTATCAATTAACATTTAAGAATTACTACAACCCCCTTTTCAACTATTAATTATTCACTGTTAATTGTTAATTGAAAAATATGCTTTTAGCCATCGACATCGGCAATACCGACATCGTTTTTGGAATTTATGACTCCGTTTCTTGGATTCATCAATTCCGTATTTCTTCTTCTTTATCACAAAGAGCATCTGATTATGAGGCTCAATTGCGAATTCATTTTTTAGAGAATTCTTTGAAATTTAATGATATAAACCAAGCAATTATCAGTTGCGTTGTGCCAGACCAACGTGCGGTTTTGAAAGAAATGGTACAACAAATGTTCGGACTCGACCCCGTGATGGTGGGTGTTGAAATGTACGATAAGCTAAAAATGATTATTCCAAGTCCCTACGAAATCGGAACGGATTTGGTTTGTAATGCTGTTTATGCGTACTATACTCACAGGAAGAATTGTTTAATCGTTGATTTTGGTACGGCATTAACTTTCACAGTGGTCACGGGCGAAGGGCAAATTTTAGGCGTTTCCATTGCTCCTGGACTGAAAACAGCCGTGAAAGCCTTGTTTTCAAATACGGCACAATTACCCGAAGTTCCACTCGTAATGCCAGACTCTGCGATTGGCAAAAATACGGTTCACGCCATTCAAGCTGGTATCTTGTGGGGATATGTGGGAATGGTGAGAGAGATGATTTATCAAATCAAAAAAGAAGTTGGGCAGGATTGTGTAGTGCTTGCAACGGGTGGACTTTCATCTATTCTCACGCCTTTACGTGAGGAGTTTGATGAAGTTGATAAAGCCCTGACTTTGAATGGATTAAAGATTATTTCTGAGTTAGTTTATGGAAATTATAAAAATAAGAGTACCTTTTAACTTCCCGAAAGTTATTTCAAGTCAAATATGTCACATCATTTTTTACAATTTTCCTTCATTAAATTTTTTTATTATGAACTCATGGCATGAGATTAGGCATCCCCCTTAGTCATGCCATGAGTAGCCGAAGAAAAATCATCATTCCCAAAAATGATGATTTTTTTATGCCCTCTGCAACCTTTTTCCCCTCGTTTGCATCTCATTTACAATTACTCATTACCCAAGACTAAACAAATACTTTCTTGAACATTCCCTACCATTCATCCTTTAAAAGAACCGAATAGGTAATATGTAATACAAGGTAGTAGGTTAAACTTATAATTTTGAATCAGATTTTAACATCCTCTAAATCTATCATTCATTCATTGTCAAAACAAAAACTCGTTATGAAAATTTTACTTTATTCAATCCTCGCCCTCCTAAGCCTTAATAGTTTTAAAACTAATGCACAGGGAAAAATCAGTGGTCAAATTACTGATGACAAATCTAAAATTGTTGAATTTGCTAATGTTATTTTATTGAAAGCCAA
>JAYVIV010000105.1:0-48350 GCA_043769985.1 Arcicella sp.
AAAAAACATGGAACAAGCCATTAGCTACGAAAGAATTCCAACCAGTATTTATGCAGATTCTGATGCTGCTTCACGAGCGATTGCTCACGAGATTGCCGCCATCATCCGCAAGCGTGCCTCCGAAGAAAAACCCGCTGTATTGGGTCTGGCAACGGGTTCTTCGCCCAAAAAGGTCTATTCAGAACTCATCAGAATGCACCGTGAAGAGGGTCTAAGCTTTCAAAATGTAGTAACGTACAACCTTGATGAATACTATCCGATGGAACCCGATGCCGTGCAGAGTTACGTGCGGTTTATGCGTGAACAACTCTTCGACCACGTGGATATTCCCGCAGGAAATTGGCATTTGCCCGACGGAACTTTGCCATTGGATAAATTAGCAGAATTCTGTAAAGATTACGAAGCCCAAATTGAAAGATACGGAGGTTTAGATTTTCAATTGTTAGGAATTGGGCGTAACGGACACATCGGTTTTAATGAACCAGGTTCGCTTGTGAATTCTCGTACTCGCCTAATGACCCTTGATTTAACCACTCAAATTGATGCTGCTGGAGATTTTGGCGGTTTAGCGAAAGTCTCAAAAAAGGCCATTACGATGGGGGTTCAAAAAATTATGGAAGCCAAAAGAGTGGTGCTGTGTGCTTGGGGAGAACATAAAGCCGCCAACGTTGCACGTGCCGTTGAAGGTTCTGTAACTTCCGATGTACCAGCTTCTTATCTGCAATTACACCAAAACGCTTCCTTCATTATTGATACTTCGGCGGCGGCTCAATTGACTCGTATGCGGACTCCGTGGATGGTGGATGCCGTTACTTGGGATAGACCGATGATTAAAAAAGCCGTGACTTATTTGGCTTTAACCGTAAAAAAACCAGTCTTGAAATTAACCAGTTCAGACTATAACGAAAACGGACTTTCAGACCTTTTGGCACTCTATGGTCAGGCGTATGATATTAATATTGAGGTATTTAACTATTTGCAGCATACCATCACGGGTTGGCCTGGTGGCAAGCCAAATGCGGATGATTCCAACCGTCCAGAGCGAGCATATCCTGCCAAGAAAAAGGTGGTAATTTTCAGTCCGCACCCAGACGATGATATTATTTCGATGGGAGGGACTTTCCAACGTTTAGTTGATCAAGGGCATGATGTTCACGTGGTCTATCAGACTTCGGGAAATATTGCGGTTGCGGATGATGAAGCCTTACGTTTTGCAGAATTTGTGGTTGATTTTAACGAAAAATTTGAAGCAAATAATCCAAAAGCGAATCGAATTTACAAAGAGGCTGCCAAGTTTTTGAAAGCCAAAAAAGATTCAGAAATTGATACGGACGAAGTACGATTTATCAAGGGATTAATCAGAAGGGGAGAGGCAAAAAATACGTGTCGTTATGTTGGCATTAAAAAGGAAAATATGCACTTTTTGGATATGCCTTTTTATGAAACAGGAACGATTCAGAAAAATCCGTTGGGCAAAGAAGATGTGGACGTAGTAATGGCAAAAATTGAAGAATTACAACCTCATCAAATTTATGCCGCTGGTGATTTAGCCGACCCACATGGAACGCATAAAGTGTGTTTAGACGCAATCATGGAGGCTGTTCAGAAATTAAAGCACCGTGAATATATGAATAATTGTTGGGTTTGGTTGTATAAAGGAGCATGGCAAGAGTGGGATATTGACCAAATAGAAATGGCAGTTCCAATGTCGCCCGACCAAGTTTTGAAGAAAAGGTACGGTATTTTCAAACACCAATCACAGAAAGACGGTGTTCCATTTCAAGGAACGGATGCCCGTGAATTTTGGCAACGTGCCGAGGATAGAAATAGCAATACTGCCAATTTTTATAACACACTTGGGCTTGCGGAATATCAGGCTATGGAGGCATTTGTGAGGTGGCGATTTTAGAGAAAGTATAGAATTTGAATAACATAAAGTGCTGATTCTTAATTGTTTAGAGTTGGCATTTTTGTTTATTTGAGAAAATAATTTGCGGCGATAATGATTTCTTCCATTAATTTACATAACAATCATCTCAAATCCATGAAAAAATCCATCCTAATCTTTTCCTCACTATTCATCATCACAACCATCGCCAGTCTTTTTCAAAAAGATGATGTGAAAACTTATCATCCAGAATTCAGTTCGACAAAGGCGAGTTTGGGTTTCAATCATGCTGCCGCTTATCCGCCTGGGGTTGGAATTTTGACTAATTCTAAAAATTGTCTTTCATGCCATGCTAACAATGGACCTTGGAAAGAAGATGGTAACAATATCATTGATATCATCGACAAAGAAACCAAAAAATCATTGAAACAAGCCGACGGAACTTTTTTGATTACGGCAAAAAGATATGAAGCAAAAACAGTCTTGACAGTGCTTGGAAGAAAGGATTTGGAAGGGATTTTATCTCCCTTAAAAAATGCTTGGATTTACGTGGATACAACTTCAATTGGGAAAAGTACGCTTTCAAAATTTGCTCCCAATTGGGAAGTGAATTTACAATTATCTTGTAGGGTTACGGGTGATAAAGTTGAGAATTTTGCTAATTCAACCATCACCAGTTTACCTATGACAATCAGACCATTGAGTACGGCAAAAGATGAAAATATCATGCTCCAAGTGATGCTGACGAAGGGAGAAGCAGAAAAAGGCAATCCGAATAATACTTTGAAAGGAAATTATTTTGAGAAAACTGTTAGGCTAAAAATTACAGAGTAGTTAATTCAACAAAAAAATTAATGACTTTTTAAAATCAAAAATACGCAATAATGAAAAGTACAGTTTTAATAACCATAGCATTTTTTACAACATTTGGACTATTCGCCCAAAACAAAGAAATCATTAAAACCGACAAAGCCCCTGTGCCAATCGCACCATATAGTCAGGGCATAAAAGCGAATGGATTTTTGTTCGTTTCGGGTCAAATTGGGTTAATTCCCAGTACCCGAAAATTAGTGGAAGGAGGGGTGGAAGCTGAAACTGTTCAGATTATGGAAAACATTCGGGCGGTGCTAACTGCGGGCGGTGCAAGAATGGAGGACATCGTAAGTACGACGATTTACCTAAAAAACATAAATGATTTCCAGAAAATGAATGAGATTTATGGTAGATATTTTACTGGTAATTTCCCTACACGTAGCACCGTGGGCGTTTCGAGTCTTGCAGGGGGTGCAAACATTGAGATTACCGTCACGGCTTTGTTGCCTTTAAAGAAGAAATAATAAGTAGTTGTTCGTATTTCGATGCGTCCGACGTTTCGGTTCGGTATTCGGAAAATAACTAACTGATAATCAGATATTTACTTCAAATAAAAATTTCTTTTAAATTACATTGATTACTTACTTAAATGATTATTGAAAAAAGCGGTCTAATTCACCGCTTTTTTTATGCCCAGAAAATATTTTTACAAAAAACTAAGAAAATAGTTTGTAAACTAAAAAATTAGTTTTATATTTGAATAACAATAATATAAGGTATCAAAATACAAATAAATATCATGCAACCAGAAAGAGAACTAACCAAAGCCGAAGAGCAAATTATGCAGGTGCTTTGGCAAATTGAAAAGGGATTCGTCAAAGATGTTTTGGACGAATTGCCCGAACCTAAGCCAGCCTACAATACGGTTTCAACAATTATTAGAATTTTGCAAGAAAAAGGATTTGTTAGTCACAATTCTTACGGAAAATCACACGAGTATTTTCCGATTGTGAGCAAAGAAAATTACAGTTCCTTCGCCACCGAGAAATTGGTGGAAGGCTATTTTCAAAATTCATTTTCGAGTTTATTTTCTTTCTTCTCGAAAAAGGGAAAAATCGATGTGAAAGATGCCGATGAGATTTTAGCGATGATTAATAAAATGAAGCAAGAAGAGGAGGGGAAGTAAAAATGTAGTACGGACAGCCTTGTCCGAAGTAAAATAAAATTATGAAAACTGTATCTACTATGTAACAAGGTAAATCAAACTAAATTGTCCTTAGTTCACATCTAAATAAAAATTGCTGAGTACATCAAACAAAAGTCTAAATAGTTCTATACCGATTCTATTTGTGAGTTGTGATTGAGTGAATTGTGAGTAAAAATCGCAGTCCAAAAATCACAACCCACTCAATCACAAATCTCAACTAAAAAAGAACATGGCTGAAATATCTGCATCCGACCAAGCCCCCAAAGGCAAAAAAGCCCGTAGCCACAAGCTATCAACCAAAATCGACATGACTCCAATGGTGGATTTGGGTTTTCTGTTGATTACTTTTTTTATGCTCACGACCACGCTAATGAAGCCCGTAACCATGCAACTGAATATGCCTGTGAAGGATAAAGGTGGTTCACCAGTAAAATGTTCACAATCTTTAAACGTGGTGATTGATGCTGATGATAAAGTGCATTATTATCAAGGTGAATGTAACCCCGCAGTACATACAACCGACTTTTCGGATAATGGAATTCGTCAAGTTTTGTTTGATTATAAACGTAAGATTGGGGATGTATTCACGGTCGTAATTAAATCGACCGACAAAGCAAAATACCGCAATATGGTGGATTTATTGGACGAAATGACGATTACGAATAATAAACACTATGCCATCGTGGCAATAACAGATGAGGATAAAAAACTAATAGTCGATGTTCGATGATTGTTATTCGATGTTCGGTTTTGGAGTTCGATGTTCGTAATGCGAAAATTGATGCTCAAAACCAAACATCGAAAACCAAACATCGAAAATCGAAAAACAAATATCGAAATATGAACTGGCTCAACTACCTTCTCCAAGTGAATCTTTATTTGATTCTATTTTATGGTTTTTATCGTATTTTGTTACGAACAGAAACCTTCTTTAACCTCAATCGGGGCTACTTGGTGGCATCGGCAGCTTTGGCATTTTTTATTCCCTTGATGCAGTCGGAGTGGGTGCGGAGTTGGTTTGTGACGGAGCAAATTTCTCAGACCATCACTACGTTTTATGACCCACAAGTATTCTACGTACAGGCGAGCGAACAAGCTCATACGCTCACGTTGGGAGATTTTATGGCAGTTTTCTACATCGTAGGAATCCTGATTGGTATTGCTCGTTTTGGGGGAAACTTATTTTTCTTAGGTAAATTAATGAAGCGAAAAATCGTTCAGAAAGACGCTAATCAAGCCTTTTCATTCTTTAATATGCTGTTTGTAAGCAAGGAATTAAAGAATCGTTCAACCATTATGAAGCATGAGTTTGTTCATATTCGTCAGCTACATTCTGCCGATGTAATGCTGTTTGAATTGATTGCGATTTTCAACTGGTTTAATCCCGTGGTGTATCTCTATAAAAGTTCAATTAAACACATTCACGAGTTTATTGCCGATGAAGTAGCGAGTCGTAATGAAGCCTCAAAAGCCGACTATGCCCTCTTGCTTTTTCAGGAACAATTTGGCGTACAAGCCATTCCGTTAACCAATAATTTTTTCAATCAATCATTACTTAAACTACGAATCAAAATGTTACAAAAAGAACGTTCAAACCAAACCGCCATGATGAAATATGGCTTAATTGCTCCACTTTTTATGTTGATGATAGTGGTTTCATCTGCCACTTTGGCGAGTAAGGAATTGGCTAAAATTGAGGAAAAAGTTGAAAAATTTTCTGAGGCTAATTTGGAAGAAATTATTGTAAAACCTTCTGAAACTGTATCAGAGGTATTATTGAAGGATAATATTGATTTGTCGGAGGCATTGATTATTAGTCCCGATTTGGTGGATGAAGTGAAACGTTCAGGTGCTTTCAATAAATATTTAATGAAAAATTTGAAATATCCTCAAGAGGCTCGAAAAAATTTAATTACAGGAATTTCTTACATTGGATTTAAAGTTGATAATGTTGGGAAAATTCAAAATATTAAAGTTTTAATTGAAAAATCTCCGATATTATCAAGGGAAGTAATAAGAGTTTTACAGTCAATTGAAAATATGAATCAATTGGATATAAACGAGCCAAATGATTATGTTATTCCAGTTAATTTTGGATTAGAAATTAATAAAGGAAATGGAACGAGAAGTTTATTAAGTTCTGAGCCTATTTTACAATTTAAGGATAAGAAAAGTTTGGGTGATCTTGTGGTCATTGGATATGCAGATGATAATTCAAGAGAGAGTAAACGAGATTCAAATGAGGTTTTTACAGTAGTAGATCAACATGCTGAATTTGTCGGTGGAATGAGTGCTTTTGTTAAATTTTTACAAGAAAATATTAAATACCCCGAGGCAGCCCAAAGAGCTAATCATTCAGGGAAAGTATACACTCAATTTATTGTAGAAACTGACGGCTCAATTTCAGATGTAACTATCTTAAAATCAGTAGGTTTTGGGTGTGATGAAGAAGCTATGAGAGTTATTAAATTGGCAAAATGGACTCCTGGAAAGCAAAGTGGGCGAGCGGTGAGAAGTCGTTTTACTGTTCCAATTAATTTTGAATTGGAGAAGAAGGGTAAAAATAAAGAAAGTAGTGGAATATTTGATGAAGTTGAACAAAATCCAGAATATCCTGGTGGAATGAAAGAATTTGCAAAGTATTTACAAGGAAACTTAAAATACCCAGCAGCAGCTCAAAGGGCAAATATTACTGGAAAAGTTTACACCGAATTTATCGTAAAAAAAGATGGTTCTGTTAGCGATTTCAAAACTTTAAAAGGCATCGGATATGGTTGTGATGAAGAAGCTATGAGAGTAATAAAATCTGTACCAAAATGGAATTCAGGCAGACATAAAGGTGAAAAGGTGAGTAGTAAATTTATTGTACCAATTAATTTTCAGTTAGACGGGGAACCAAAGGTGAAAATTAATAAAAAAGACCATGAAGAATTTCCAAAATTACCTGCGGTATTAGAGCCTAAGACGGATAATGAATCTATCTTTAATTTTGGAAATATTATCATTACTGATAAATCAAAAACGGGACTCAATAATTCAAAAAATCTAATTTATATGATGGGCGGAAAAAGGGTCAGTGAGATTGAACTGAAAGGGATTGAACCTAATGATATTGAAAAATTGGAAGTTTATAAAGGTGAAAATGCAGTATTACGGTACGGGGAAGAGGCCAGAGAAGGTGCAATCGTTATTACTTTGAAAAAGAAATAAAATACCTGAATTTGGATTCGTCAGATTAAAGGATTTGTAGGATTAAACAAAAAAATATTCCTCTAAAATCCAATCAATCCCTAAATCCAATTAATCCAAATTCAGACGGGGTTGCCCAGACAAAAATGATAGCATAAACTCCCCACCTAACCCGTGGGGTTTTTTAAAACTCAAATCAACTAAAAAATTAGTTTCATCTTAAACAATAATAATCATGCAAAATCACCCAGAAAACCCCGCAACATTGGAGGAAATCGTCTTCCAACATCGTAATAAAAGTTACGGAGCTTATTCGTTACGAAATGATTATCAAAATGTTATCAAAAAATCCCTTTTGATTGGTATTAGTATTTTTGGATTGGCTGTGCTTACGCCGATGCTTTGGGCGAAGGTGGAAATTGGAGGTGTAATAGTAGTAGAAGCAAGTCCGCAAGATTTAATAATTCCACTTCCACCAGAACAAGTATTACCAATTGAACCAGTAACTCCTCCGCCTCCAAAAGTTGAAGAAGTGAAAATTAAAATGATTGATTTTAGCAATTTGGAAATTGTTGATACGAATGAAGAAATTCCACCAATTCCAGACCAAGATTTATTAAACACCACCGATGCAAAAATTGGAGATAAAAATCAAGAAGGGGAAGTCATGGAAATTCCAACAGAAGACCCTGACGCAGCAAAAGCTAATCAACCAGAAATGCCCATTGAAGTAAAAATTGAAGACAATAATGTTCACATTACCGTTGAACAAAATCCAGAGTTCGCAGGAGGTATGAACGCCTTATTGAAATTTCTACAAAAAAACCTCCGCTATCCAACGCCAGCAGTCAATGCCAATGTTATGGGTAAGGTTTATATGCAATTTGTGGTCGGGCAGGATGGGAATATTTCAAAAGTTGATGTGTTGAAGGGAATTGGTTTTGGTTGTGACGAAGAAGCCCAAAGGGTCGTAAAATTGATGCCAAAATGGTCGCCAGGCAGACAGTCGGGGAGGGCAGTTGCGGTGAAATTTACCTTACCGATTAGTTTCCAACTCGCAGAGTAATTTAAGGAGAAAGGGAGATAGGAGACAGGAGGAATGGAATAGCAATTTCTCCATTCCTCCGTTTCTCCATTCCTCCGTTATTCCTTTCCTCCTCCTCTGATTTCCGATAATGTCCATAATGCCAAGCCAGTTTCAACCACCGCAAAACCCAATAAAACGGGTTTTACCATTCCTAAAACTACGAAAGCCACTAAGCCCGCACAGAAAAATAATCTACCTTGAACAGTAGCTCGAATTACTTCTTTCCCTCCATTTTTATACATGGCATAATAATAAAATGATAACGCCAGTACCAACATTCCTAAAACCCGAATCCAGATTTCGTGAGTAGGTTCTAAACCGAAAATTCCTAATAAAAAATTAGGAAAAAGTAGGAGGGATGTTCCCGCTACGAGTACATAGGCAAACTGCCCGAGTATTGATGTGTAATGATTTTTTTGCATGACTTTAGTTTTAAATGGTTGATTGTCAATTTAATAAATATTTCTTTAAAAATAAAAACTTAAAGCCTATACATTTTCGTTTATATGAAAATACAAATAATCAACAACAACAAGATGTCACCAAAAACTAAATTTACAGCCCTATTTTTTCTTTTTTTTATAGGACTAACTTCTTGTAAAACTAATGAAACCAAACCTGTTGCCGACCTTCGTGATAGTGTTTATGCGTATTCAAAAGAGTTTTATTTATGGACAGATAATTTGCCCTCGCAGGAAGTTTTCAATCCGCTTTCTTATGCAACTGCCAACGATGTGATGCAAAAATTGAGGACGTATAGCCCTTTTGTAAATGGTAAATATCAAGACCGTTGGAGTTTTGTGGTTGAGAAAAGTATCTGGGATAATATCGTGAGTGGTAATAATTCAGATACAGGGGCGGAGTATAGTTTTGCAAATGACAATGATTTGAGAGTAAAATTGGTTTACTCGCAATCCTCGGCTGGAACACAAGGCGTAAAACGTGGATGGAAAGCATTGAAAATCAATGAAATAGATGCTACCAGAGCCAACATTACAGCGTTAAGTGCAGAACTGAAAAAAGAATCTCAAAATACTGTTTTTCAGAAACCCGATGGTACGCAACAAACGCTTATGCTCAAAGGGGGAAACTATAAATCGGATTATGTGATGAGTCCGAAGGTATTTAATGTTAATGGAAATAACGTTGGATATTTTATGTTTGATTCGTTTTTGGGTGAAGCCATCGGAAATCAAACCGCTCAAACTACCTTGAACGAATTGGATAAGATTTTTGCAGATTTTAGGTCCAAAAACGTGACTGAATTAGTCCTTGATTTGCGTTATAATGGTGGTGGATATGGACTGGTATCAAACTACTTGGGCAATCTAATTGCTCCTACATCAGCAGTGGGGAAGGTATTTGCCAGTGCAGTTCACAATACTAAAAATTCAAAGTACAATAAAACAGATAGTTTTAAACCTTTGGCTAATGGACTGAAATTGAGCCGAGTAACTTTCATAACTACCAGTGGAACAGCCTCTGCCAGTGAAGAACTCATCAATGGTTTGAAGCCCGTAATGAATGTTAAACTCATTGGTAGTATCACTCACGGAAAACCAGTAGGCTATTACGGATTTCCTGTAATGGGGAATTATGTTTTTCCAGTGGCGCTCAAAAACGTAAACTCAGCAGGTTTCTTCGATTTCTTTGAAGGTTTACCAGTAGATAAAACGCAAACAGACGATGTTACTCGTGACATTGGTGACCCCGAAGAAGCGTGCCTAAAAACTGCTTTGGCATACATCAAAACGGGGGTTTTGCAGTCCGTTCCAAGTTCTGAGAGAGTAAGTGCTGATTTGAAAATTGCGAACGAGCAGATTGCACGAGAACGAGTGAAAATTACTTTATTTGATAAACCGAAAGGAATGTAGGGATTGGAGATTGGGTAATTTAGTAACTGGGGATTTGGTAATTGGGGATTGGGATTTTTAAAAAATGCGGTGAACAATTTTGAGTATCCAAAATTGAAAAAGTATATGACTCAGTTCCTAACCCCCTAATCCCCAATTACCAAATCCCAAATCCCTACCTCAAAAGTCTCCATAATTAACTTGCAGACATAATAATCCCAAATCTAAACGCCATAAATCAACTACTTGATTTCGGTCGTCCAATACGAATTGTACGTAAAACTGTCCTTTGACGTGTTTTTCGTACAATTCTTTTTTTACGATAGCATCCTTACGCATATCGCCCGAAGCACGCATATATAAGGCATTGTACGGAATTTTATTGTACGACAACCAATTCATTGTTTGGCTTCGTGCATTATCTTCTCGCCCCGACATTAAGATTATTTTTACGCCTTTTTCGTGGTACATTTTCACAATTTCTGCCACGGGCATATTCAATAAATCCGTTTCGCAACGTTTGGCATCAAAAGGACTTCGGGAGTGAAGAATTGCTAAAGTTCCGTCTAAATCACACAGAATAGCGGATGGCAAAGTATCGTCTTGTTCTTGATAATGGGGACCACGTTCGTCTTTCAGAATGTGTTGTTTGTACATTCGCATAATCACGTCTCGACCCACTTTTTTCTCCCGTTTTTCGTCCCGTTCCAAACATTCTTCCAACGATGTTTCCATATCCTTTATCTCGATATTCACCCTGTTACCCGAATCTTTCGTGTATTGCTGAATAACCTCTGTGATGCGCTCAATGGATTTTTCGGAAAAATTTGTGTCATCAATTATCACATTTTTCCCATCTTTCAAAGCCTCCATGAGCATCATATCACGCACATTTTGAACAAATTTTTCATTGGTTTTGGAATGTATAGAATTATCCAACATCGCCCGGAGTTCGTCTTTATTAAGGCGTTTCCAAGCGTGAGGATTTTGGGTTAATATATTTTTGGCATACGTAGATTTCCCGCTTGCTGGGAGTCCACGTAGGATCAGGACTTTTTTCATTTTTGTATTATAAAGTAAACAAATTTGCTTACTTTTGTTTTATGAATAATATAGAAATCATTAAGGGCATTCATCCAGGGTTAATTTTAGAGCGAGAACTCAAAAAGCGACATTTGAGAAAGAAAAACTTTGCCCTTTCAGTAAACGAATTTCCCCAAACTTTGGGAGCAATTACCAAAGGTAAGCGAAATATGAATACTGCCTTAGCTCTCAAAATCGAAAAATCTTTGGGACTGGAAGAAGGCTATCTTATGGTTTTACAGGTTTACTATGACATCGAACAAGAAAAACGTAAAGAATATTCTGAAAAACCTGATTTAAATAAACTCAATCCAGCCTTATTTTGGGACACTCAAATGGATAAAATCAATTGGGTGAAACAAAAAAAGTTGGTTATCAAAAGGGTTTTTGAACGTGGTAATGATATTGAAAAACAAGAAGTTATACGTTTTTATGGTGAGAATGTTGTTAATGAAATTTTAAAACAAAAATGCTAAATAAACTCCATCACAACGTTGTTAATGATTTACTTCTTCAAGTTTTAATTGACTTAATGGCTAACCCAATTTTTGATTCTTTTAGATTAGTTGGTGGAACAGCACTAAGCCTTTTTACAGGTCACCGTGAATCCGTGGACATTGACTTATTCTCAGATGCAGACTACGGTTCAATTGATTTTCAAGAAATAGACATTTTCTTGAAAAGTAATTATTCGTTTTACCAATCCAATGATTTTCAGGCAATTGGCATGGGGAAATCATATTTGATAGGCAATAATAAAAACAATTGTATTAAACTTGATTTATATTATACAGAGCCATTCTTTGATAATATTGTATTGATTGACAATATCAGAATGGCAAGCGTAGAAGAAATAATTGCGATGAAAGTTGATGTTATTCAAAGAACTGGACGCAAAAAAGATTTTTGGGATTTACACGAATTGATGGAAAATTATTCATTGAATGATATGATTTCTCTGCATCAAAAACGCTACCCATACAATCATCATCCAGAACTTATCAAACATAATTTTACTCAATTTCTTGAAGCCAATGATGATTTTGACCCAATATGCTTACGAGGTAAATTTTGGGAAATTATTAAGTTAGACATGATTGATTTTGTGTCTTAATTTAACCAACCATATCTCTAACTTCAAGTAATAATTCATTCACAAACTCCTCATCCACATCATCGGGCAAATCGCAATTTTTGAAATAATCATTGAGCTTTTCGATGTCTTTTTCAGCTTTTTGCATGAAATTTTCCAAGTTGATTTCTCCTCTCCGAATTTTCAATAAATCTTGAGCATTCGGTCGCCTGACAATGATGGTTTTTTGTTCGGCAATCTCCAAAGCCATGTCCAACAACCGCTGACAATGCAAGAGATTTTTGCCATCAATTTGTTGTCCATGATTCTCAATATCCACGTAACGTTGCGTATTGCGGTTTTTTAGCTAATCGGTATATTGCAAATAATCCTTGCAATGCGTTGAATATCCGTCTTTGTTGAAATGCAAAATTGTTAAATCTTTTTCCCCTTTTGGTACAGAACTGAGTTTGATATTATCGCCATTTTCAGCCATAATTCCCCGATAACCCAATTGTTTTGAAGCATCATAATACAGGGCGTGACAATCTTTAAAATGGGCTAAATTGACTAATCCACAAAGTTTTTCGTCTAAATTATTATCCAATAAAAATGTTTCCAAAGGTAAGATTTTACCATCTTGATAAACAAAACAAAAATCCATCAACGATTTTCGAACCATTTTGTCTTTCTCCCAATTCATCTTTTTGTCCAAACCTTTCGCCTTTTTGATTTGGGCAACGGCATATCCGCCAAAAGAATGTAAACACTTCTTAGTCAGGAATTTATCACGATATTTTAGAATCAAATCGAAGGCAGGATGTTTTTCAATGATACAGTCTTCGGGCATAAAAAGTAACTCCAACATCGTAGGATTGGCAGATTTGAGCAATTGTAAAAACCGCCGGACCTCATAATAACATTCGTCCTTCGATACCTCAATTTGTTCCTTGTAACCAAACCCGACCAACTCACGAGTCGATTGTACATACACGCCCTTGAAGTCAGTATCCGACCCAGCAGTATTTGTTCCGTAGGCTTGACTGCCTACTATGGCTTTGAAGATTATGTTCATCTTTTTTTCGTGTTAAAATTGGCACGCCAATAACAAATTGGTGAATTCTATTAATTTAAAAGCAATAATTCTATCAATCATTTTATGTGGATTTAAAATTGTATTTTGAATCCACATAAAATGTATTAATTTTCCAATTTATTCGCAAACGGTTTCTGGTAATCAGGTTTAATCATTTTCCAGATTATTTGCTCATAATTCTGCCCATCCAATATTTTAAACATGACAGAAGGATATTTACATTTCATAAAATACAAAGCTGTCTCTTTTCTATTTTCCAAAACCTTAAAATCAAGTTTGGCTTGTATCTCAATTTCGGAATATTTTTCCAATAATTGGATATGTGTCTCTTTTACCCAATCATAGAATTCATCGGGAACTCTATCCAAAATTGGCAATAAATCTTGACCTTCTTTCAGATATTCCCAAATATTCAGCGTGGAAACCTGCGTAACGATTCGATGAATGCGTTGGTATTCTTCAAATTTAATTTTTAGACGGTAGCCATTCTTATATCTCACGACAAAACCCTCTTTATTTTCCACCTCCATTTCTTTCAATTTCGACAAATCATTTAATCTATCATAACGATTTACCATTTCAAAACCGATATTGTTTAATTCTTCTTCAATGCCTGTTTCAGTATCAACAATTGCCAATAAAACTAATTTACGTTCATTTCCATAATCCAAAACGATACGATTTTCGGGGTAAATAATCTCGAATAAATACGTTTTTGATTTATCTAAATGTGGAATTACATCGACGTATTGTGTATGCAACATCTCCGTTGCCACCTGCGACTGCTCACTCGCAAACGACCCACGAGTAGCGATAAGTGGCTTGTTATCAAGCCAATACAAAATACCCAAGGAGCCATCCATTTTTTCAAAAACCTCGAAAGGTTCATTCGGAATGTCTTGATTTTCATGCTCACCTAAATTAAAAAACTTCTGAAATGGGCGTGCAACCACTTGATAATTTTCGTCCAAAATCAAGCCTCGACACGCTAAAGTCCACTCATTCCAAACACGGTCGTATTGAGCTTTTTGCGAATAATTATAGATATACAAATCCGCCGATGGGTGTTTATTGACAATGATGTAGTTATCGGCAATGAGTTGGTTTAGTTGTGTTGTGTTCATGTTGTTTGATTTATGATACAAAGGAAGGATGTTGGTACGCAGTCTATTTACGTAGTGATGTTTTTATTTCAATTCCTTACAAAAATGCGTAGTTTCGTATGAATAACAAATCAATAAAATGGAGCAAATTAGTAAATTATCCTTAGATACGGATTCAATTTTAGAGCATTTCAATTTACCCCGTTTACGTGAAGGAAAATTGATTGATGAATGGGTTACTACCAAAGGCGTGCTAAACCCAAGTGAATCTGAGAGAATTGAGAAACTTTATCGTAAAGCATTAAAATCAGGTGATGGTTGGAATGAAGAGGAATTGAAAATGAAGTTCATTAGTCTATTATTTGATTTGGCTGACATTGAGGAAGAAGACAAGATTATTTCATTTTACGAACGCCCCATGAATGCAACCTTTAACGGTACTAAAATTGGTGTAATTTGTGACTGACAATCCTCAAAACATTAGAAATAAATAATCAACGGAATCAATACTGGCAAAAAGCTGCATAAATCTAAATCACAGCTTTTGCACAGTAGGAAATAAAAATATGCACTTCAATATGCACCAAAATCCATTGTTCAAGACCTTGTTTTGTATAAACTTTCACTAATTTGTCCGCAATTCGATTTTTGCTCGACGATGGCAGTATAATTTGTTCAAGTTCCTTATCCAAAAACTCAAAGCCTTTAGAAAATCAAAAATTTCTAATGCTTCTGGGTAGAAAAATTAAGAAAATCGGAAAAGAAATCCTCAATTACTGCCTTCCGTAAAATGTCCTTTCTGATTGGTTTCATTGATATTTATTAGTGGTTAATTGAATTGGTTTATCAAATTGTACTCACCCCACCCAACCCTTCCCTCGAAGGGAGGGCTTTTGGGCTTGATAAGCCCTCCCTTCGAGGGAAGGGTTGGGAGGGTTGGGTTGGGTAAGTGGGTATAGCTTAACCAACCAGTTCAATTAAATCTTGAAAACTTTATTTCATTTTCGCCAAAACCGAATCATGCAATTGCACCACAAAATCCACTTGTTCATCCAAAGTCATAAACGAAGTATCCATTAAAATGGCATCTTTTGTTTGAGTTAAAGGTCCTTCTTCACGAGTGGAATCAATGATATCACGTTTTTTGATATTTGCTATGATCACGTCCAAATCCACCATTTCGCCCTTTTGTAACAATTCTTGTTGCCGACGTTCTGCCCGAATGGTTGGATCTGCCGTCATAAAAACTTTTACTTCCGCATCTGGAAATACCTTTGAGGCAATGTCTCTTCCGTCCATAACTACGCCCCGATGTTTTGCCATTTTTTGTTGTTGAGCAACCATTGCTTTGCGAACAACCGTAATCGCACTTACTTCCGAAACCATGTGCGAAATATACATTTTACGAATTTCCTCCTCCACGTTTAATCCGTTTAAAAAAACATCACTCGCTCCACGTTGTTCGTTAAAATGGAAAGTAATATGTATTTCAGATAACGCTTTCTCAACTTCGTATGGATTGGTTAATGTCACATGATTATCATAAAAATACAAACTTACTGCCCTATACATTGCCCCCGTATCAACAAAAGCATAACCTAATTTCTTGGCAACTCGTTTAGCCGTAGAACTTTTGCCACAACTCGAATGACCATCAAGAGCAATAATCGTTTTTTTCATTTCTTTTAGTTTTGTTTGCAAAGATAGGGCAAAAGGTGAAATTGGAAAATTTAGACATAAAAAAGCCAAGATTTTTGGTCTTGGCTTTTTTGGGGTAATAAAAGTTAGTTACTTCTGTACTTTAATATCAACGGTAATTGTGCCATCAGCAACCCCAACAATTGAATTGACTTTTATCAATCCTTTCTTGTTTCTACTATTTAAAAAAGCGTATATTTTCCCTGTTTCTGCCACAATACTTTGTGCAGTTGCTGGTACATTCAATGCCCCAAGTTGAGCATCAGTAACAGTTGCAAAATCTATGGTATTTGGTGCTAAGACAAAATAAGTAGCTGTTCCTCCGCCTGTGCTTGTGCCTCCACAGATTGTATTAGAGGCAGGTACAGTGGTTGTATAACCCACTCTTCCACGTTCAGGGTTTGAGAAAAAAGAAGGTCTTGCAGTTACTCTATCCGCAGCATAGGTAATATCTACATACCTAATATTTGAATCTAAATCACAAACTGCATAAACATCACCCGTTGCCGAGGCTACTCTTGAGCCCAAAGCGTTATTTTGAGCTCCCAAAACAATCCCAACCCAAGAGGCAATTTGTCCATCGGCAGAAATATTAATTACCAAAGTCTTACGAGTAACTTTTTCACTATTGTCATACACGTCAAAATGCAAATACGTCTTTCCTGTTGTTGCCGAAACCGTGAAATCAATGGTTTGCGTTTGTTCATCACGATTCTTTAATTTGATTTCAAATAAAGGAAGTTTACCTTTTTCACGGAAATTAGGTTTTTCAGCCACAAACACTCTCATAATTCTTGGTTTTTCACCCGTCGGCGTTTTCTTAATTACCAAAGAAACGTTTACGTTATCGCCACTGGCAGCAACCACACTGGCATCAGCATTTAATTTAGCATCCGTAAAGGTGATATCTAATTTACCATCAGCAAGTGGCAATGATAAATCTTCTGGTACGGGTTGGATTTCTGGCGTAATGCCACATGATGCAATGAACATCGCAATAATAGCAAGGAATAAATATGATATTTTTTTCATAAAAGTAATTAGCCCCTAAATTTAATTGGGAAGAATTGTTTGAAAATACTTCATGCACGGGGCTGGGGATATGGCATTAATATTTCTAAAAATAAATGAATACTGGTTTGATAATCAGTGAATTAAACTCTTTTCAATCAGCAGTAAATGATTGTTTTGATGTGTATCGTGGAGATATTTATTTTCAAAATTAACGATTAAAACTCATCTATCGTATTATTAATAGAGATAAATTGGTAATTTACCATCATCAAAACAAGAAAATCATGCAAATATCAGGCAACATCATCAACATTTTTGAAAAGAAAATTCAGTTTGGAACAATAGAAATAGAAAACGGAGTCGTTCAAAAAATAACGTATGAATCTGACCTCATACCTCATACCTCATACCTCATACCTGGCTTCGTGGATGCTCACGTACACGTGGAAAGTTCCATGCTTACACCCATTCAGTTTGCTCGGTTAGCGGTGGTGCATGGCACTGTTGCCACGGTTTCTGACCCGCATGAAATTGGAAATGTTTTGGGGAAAGCTGGAGTTGAATATATGATTGAGAACGGTCGGCAAATACCGTTTAAGTTCTGTTTTGGAGCTCCTCCTTGCGTTCCAGCCACCACTTTTGAAACCGCAGGAGCAACCATTACGCCCAATGATATTGAAGAATTATTTATCACTTATCCAGAAATTGGGTATTTGGCAGAAGTTATGAATTTTCCAGGCGTTTTGAACCACGACCCTGACATGATGGCAAAAATTGCGTTGGCAAAACAGTACAACAAACCCATTGACGGACACGCCCCAGGTTTGCGAGGAGACGATGC
This sequence comes from Arcicella sp., assembly GCA_043769985.1. Taxonomy (GTDB): domain Bacteria; phylum Bacteroidota; class Bacteroidia; order Cytophagales; family Spirosomataceae; genus Arcicella. Next base: position 17,945 of record JAYVIV010000105.1, read on the forward strand.
CCGAAGATATATTGAAGCAGGTTGTCAAACCGACCATGAGTGTTTCACTGCTGAGGAGGCATTGGACAAGTTGAAATATGGCATGAAAATTTTGATTCGTGAAGGTTCGGCTGCCAAGAATTTTGAAGCTTTAATTGACTTGTTGCCAGAATATTACGAAAATATGATGTTTTGTTCGGATGATAAGCATCCTGATAATTTGGTGGAAGGGCATATTAATTTACTGGTTAAAAGAGCCTTAGCAAAATACCCAGGTTCATTATTTGAAACTTTGCAAATGGCGTGCGTGAATCCTGTTTTGCATTATAACTTACCTGTAGGATTGCTTCGTCAAGGCGATTCTGCCGATTTTATTGTAATTGATAATCTACAGGATTTTAATGTTCTACAAACTTACTTAAACGGTGAAATCGTAGCAGAACGTGGCACTTCCAAGATTGAAAATTTACCCAGTATTATTGTTAATAATTTTAACAGTGAAACTAAGAAAATTGAAGATTTTGAATACAAAGATTTAGAAACTTCTGAATTAGGGGAGATAAAAATCAAAGTTATTGAAGTTTTAGATGGACAATTAATTACGCTAAAATCAGAATATAAACCTAAAATTCTGAGTGGTTTTGTAGTATCAGATACGGATAGAGATATTCTAAAAATTGTGGTTATTAATCGTTATCAAAACGCTCCTCCTGCCATTGCTTTTATCAAAAATTTTGGATTAAAGCACGGAGCAATTGCCTCATCGGTTGCTCATGACTCTCATAATATTATTGCTGTGGGCGTGGATGATGAGTCCCTTTGTGAAGTGGTGAATATGATAATTGAAGCAAGAGGCGGCATATCCGCAATTAATGGAAAAGGACAAAAAGATATTCTTAAATTACCAATTGCAGGAATCATGTCAGACCGAGATGGATATGAGGTTGCCAAAGAATATTCTGCCATTGACCAATTTGCCAAACAATTAGGTTGCACATTAGCTTCACCCTTCATGAGTCTATCGTTTATGGCACTTTTAGTCATTCCAAACCTAAAATTATCAGATTTAGGACTTTTTGATGGAGAAAAATTTTGTTTTACGAGTTTATTTGTAAAATAATTGTTAATTTTAGGTTATAAAAAAATAACATAATCTAAAAACCATTGCTAAACACTAAAAAACTTTTTATCAATCAACAAAGAAAATACCTCCAGAACAATCTCATTAAGCCATTTATCAGAACACACATTTTTAAATAGCTTAATCGACAATTTCCTAAACTATACAAAAGGACTTTAATAGTTCTTAACTTATCTCTTCAGTATCAAATTAATTTTAATAATTGATGACAAATATATTTTTCATCTAACATTGGATTGCATATTTTTTTAATCATATATTCACCTTTTTTATTTATTATTTCATTAACTTTTTAAAAATCACATGAGAAAAATTCTTCTATTATCGATCTTAGCGGTGCTGGGATTTTGTGGGCAGTTGTTTGCTCAAGACAGGATGGTAACTGGTAAGGTTATCGACGGCAAAGATGGGTCAGCACTTCCTGGTGTAAGTGTAGCCGTGAAAGGTTCAACCAAAGGAACAACCACCGATGCTACTGGTAGCTTCAAAGTAAGTGTTCCAGCCAATGCAACGCTTTCAATCAGTTTTGTAGGCTATTCTTCGCAAGAAGTTAAAACAGGAAGTCGTTCAGAAGTGAATGTTCAGATGAATGAAAACGTCAATCAACTTTCGGAAGTTGTTGTAACGGGTTTGGCAACAAGTGTAAAGCGTTCAAACTTAGCCAATGCAGTTTCAACGGTTTCAGCAAGTCAATTGATGGGAACAACTACTCCTGTAACAACGGACGGTGCTTTGTACGGAAAAATGCCAGGTGTTAATATCCAAGCTAACGGTTCTGTACCGGGCGGTGGATTCTCAATGCAAATGCGTGGTGTTTCTACGTTGGGTGCATCAGCTTCACAGCCTTTGTTTATTATCGACGGTGTTTATATTGACAATGACCAATATTCAAATGGTCGCTCGGCGGGTAATAAAGCTACGGGTGGTTCTTCAAACTCAACGCAGGATAACAACGCTAACCGTTTAGCCGATATTAACCCTGATGATATTGAGAATATTGAAGTATTGAAAGGAGCGTCTGCGGCAGCAATTTATGGTACTCGTGCCAATGCTGGTGTTGTTATTATCACCACAAAACGTGGGAAAGGTGGTAAATCAAAAATCTCTTTCGGACAAGATTTCGGATTTTCGCAGGCTTGGCGTTTTTACGGTGGTGCTGAATGGAATGCACAAAAAATTACGGATTATTTCGGAGCAAGTGATGTGCCTCTTTTCAATGCAGCTAAGGCTTCTGGAAAATATTATGATTATGAAAAAGAGATTTTTGGAGAAACGGGAATGATTAGAAATACTCGTTTGAGTGTTACTGGTGGAGACGAAAAAACGAAATTTTATGTAAATGGTAGCCTATCTGACGAAACGGGTATCGTGAAAAATACAGGTTTCACTCGTGCATCTTTCAGAGCTAACCTTGACCACAAAATTACAAATTGGTTAGACATGGGAGTTACAACTAACTATATCTTCTCAAATAACGATCGTGGTTGGACGGGTAATGATAACTCTAATATCAACTACGGTTATAATTTACCGTACACAAGACCATACTATGATTTGTTTCCAGATACAAACGGAAATTATCCAGATAGTCCAGTGGGAGAGAATCCATTTGCGATTCGTGACCGAGCAGTCAATAACCAAAAAGTAAACCGTTTATTATTAGGCTTCAATTTGAATGCTCGTTTGATTAATAAAGAATCAATGGGATTGAATTTGAAATTCAACGGTGGTATTGATTATCAAAACGGTTTTTCTACCTTGTATTTACCATCCGATTTACAATCGCAACGTGCGGAAGCAAACCCAGGATATGCTCAAGACACTCGTAATGAGGTAGTTAACGCAAATATGCAGTTGGCATTCGTATTCACCAATGCTTTGATGAACAATAAGTTGAACTTAACTACTTCGGGAGGTTTAGTTTCACTTACCAGAGATGTCCGTTTGAATTACACTCGTGGAACAGGTTTACCAGCGGGTATTTATAATCCAGGAGCTGCCAAAGTAATTTCGTCTTCTCCAGAATACCGCTTCAATAAAGATGTGGGTGTTTTTGCTCAACAAGAAGTAAACTGGGATGATAAAGTTATCGGTACTGTAGGTATTCGTTTCGATAAATCTACTTTGAACGGTGAGTTCGACAAATTCTATGCTTTCCCAAGAGGTTCATTAGCTGTCAACTTGGCAAAGTTTGCTTTCTTTGATGTTCCTTCAATTAATCAAGTAAAATTCCGTGCCGCTTATGGTGAAACGGGTGGTGTGCCAAACTGGAGTGTTCCTTTCAACCAATTATTAACCGTTGGTACGGGTGGATTGGGCGGTTTAGTCCCAAGTACTGCGGGTGGAAATCCACAAATTCAACCTGAAAGAGCTACGGAATTAGAAGGAGGTCTTGATTTAGGTTTCTTGAATAATCGTTTTACAGTAGAATTAACTGTTTACAAAAAGAAAGTATTTGATTTGATTCAACCATTGGTTTTAGCTCCAACAACTGGTTTAAGTTCAGTTCAAACTAACTTGGCTGATTTGGAAAATACGGGTCTTGAAATTTCGGTTGGTGCTCAATTGGTTCAAAAACCAAATTTCAGTTGGTTTGTTCAGCCTTTATTCTGGTTTAACCGTTCAAAAATAACTCGTTTAGCAATTCCTGAGCGTTTGACGGGTGGATTTGGAGCAACATTCGGACAGTGGAGAGTTAAGCAAGATTTATCACCAACTCAAATTGTTGGACAACCACGTACAGATCCAGCAGATCCAACTTCTTGGTCAGTTTATGGAGACAATCAACCTAAGTTTGAATTCTCTTTGAACAACAAAATTACTTTCTTGAAGAATTTTGAATTGTCAGCTTTGATGCACTGGAAAAATGAGTTTACCATTGTTTCATTGGCTCGTGTATTGTGGGATGAAGGTGGAAATACTTCAGACTGGAACAGTTCAAGTTTAGGTTTAACGGATGGTGGAAAACTTGCCAAAGCAGGAGAAACAGTTGCACCAAACGGAATTGCCCGTCAAAATGTGAATGGTCCTGGTGTTGAGGGTTATAATCCATCAGTTGCAAGTTATTTGCGTCTTCGTGAAGTTGGTCTTTATTACCGTGTGCCTCGTACTATCGTGAAGAATGCTTTCAAAGGAGTTGTTGAAAACATCAAAGTTGGTTTCTCTGGCAATAATTTATTGACTTGGACGGACTATAAAGCTGGTTATGACCCAGAAAATTCAAACTTTGGTAATGCAGCCTTGGGTGGTGGTATAGATATCGGTTCAATTCCAAGTACTCGCAGAATGATGTTCCATTTAACACTTGATTTCTAAGAAAATGTTTACTCACCCCACCCAACCCTCCCCTCGAAGGGAAGGCTTAATTAACTTAAAAGCCCTCCCTTCGAGGGTAGGGTTGGGTGGGGGATAAAATCAAATAGTTTTAAAAAACTACGAATTAGATTAAACAATTAAAATGTCGAAAATAATGAAAAACAATAAATTCAAAATATTTTTTGCGTCATCAATCCTCGGAATGAGTGTGATGTCGTGTAGTGTTCTTGAGACCAAAGAAGTTATTGACCCAAACAGCCCAAGTGTTGGTTCAGTGTTAAATAATGCTTCGAAGGCTCAATTAGACGGTTTGGCCATTGGTCAAGTAGCCCGTGCCAGAAATGGTGTTGATACTTATTTGCAAGTAATGGGTACTTTGGGTAAAGAGTTATTCAATTTCAACACCACAGAATCTCGTTGGATGACGGAATTGAACGGACTTCGTCCCATTGATAATTCGGCTTTTTATAACGGAGCTACTACTTCTTTTGGACCTCCTGTGAGACAAGCTAATACGCTTTTAGCTTCGCTTGATAAAACCACAGCAGTTACCGAAGAGCAGAAAAACGGTTATCGTGGATTAGCAAATACTTTCAAAGGGTTAGCATATTTGTATCAATTGAATGTACAATACACAAACGGTGTTCGTTTGAACGTTGAAGATCCTTTGAAGCCCAGTAAGTTTGCTACTTACGAAGAATCATTGGCTGGAATTAAGAAATTTTTAGATGATGGTGCAACTCAGTTAGATAAAGCGGGTGCTGGTTTTGCTTTTGCACTTCCTGCAACTTATGCAGGTTTCAATACGCCTGCAAACTTCAAAAAGTTCAATCGTGCTATTGCTTTGAGAGTTGCTCTTTATCAGAAAGACTGGGCAGGTGCAGCAACGATTCTTCCACAAACTTTTTATAGTTTAACGGAAAATTTAAACGCAGGACCAAGTCACGCTTTTAATCCAACCGCACCCGATGTTCAAAATCCATTGTTGAATACCTCAAGTGTTCGTATCGTGGCAATTGATAAGTTAGTTGCTGATGCCGAAGCAGGAGACAAGCGAGTTTCTTCTAAGTTAACAACTTTGGAGAAAGCTTTGGAATATACTTCTGGAACGGTTGTAACGAGTAAATATCTCTTCAAAATATATACTGCTGGTAATCAGTCGGTATCTATCGTTCGTAATGAAGAATTAATTTTGGCAGCGGCAGAAATCGCAGCACAACAAGGGCGTACTGCCGATGCGGTTGCTCACATTAATGTTATTCGTAAAGCAGCTGGTATTACTGACTATAATGGTGCTACTACTCAAGTTGCTTTGATTAATGCCATCTTGAAAGAGCGTTTGTATTCTTTATGGTATGAAGGACATCGCTTAGTGGATATGCGTAGATATGGCAAAATTGCCGAAATTTTTGTACCAGTTACAGCAATGAAAGTTTTAGAAAAATTAGAAAGACCAGTTGCCGAAGTGAACTGGGATAAAGCTAATCCTTAGTAAAACTTACTATCAAACAAAAAAGGCTCATCGAAAGGTGAGCCTTTTTTGTTTGATTATGGATAGCGTTAAACTCGTTTCGTTCTTAAAAATATGCCTATATCAGAAAAGTTCAACTTGGTTATAAAATAATAATTTCTTTAAATTCACGTTACAAAAGAACCATTTCAAAAAAAATATACTAATTTTAGGTTATAATTAAATAATCAATTTAAAACTAACACAACCAAAACATTTTATAGTCCAAATTACTCCATAAATTACTCTTTAACGGTTTATTGAAATTAACACAATCAATATCCCACTGCTCAATTAATTTATAAAACTGCTCATTTATTAGTGTCCGTGATTTTAAAAAATCTGGAAAATTCTCATGAAATTATTTTGTTCCTCACGACAACAATTTTGTCGTTGAGTCCGTGTTTCCTTACGTCCAAATTTTGGATTAAGGAGCTGTCGTGATTACACTTTTTACAATTGTAATACTTTATAAATTTTCATCAATAAAACTTAACACAAACATGAAAAAAACGTTACTTTTTATCTCTTTACTGTTAATGGTAATGGGGATAAATACGTTCGCACAAGACAGACAAATTTCGGGGATAGTGACCTCCTCAGAAGATGGTTCGCCTCTGCCAGGGGTAAATATTGCTGTGAGAGGAACAAATCGGGGAACTACTACTGGTGCAGATGGTAGTTATAAAATTAGCGTTGGCGGGCAATCAACTTTGGTTTTTTCATTTGTTGGATTTACGCAACAAGCTATTAACGTGGTAGATAGAACCACCATCAACGTAACTTTAACTACAGAAGTTGGATCATTAGAAGAGGTAGTGGTTACGGCTTTAGGTATTTCTCGTGAGAAAAAATCCTTGGGTTATGCCTCACAAGAAGTGAAAGGCGACCAAGTGAATACTGCCAAAGAAAACAATTTTATTAACTCACTTTCGGGTAAGGTTTCTGGCGTTGAAATTAAGCGTAATAACAACCTTGGTTCATCTTCAAATATTGTGATTCGTGGTTTCAAATCGCTTACTGGAAACAACCAAGCGTTGTTTGTGGTGGATGGTGTGCCAATTGATAACTCTAACACAACCAGCACGGGAACTGCCCAAGGTGGTGGTGGTTATGATTATGGTAATGCGGCTTCGGACATTAATCCAGATGATATTGAGTCAATTAATATCTTGAAAGGTGCGGCTTCAACGGCGTTGTATGGTTCAAGAGCTGCCAATGGTGTGGTGATTATTACCACAAAAAAAGGAAGAAAAAGTCAAGGAATTGGCGTTACTGCCTCGGTGGGTTATTCAGTGGGTTCGATTGATAAATCAACGTTCCCTCAATATCAAACGCAGTATGGTGGTGGATATGGTTTGTATTATGAAGACCCAACTTCCCGTTTTTTATTCCGTGATATTAATGGCGATGGCAAAGAGGATTTAGTAGTTCCAACGGGCGAAGATGCTTCTTGGGGTGCGAAATTTGACCCAAATCTTCAAGTATATGATTGGCGTTCTTTTGATCCATCTTCTCCACAATTTGGAAAATCAAGTCCTTGGGTTGCGGCTCAGAATTTACCCGATAAATTCTTTAATAATTCAACTACTTTTAATGGAAGTGTTGGATTAGAAGGTGGTGGAGAGAACGGAACATACCGTGTTTCATACACCAGATTTGACCAAACGGGTATTTTACCAAACAGTTCAATCCAAAAAAATAGTTTTTCTTTTTCTGGAACGCAAGATTTTTCAAAGAAATTAACAGCAACCACAAGCATAAATTTTGTTCGTCAAGATGCGAAAGGGCGTTATAGTAACGGTTATTCAGACAATATCATGAGTAGCTTCCGTCAGTGGTATCAAACAAATGTTGATATTTTAGACTTGAAATCAGCATTTGACAGAACAGGGCAAAACATTACTTGGAACTGGGCTGACCCTTCTAACTTGAAGCCAATTTATTGGGATAATCCCTACTGGCAACGTGCAAACAATTTCCAAACGGATTGGAGAAATCGTATTTTTGGAAACGTGGCTTTGACTTACAAAATCACGGATAACATTGACATTTTAGGTCGTGTTACGTTAGATACTTATAATGAATTACAGGAAGAAAGAGTGGCAGTTGGTTCAATTAACAACAATGGAACGGCAAAATATGACCGATTCGATCGTAATTTCAGAGAGATGAATTATGATTTATTCTTGAATTACAACAAAGAATTTTCAGAAACTTTTAGTTTGAAAGGTTTGATTGGAGCCAACATTCGTCACGCACAAACGGGTAGTGTCTTTGCTGGAACGCAAGGTGGTTTAGTGGTTCCTGGCTTGTATTCATTGTCAAACACGGTTTCACCAATTTCTGCTCCATCAGAAAACTACTCTCAGATTTACCAAGAAGGAATTTTCGCCAGTGCTTCGTTGGGTTATAGAAATGAATTATTCTTGGATATTACTGCCCGTAGAGACGTTTCTTCTACGCTTCCCGTGGCTAATAATACGTATTTCTATCCATCAATTTCTGGTAGTTATATTTTCTCAAATAAATTAAGTGAAAGTTGGTCGGCTTTAAGTTTTGGTAAATTGAGAATGAATTATGCTGAGGTTGGAAATACAGCACCAGCTTTGAGTTTATTGAATACTTATGTTAAACCAACCAATGTAAACGGTGATACAAGAGATGCTTTTGGTGGACAGACGCTGTTCTCAACAAGTGCAACTTTAAATAATCCTGACCTTAAACCTGAACGTACAAAAAGTGTTGAGGCAGGTTTAGAAATGAAGTTTGTAAAAAACAGATTAGGCTTTGATATTTCGGTATATCGCACGCTTTCTGTTGACCAAATCTTACCCGTATCAATCTCAAAAACAACGGGTTATGATAGAAAATTTGTAAATGCTGGAACCATTGAAAATAAAGGTATTGAACTTTCATTATTTGCAATTCCTGTACAATTCAAAGACCTTTCTTGGAGAATTGGTGTGAATTATACCATGAATCGTAACAAGGTTGTTGAATTATTTGACGGTGTGAGCAATCTACAAATTGCTTCGTTTCAAGGGGGAGTTACTTTGAATGCCGCCGTTGGAGAACCTTATGGTTTATTGAGAGGAACTGATTTTGTGTATAAAGATGGTCAAAAAGTAGTACTCCCTTCTGGATATTATGCACAGTCCGATGCAACAAGTTTGATTGGAAACGTAACGCCAAATTGGAAAATGGGTATTACTAATACCGTGAACTACAAAGGACTTTCACTAAATTTCTTGATTGATATTCAGAAGGGTGGAAGTGTGTATTCATTGGATAGATATTATGGTTTAGCGACTGGTTTATATGCTGATACGACACCGTTGAATGATAAAGGGAGTCCTGTAAGAAATTCAAATGCAGAAGGTGGAGGATATATTTACCCAGGTGTTCTGGCGGATGGAACGGCAAATACAAAGCGTGTTTCGGGTGAAAATTATGGTCTTTTTGGCTATAGAAGAAACCCAACATCATTGTTTATCTATGATGCCAGTTATGTAAAATTAAGAGAAGTAACGATTAGCTATAAATTGCCAACTGGTTTATTCGGTGGAAGTCAATTTATCAAAGGAGCGGTATTCTCGGTGGTGGGTCGTAATCTTTGGATAATCAGTAAAAACTTACCTTATGCTGATCCAGAAGATGGAATTACATCGGGTAATATCTCAGGTTTTCAATCGGGTGTTTATCCTTCGGTTAGAGAAATTGGTGGTAGTCTTAAATTCTCATTCTAAATTGAATCATTTGCCACCAAGGCTCTAAGGCTCAAAGAAAAGTTTAGACTTCAAATAATTAGGTTCTATGATTTGTAAGGAAATATAATTCGAGTGTGAACGTCGTGGAGGTTCAAAACCTCCACGACGTTAGTTCCTTTACAAATCATAGTTAAACGAATAATTATTTGATAGTAAAGAAAATCTTCATGTCTTAGTGCCTCCGTGGCAAAATATAATAAAAACAAACAAATGAAAAGAATCATCTCATTTATAGCAATAGCACTCATCGCCTCTTCATGCCAGAAAAATCTTGAAGAGCTGAATTTGGATGTGAAACGTCCGAGTGCGGGTTCAGTGCCTTCTGAAACGGTTTTATCAACCGCCGAAGCAAACATTTTTGAACAAATGGTTACGACAAACGTGAACCGAAATGTCTTCCGTTTGTTCGCTCAACAGTGGACGGAAACCACTTATACAGATGAAAGTAATTATGACATTACAACTCGTAAAATTCCTGATCAAGTTTGGTCGAGAATGTATATTGGTGTATTAAATAATTTGAAAGAAGCCAAGGCATTAGTAAATGCTGAAACCCCAATTGGAGCTTCTGCAACGGCTGCAAAAGCTAATAAATTATTAGTAATCGAACTATTGAACGTTTATACATACCAAGTTTTGGTAGATACTTTTGGCGATATTCCATACACAGAAGCCTTGGATCCGAATAAAGTAAATCCAAAGTACGATGATGCAAAAACCATTTATGCGGATTTAGTGAAACGTATTAATGCAGCCACTGCCGCCATCAATACGGCAGAAGGTTCATTCGGTGCTGCTGATTTGATTTATGGTGGAGACATGACAAAATGGAAAAAATTTGGCAATGGTTTGAAATTGAAGATTGGTTTGACATTGGCAGATGTTGATGCAGCCACATCAAAAGCATTGGTGGAAGATGCCTCAAAAGGCGTTTTTACCTCAAACGATGATAGAGCAAAATTGTCTTATTCAGGTTCTGTGCCAAATACAAACCCAATTTGGATAGATTTAGTACAAAGTGGTCGTTATGATTATGTACCTGCAAACACAGTAGTAGATCTGACGAATAAGTTGAATGACCCACGTAGAGCGGCATTTTTCACTCAATTGAATGGGAAATACGTTGGAGGTCCTTATGCAGCAGGTGGAAACTATACTAACTTCTCACAAATTGGTGGTATTTTCTCAGTACCAACAACGGAAGGGGTGATTATGGATTACACTGAGATTGCCTTTGGTTTAGCTGAAGGTGCAGCCCGTGGCTATAATGTTGGAGGGACTGCCGAAGAGTTTTACAATAAGGGGGTAACGTCTTCAATTAAATACTGGGGAGGTTCAGATGTGGATGCAACAACTTATTTGAAAAATCCATTGGTAGCTTACACAACAGCAACGGGAACGTACAAGCAAAAAATTGGTTCGCAAAAATACCTTGCTTTATACAATCGTGGTTTTGAGGCATGGACAGAATGGAGACGCTTAGATGCTCCAACATTCAATGTGCCTGCCAACAAAACTTACGCTGAAATTCCAGTAAGATTTACGTTTCCAGTGGGAGAGCAAACGCTAAATCAAGCTAATTGGGCTGCTGCATCAACTGCCATAGGTGGCGACAAACAGACCACTAAATTGTTTTGGGATAAATTTTAATTTCTCCTGTTAAATTAAATACAGAAAGACTCATCGAAAGGTGAGTCTTTTTTTGTAAATAAGGATAATTATCTAACGAAAATCCATTATTTTTATCAAATAACCGATGAGAAATGAACATTATCAACAACAAATCAAATACCTACGATGCCATCGTGATTGGCTCTGGAATTAGTGGCGGATTTGCAGCCAAAGAACTCTGTGAGGCAGGTATGAAAACGCTCGTACTGGAACGTGGGCGGGACGTTAAACACGTGCAAGATTATCCAACCGCCATGACCGACCCTTGGGATTTGGTACATCGTGGAAGAATTCCTTTGGCAGAAATTACGGAAAATCCCATTGTAAAAAAGTGCTATGCCTACGATGAAGCAACCCAACATTTCTTTGTGAAAGATAAAGAACATCCTTACGTTCAAGAAAAACCCTACGATTGGATTCGGGGGTATCAAGTTGGTGGTAAATCTTTGATTTGGGCAAGACAAACGCAACGTTGGAGTGACTATGAATTTGAAGCTCCCGCCCGTGATGGTTTTGCGGTTGATTGGCCCATTCGATACAAAGATATTGCTCCGTGGTATAGCAAAGTAGAGAAATTTGTGGGTATTAGTGGCAATAAAGACGGCATAAAAAGTCTGCCCGATGGTGATTTCTTGCCTCCGTGGGAATTGAATTGTTTGGAAAAACATATCCAAAAATCAGTTAAAGAAAGCTATCTCGACCGTCAAGTAATTATTGGACGATGCGCACACCTGACCAAACCAAACGCCATTCATTTGGCACAAGGACGGGGGCAGTGTCAGGCTCGTCATTTGTGTTATCGGGGTTGTCCTTACGGTGGATATTTCAGTTCCAACTCTTCCACCCTTCCGTGGGCAGCAAAAACGGGAAAATTGACGCTCAGACCGCATTCTGTGGTTCATTCTATTATTTATGATGAAATGAAGGGAAAGGCAAAAGGCGTGCGAGTAGTAGATTCTGAAACGAAGGAGTTGACCGAATATTACGCAAAAATTATCTTTGTAAATGCTGCCACTTTAAACAGTAATTTAATACTAATGAACTCAAAATCAAACCGTTTTCCGAATGGTTTGGGGAATGATCATGGACTTTTAGGACACTCGGTGGCTTTCCATAATTATAGAGGTTCGGGCAGTGCTACGTATGAGGGTTTTGAAGACCAATATTATACGGGCAGACGACCAACAACAGCTTTCATGCCTTCATTCCGAAACGTTCAGAAGCAAGAAATGGATTTTCAGCGGGGCTATATGGTAGCATTTGCTGCTGCCCGTGAAGGCTGGCATCAAGACATGGGGAAACCTACTTTTGGCACGGAATATAAAGCCAAAATCACCCAACCAGGGCAATGGGGAGTTTTTATCATGATGCAAGGCGAGACAGTGCCACGCCATGAAAACCACGTTCGATTGAGTTCAGAGTTGAAAGATGCTTGGGGAATTCCGCAATTGGTCACGTCGATTGGTTATGAAGAAAATGACGTGAAAATGATGAAGGATTTTCACAATCAAGCAACGGAAATGTTGGAAAAAGCGGGTTGTAAGAACGTAAATATGTCAGACAGTCACCAAAATCCTGGTTTAGATATTCACGAAATGGGCGGTGTCAGAATGGGTAAAGACCCTAAAACATCATTGCTAAATAGTTTTAACCAATTGCATACTTGTAAAAATGTTTTTGTGACCGATGGGGCTTGTATGACTTCGGTAGGTAATCAAAATCCATCCTTAACTTTCATGGCTTTGACGGCAAGGGCGGTGAATCATGCGGCTGGGGAGATTAAGAAGAAGAATCTATAAAATAATCACCTCACCCCCGCCCCCTCTCCAAAAGAGAGGGGAGTTGTTCACGGATGAATACTCCCCTCTCTTTTGGAGAGGGGGCGGGGGTGAGGTTTGCAATACAAAAATGAAACGAAGAAAGTTTATCAAAAATACCCTTACCATCTCCGCAGTTTCAGCGGTTGGTGCATCCACAGTGGGCGGAAACATTATTTTATCCCCAAAAAAGCAAATGAAATCAATCACAAAAAATAAAGATTTGGAGACGGTTTGGGAAGAATGGGAGAAAAAAGGGGGCAATCCGACCGATGAAAATGGGCTTTTTCTTAACATGGATATAGTTGGTTATGAAATGGCAAATTTTGGCAAAGTGATGAAATGGCAAACTTCCAAAAATGAATATAAACCAAGGAAGAACAACGAAACGCAAGGAACGGGAGTAGTAAAAGACGACGCTTTTTTGAATAGTAAAGAAGATATGGTAGTGATGTTGGGTCATGCAACGGTATTTATTCGATTGGCAGGAAAACAAATTTTGATTGACCCGCTCTTGGGAAATGTGCCAGTGCCAAACGTTACGTTTTTGTCTTCCAGTAAACGTTTTTCAGCATTTCCTATTGACCCTAAGAAATTCGTAAATCTTGATTATATTCTTGTCTCCCATTCTCATTACGACCATTGTGACAAGAGTAGTTTGAAATTAATCCAGAAGCAAAATCCAAAGGCAAAAATTCTGACGGGTTTGCGAATGCAGTTACTCTTGCAAGACTGGATGCCAAAACATAAAATACAAGAAGCGGGTTGGTTTCAGAAATATAATACTGATGAACAAGTTGAAATCGTTTTTGTTCCCTCCTGCCATTGGTCAAACCGTGGATTAAATGATGCCAATGAAACACTTTGGGGTGGTTTTATCATAAAATCAGCTTCAAAAACCATTTATTTTAGTGGTGATTCGGGTTACGGAAATGGAACGCATTTCAAGAAAATAGGCGAATTATTTCCAAATATCAACCTCGCTATGATTGGAGCAGGAGCATTTGCACCCACTTGGTTCATGAAATATAATCATCAAGAACCCGCAGACACAATCAAAGCATTTCAAGATTGTAAAGCAAAAAGGCTGATCCCGTTTCATTTTGGCACTTTTGATTTATCTGACGAACCGTTAAATGAACCTGCCTTAATTTTGGAACAATTACAAAAAGAGAACAAAATTGGGGAGCATGAATTGAAGATTGTGAAGTTTGGGGAGGTGGTTTTGGTTTAAAAATCTAAAAAAGATTTGTATTCTAAAAAAAGTTATACCTTTACTAAGATATTTGTATTGAAATCTACAAAAAATGCAAATAAATCTATTTTTGGTAATAAATCTTCAAATTTTTAGCGTGAATCAATTAAAAAACATATTTCTTATACTCTATTCTCTGTTCTTTTTGGACGGAGGAAGTATAGAAAATGTGTCTATTAATAAATCTTCTGAAAAATTTACGTTTAAAGTCGCTCAAAAATTTTCCCATTTTTCTCTCAATAATTTTGTAGAAGATGCTTTATCCAATGAAGACTTCGACCTTGAAGAAGATACTGACGATACGGAGGATGATTTTTTGGAAACATCGTTTTCCAAAAATGCCCAAATTTTCAGAAAATCACACTCAACTTATTTCCTACTTTATTCTTTTTCCCATCAATCTGTAAAGCGATTTATCCTTTACTGTTCTCTCAAATTACACTGTTAATTTCTCGTTTCTTATTGTCAACTAATTGCACGAATTTTCTTTCGTAGAACTCTCGTGCATTACGGCGGTGCGACAACGCCATCCGTAATCAAAAAAAATAGTTCTCTGCGGACAAATTCGTCCGTGAAAAATTTAATAACCTTCTGATTTTCAGATAAATAAAATAATAATTTAAAATCTGGTAGACAAAAATTGTTAAAAAGCAATACTGCATTTTATTAAACAATACGGCATCTCAAATTTTTTAAAAAAACTAATTACTCATGAAATATTCAATTATTTTTTCGGAATTATTTACTTTAAGTCGCAGAACCTCACCCCCAACCCCTCTCCAAAAGAGAGGGGATAAAAAAGAGGACGAATGCCCCCCTCTCCATCGGAGAGGGGTTGGGGGTGAGGTTGTGCAGACTTTGCGACTTAAAGTATATAATTCAATTATTTTTTTAGCAATCTCAGCATTTTTTATAGGCTGTAACCATACTGAACAAGCAAAACACGAAGAATCTGAATTTGTGGTAAGTAGCCCCATAAAGGTCGATACTTCAATTGACAAGGAATATGTCTGTCAAATTCGAGCCAGTAATCACATCGAAATACGGTCTTTAGAAAGAGGATATTTGCAAAAAATATTCGTTGATGAAGGACAGCATATAAAAAAAGGGCAACAAATGTTTCAGATTATGCCAATGGTGTATGAAGCTGAAATGGAAAAGTCGAAAGCTGATGTTGATTATGCTAATATTGAATACGAAAACACGAAGATTTTATCTGATAAAAACATCGTTTCGCAACAAGAATTAGCCTTATCTAAAGCAAAATTAAATCGTGAAAAAGCTGACTTAAAATTGTCAAGTACGCATCTTGGACTAACCAATATCAAAGCTCCATTTAACGGAATAATCGATAGATTTCAGATGCGGTTGGGGAGTTTGGTAGAGGAAGGAGAGTTACTAACGACACTCTCTGATAATAGTAAACTTTGGGTTTATTTTAATGTCCCCGAAGCTGAATATCTGGATTATGCCACTCGAATTAAAAAAGAAGGACCCCAGAAAGTAAAATTATTGATGGCTAACAATCAGATTTTTAACCATATAGGTTCTTTTGAAACCATCGAAGCTGATTTTAATAATGAAACGGGTAACATCGCTTTCCGTGCTACATTTCCCAATCCAGAAGGTATTTTACGCCACGGCGAAACGGGTACGATTCTACTGCCCGCTTATATCAAGAATGCCTTATTAATTCCACAGGAAGCTACTTTTGATATTTTGGATAAGAAATTTGTGTTTGTTGTAGATAAAAAAGGTGTTATTCATACAACACAAATAACGGTTGGTCTCGAAATGCCCCATATCTACGCTGTTACAAGCGGCTTGACCACGAAAGACCAAATTTTGGTGGAAGGCTTACGCAAAGTTACAAACGGCGACCATATCAAAACTAAATTCAAACCTTACAGGACGGTGGTTGAAGAATTAAAAAACCTTCATGCGGAATAAGGGCAATTGGCAGTTGGCTATTAGCTTTTAGCCGAAATAGTTTGTTAAGTTGTACTCACCCTACCCAGCCCTCCCCTCGAAGGGAGGGTTTTATGAGTTTGAAAGCCCTCCCTTCGAGGGGAGGGTTGGGTGGGGTGAGCATAAATTGACAAACCAGTCCATTTAGCTTTTAGCTATTGAACCCTATTTTAAATTTTGTCCGAAAGCCAATGGCTAAAAGCCAAAAGCAATTTTAAAACTCAAAAAAAATGTTTAGCAAATTCATACAAAGACCAGTCTTGGCAATTGCCCTGTCGCTGGCAATCGTCTTTTTGGGTATATTGGCGATTTTTACTCGCCCAATTTCTCAATTTCCCGAAATAGCCCCTCCGAGGGTAAATATTTTCATTTCTCTTCCAGGTGGAAATGCAGAAGTGTTGATAAAATCCACGCTTACCATCATGGAACGTGCCATTAATGGCGTGCCAGGTATGCAGTACATGATGTCCGATGCCACGAGTGCGGGTGAGGCAACGGTACAGATTATTTTTGATCCTGGTACAGATCCCACCATTGCGGCGGCTCGAGTAAAATCACGTGTCGATCAAATCATGGCAAATCTACCCATTTTAGTTCAGCGAGAAGGGGTTATCATTACGCCCGTTCAGCCCAGTATGTTGATGTACGTCAATTTTTTTAGTACCGATAAAGAATACGATCAAAAGTTTTTGTTCAATTATGCTGATAACCGTGTTGTGCCTGAAATCCAGCGTATTAGTGGCGTTGGGCGTTCAGAGATTATTGGTAGTAGGGCATTTGCCATTCGTATTTGGCTCAATCCAGACCGCATGAGAGCTTATAATATCTCTGCCGAAGAAGTATTAAAATCCATCGATGAACAAAGCGTTTTGGCTCGCCCGGGACGTGTGGGTTTGAGTTCGGGTAAAACAGCCCAATCACTCGAATATGTTTTTACTTATCAAGGCTATTTTAATAAGCCTGCACAATATGAAGACATCATTATCAAAGCCAACGCTGATGGTGAAATTCTGAAATTGAAAGATGTAGCAAAAGTAGAAGTGGGTAGCGAGTTTGTGGATATTTATACCAACAAAGACGGCTATCCTTCGGCTTCGTTGGTGTTAAAGCAAAACCCTGGGTCTAATTCCAACAAAATTATTGCCGACGTAAAAGCAAAATTGGAAGAACTTAAAAAGAATTTTCCCCCAGGCGTTGATTATGAAATCAATTACGATGTTTCAAGTTTTGTAAATGCCTCGATTGACCAAGTTTTGCATACTTTGTTAGAAGCATTCATCTTGGTTTCTTTGGTGGTGTTTCTCTTTCTTGGCGATTGGCGTTCAACGCTTATCCCAATTTTAGTAGTACCTGTTTCGCTCATTGGAGCGTTTATTTCTATGCAATTTTTTGGCATTGGTATCAATCTCATCACGCTCTTTGCCTTAGTTTTAGCCATTGGAGTAGTGGTTGATGATGCCATTGTGGTAGTGGAGGCGGTTCACGTCAAGATGGAAGAAGAACATCTATCGCCCTACCAAGCCGTCAAGAAAGTATTAGCAGAAATCTCTGGGGCAATCATCGCCATTACTTTGGTTATGACCGCTGTATTCATCCCAGTAGCATTTATGACGGGTCCTGTGGGTGTGCTTTACCGACAATTTGCCATTACGATGGCTTCAGCTATTGTGCTTTCGGGGGTTGTGGCTCTTACACTTACGCCCGTTTTGTGTGCCATGATTTTGAAAAATACGCACGGACAAGCTCGCAAAAAGACCCCTATCAATCGGTTTATTGACTGGTTTAATAGAAGGTTTGATCGGTTATTGGGTAAATATACTAAGCTATTAACGGTAATTGTCAATCGTAAAGTCGTAACATTTGGGGTATTAATCATCTTTGCTTTTGGTATTGTGGGGATGAATACGATTCTACCCGCTGGTTTTATTCCAGGTGAAGACCAAGGACAGATTTATGCCATTATTCAAACACCTCCTGGTACAACCCTTGAACGTACCAATGCTGTTTCGCTTGAACTACAAAAATTAGCCAAAGAAGTTGAGGGTGTAAAATCCGTAACGGCAATGGCGGGTTATGAGATTTTGACCGAAGGACGTGGTTCTAATGCTGGTACTTGTTTAATCAACCTCAAAGATTGGTCAGAAAGAAAGGAATCTGTGAAGGAAATTATGGAAGAATTGGAGGAGAAAACCAAAAATATTGGAGCAATCGTCGAATATTTTGAACCACCCGCCGTGCCAGGCTACGGTGCTTCGTCAGGTTTTGCGGTTCGATTATTAGACAAAGGTAGCGAAGTAGATTACCAAAAGTTCGATAAAGTAAATAGAGACTTTTTGGCGGAATTGAAAAAACGGAAAGAATTAGCAAACTTATTTTCTTTTTATTCTGCCAATTATCCACAATACGAATTGATTGTAAACAATGCTCAAGCGATGCAAAAAGGGGTTTCAATAGGCCGTGCGATGGAAAACCTAAACATTATGATTGGCAGTACCTACGAGCAAGGTTTTATTCGCTTCAATCAGTATTATAAGGTTTATACGCAAGCTGACCCCGCTTTCAGAAAAGACCCAACGGACGTTTTGAATATGTTTGTAAAAAATGATCAAGGCGAAATGGTGCCTTATTCGGCTTTTATGACCATCAAAAAAACGCAGGGTCCTAACGAGATAACCCGATATAATTTATATACCTCGGCTCTTATCAATGGCGTACCCGCCCCAGGTTTTACTTCGGGTGATGCCATTAAAACCATTCGTGAAGTGGCAGAAGAGACCCTACCAAAGGGCTATGATATTGCTTGGGAAGGATTATCGTTTGATGAAGCTCGGCGAGGCAATGAGGCAATTCTCATTTTCGTATTCGTTATATTTTTCGTCTATCTGATTCTGGCTGCTCAGTACGAGAGTTTTCTTTTGCCACTTGCCGTTATTCTGTCATTACCGCCTGGTATTTTCGGCTCATTTTTAATGTTGAAAATGATGGGATTGAGCAATGATGTATTCGCTCAAATTGGTTTAATCATGCTGACGGGGCTTTTGGGTAAAAATGCGGTATTGATTGTAGAGTTTGCCGTTCAAAAACATAACGAGGGCATGACAGTTCTCGAAGCTGCTATCGAAGGAGCAAAAGAACGTTTCAGACCTATTTTGATGACTTCTTTTGCGTTTATTGCGGGTTTGATTCCCTTGGTTAGAGCCAGTGGTGCGGGTGCAGTCGGTAACAAAACTATTGGTTCATCGGCAATGGGTGGAATGATATTCGGAACAATTTTTGGCGTTTTGGTTGTGCCAGGGCTGTATTACATTTTTGGTACATTGACCGAAGGCAAACAACTCATCAGAGACGAAGCCGTAATTTCATTGAGCGAAGATTTAGCAAGAAAAGAACCCGTAATTGAAGTGAGCAAACTTAAAAAATTAATTTCAAAATTTTTGAAAAAAATGGAAAATAAAACGGAATTATAAACGATTCGTGGCAAAACCTCACCCGAGCGTCGGTCGCCCCAGCCCCTCTCCGATGGAGAGGGGGGTATTCGTCCTATTTTTCCCCCCTCTCCATCGGAGAGGGGTCTGGGCGACCGACGCTCGGGTGAGGTTTTGCGAGTTAAACCATATAATTACGAAAATTAATTACATAAAAATTGAAACGAAATGAAAAATAAAATAAAATATAGTTTCCTTCTAATATTTATCATTGGACTGAACAGTTGCAAAGTCGAAAACTTGCCCATAAAAACGGTAACAAATTCATTACCAGATAAATATAATTCAAATAGCGATACAACTAAGGCTGCGGTTATAGTTTGGAAAAACTATTTTAATGACAATAATCTGACCGAATTGATTGATGAATCCCTAAAAAACAATCAAGAATTAAACATGAGGTTTCGTGAAATTGAAATCACTCGAAACGAAATCATGGCACGAAAGGGAGAGTATAAGCCTTTTGTGAATCTGGGAGCAGGTTTGGGGGTTGAGCGTTCGGGGAAATATACTTTGAACGGGTTAGGAGAAGAAGATTTAAAAGCTCGAACGGAAGAAGTACCTCATTTTTTGGGCGATCAATTCGCTATGGCGAATTTTTCGTGGGAGGCTGACGTTTGGAAAAAACTACACAATGCCAAAGATGCCGCTGCAAAACGGTATCTGGCAAGCGTAGAGGGCAGAAATTTTATGATAACAAACCTGATTGCTGAAATTGCGAATTCCTATTATGAGTTAATTGTGTTGGACAATCAGTTGGAAACAGTACAACAAAATATTGCGATTCAGAAAGATGCCCTTGAGATAGTGAAGGTACAAAAAGAGGCGGCAAGGGTTAATTCATTGGCAGTTAATCGTTTTATGGCACAATTGCTCAATACTGAAAATCTGAAATTTGAGATTCAACAGCAAATTACATTAGCCGAAAACCATATCAATTTTTTAGTGGCAAGATATCCACAGCCTATCAAGCGTAATTCCGCCAATATGAATGGGATTCAGTTTTTGAAAATTTCGGATGGAATTCCCTCACAATTATTGAGTAATCGTTCCGATATTCGTCAAGCGGAACAAGAATTGGAAGCCTCCAACTTAGATATTATCGTTGCCAGAGCTAATTTTTATCCTAATATCACACTTAGGGCGGGTCTTGGTTTACAGTCGTTTAACCCAATTTATTTAATCAATCCCAAATCCATTGCCTTTAATATTTTGGGAGATATAACGGCACCTTTAATCAATAAAAATGCGATTAGAGCCAATTATTATAACGCCAACGAAAGGCAGATTCAGGCAGTTTATAGATATGAACAAGTAGTTTTAAACGCTTATTTGGAAGTAATGAACCAATTATCTGGCAATAAAAATTATTCTGAAAGCTATAAAACGAAGTCAAGTCAAGTAGATATTTTGAGTAATTCTATTGGAATATCTACTGACCTTTTCAAAACAGCCCGAGCTGATTACAACGAAGTTTTGCTTACACAACGAGAAGCCCTCGAAGCAAAAATGGATTTGATGGAAATCAAGAAAAAACAACTAAACGCAGAAGTGAATATTTACAGAGCTTTGGGTGGTGGTTGGCGGTAGTTTCCTACACGTCAAATACGGAACGATAAAGTTTCGAATTTGATTAAGTATTCGTTGAGAAATAGTTTATGTTATTTGAAATATAATTTTTTTATAACTATTTGGTAATCATTGCTTTATGATATTTTTCAACTTAACAACTTATAGACTTAAAACTTAAAGACTACTCATAAAATAGTTTTAACTTACTAAAATAACTCCCGAACTTTTCAAACAGTTTGGGAGTTATTTTTTTATAACTAAATTTGTTTGATGATTAAAATTTTTAACATATTGAGTCGAGCATTTTGCATATTTCTAATGATACATTTATTAGCAATGAGCGTATGTGATGATTATTTATTAAAACTTTTCAATAAATCAAATATTGAACAAACTATTGAAATTGAGGATAACAATTCAAAAGATAAATCATTTGAATTTGATGAATATGATGATAAATATTTAGTAAATCCATCAAGTCATGCTATTTATTTTCATTCCACCCGAATAATAGAAAATCTTTCGTCCATTGCTTACTGGCATCTACAAATTGCTTTGCCACAACGTATTAGCAAAATCTTAATTCCTCCTCCACGTGCGTAAATTGAATGATTAAAGTAAGGCTACCTCAGTCATGATATTTTTTAAATTCAAAACGCTATCAATGCAAAACTTACAATATTATCAGAAGTCATTTTTCAGAAATGACTGGAAATCAGGCATTTCCGTGTTTCTTGTGGCACTTCCACTTTGTTTAGGGATTGCTCTTGCCTCGGGAGCTCCCTTGTTTTCAGGTCTAATCTCTGGAATAATCGGTGGAATAGTAATCGGTAGCTTATCTGGCTCCCAGATTTCCGTCAGTGGCCCCGCAGCAGGTTTAACGATTATTGTTTTTACTGCTATCAAAGATTTAGGATCGTATCCTGGATTTCTGGTTGCCGTGATTTTAGCGGGATTCTTACAATTACTTTTTGGCTACTTGAAAGGTGGGAGACTAAGTGCATTCTTTCCAGATAGTGTTATCAAAGGAATGTTAGTTGCGATTGGTTTGGTTATTATTCTGAAGCAAATTCCTCACGCCTTAGGCGACGATGCCGACTATGAAGGCGAGTTTGAATTTGAACAAGTGGCTGACGGTCAGAACTCTATCACAGAATTAATCCGTTCCTTTATTGATTTTAATTACGGAGCTGTCAATATTACCATTGCCTGTTTAGTCTTAATGATTGTTTGGGACAGATTTGCTAAAAAGAAAATTGGGTTTTTCCAAGCCCTTCCAGGCTCATTAGCGGCGGTGGCCTTGGGGATTTTCATGAACGAAATGTATGCCATTTATCGCCCTGAATATTTTCTTGGCGATTCATCAGTTCACATGGTGGCAGTACCTTTATTCAAAACCCTTGAAGAATTTACTGGTAATTTTATTTCTCCCGATTTTAAGTTTTTAACTAATCCGAAAATTTATACCATCGCCATCACCTTGGCAATAGTTGCCAGTTTAGAATCACTTTTGAGTCTGGAAGCTGGTGACAGTATTGATACTGAAAAGAGAATTTCGTCAGGTGATAAAGAATTGAAAGCTCAAGGAATTGCCAATATTCTTTCTGGTTTCTTGGGAGGTCTGCCCATAACGTCGGTGGTTGTTCGAACATCTGCCAACGTATATTCAGGAGGAAAAACCAGGATGTCTTCAATATTCCACGGCATTTTATTAGTCTGTTCAATCATTTTCATTCCTACTATTTTAAACAGGATTCCCTTAGCTGCTTTGGCGGCAATTTTATTGATGGTTGGGTATAAACTGTCTAACCCTAAAGTATTCAAATCTGTTTATAAAGATGGTTACGACCAATTCATTCCCTTTGTAGTTACTATTTTGGTAGTCATTTTTAAAGACTTGTTATGGGGAATTGCAGTTGGTTCGTTAGTGGGAATCCTTTTTGTTTTAAGGACTAATTTCAACAACACTATCACGTCAATTAGAGACGGTAAAACCGTTTTTATTAAGTTAAACAAAGACATTTATTTCATGAACAAATCTCAGGTCAAGGAAATTCTGTTGGATTTACAAGCAGGTGACGATGTTTTTATTGATGGCACAAAAGCCAAATTTATTGACCATGATATTTTCAGTATTCTTTTAGAATTCAAAAAAAATGCACGACTGAGAAACATAGTAGTAGATTTTAAAAATGTCAATAAAAATAATAAAGAAAGTATTAATCAATTTGAAGACGATTTAAACGAAAAATAACATGCAAGAATACAGTAAATTGTTATTAGCCAATAAGGCTTGGGCTCAAGAGAAGTTAGATTTAAACGAAGAATACTTCCATAATCTTGCCAAAGACCAAAAACCATTGTTCCTCTGGATTGGTTGTGCCGACAGCCGTGTACCTGCCGAAGAAGTGACCAATACACAACCTGGTGAGGTATTTGTGCATCGAAATGTGGCAAATTTAGTGGTTCATACTGATATGAATTTGTTGTCAGTTCTGCAGTATGCCGTTGAGGTTTTGAAAGTAAAACATATCATTATATGTGGGCATTACGGATGCGGAGGCGTGAAAGCTGCTATGGGAAATTCAGATTTAGGCTTGATTAACAAGTGGTTACGCAATATTAAAGATGTGTATAGCAAACACGTAGATGAATTGAAGGATTTATCAAATGAAAGCGAGAGATTCGACCGTCTCGTTGAACTGAATGTTGAAGAACAGGTGAGAAATCTTTCAAAAACAACAATTGTCCAACGCTCATGGGCAAACAGAGAATTGCCACACCTTCATGGTTGGGTTTTTGATATGAAAACGGGATTGATCAAAGAAATTATGAACATAGATTCAAACTCTGAATTGGAGGAAATCTATAAGTATGAATTTGACGTACTTCCCAACAAAGACAATCATTTGGTTCTTTAGAAGAATTTTAAACCAAAAATAGCACTCGTGTGAGTGCTATTTGCGGTCTGGACGGGAGTATCTAAACTTCTCATTGACAGACTTTTACCTATATTTTAATGCTCTGGTATCAGTTTGAGTACCCAAAATAGTGGAAAATGTTGGTAGTTTGAATTAAGTCGTGAAATAAATCCGAGCAACTACGATTGGAGACTGATAATCTCAGACGATTGCTGAACCGCTTTCCTTGCTAATAATTTTCTGGTTTTGAAAAAAAATACTAAGTTGCTGTCCTTCTATGTTGGTTAACGAACCAAGCCCACTGATAAAGTCCATATCCAAATCAATTTTAGTCATTATCATTTTTTTGTTATAATTCTCCCTTGAAAGTGCTTGCCCAACCAAGTATCGCCTTGAATTTTTGTGCAGGATTAAATTTAAACGCAAGAGACTCTTTGTATTCAGCTACATAAAAATTGCCAAAGTTTTCGACTGTGATAGGTCTATGTTCTTTCATTCCATCATAAATGGTTTCGATAAAACAATTGATTTGCAAATTGGCTTGCTCCTCTGAAATACTTGCTTTCTGGGCATACATTTTTACAAATTCTTTGTGCTTGATGGTCTCTTTTTTTGTTTTGGATGAGGAGTAGGGCATTGGTTTAACCTGTTATATATACACGAATATTTTTCGATAAATCAAATTTATTAAAATTTTGGTGAATCATAGCTTCAAAAAATTCAAAAAATCCTCCTGTTGCTTCCATCATGATTTTGCCTGTCATAACCAAACTAATCACGTCAGAAGATATACGGACTTTGTTCTTCATCAGTGAACCTTCTTTCTCAAAAGAAAAATCATAAGAACCATTTGAATAACTTTCTTGAAAATTATAGAAACTGTCTTCATTAATAAATGCTTGCAATGATTTTGGCTGTTCAGATTTTAATTTTTGAATTACCTCATCGGCATCATCAAGACGAGCAAATTTGCCCATTACACTATAGAAATGCCCTAAAAAAGGCACAAATTCACTTTGAATTTTATCACTTTTGAGATTCCATTGCCAAGAAGATTCTGTTTCCTCCAGTTCATAGAGGTTTGAATCAAACCCAATTTCGGTGGTCATTTTTTCTACTATTTTTTCAATAGAAACGACTTCTACTTCTTTTTTTGAGGCTTTAAAGTTAGTGGCTATGCCGATGGCGAGGTATTGTCCCATGTTATTTATTGGTTGGTTAAAAATAATTTGACAATTTCTAAAAGTTCTTTTAGATTGTTTACAGTAACATAACCTTTATTTCCTCCATGAACTGCTTTTGTATTCCTTAAATTATTGAGAACGCCCCATTTCTTTAAAAATATATTGTCTTTTCGGAACTTGTATGCCAATATAAATGAAATTTTTGCAAGTGATTGTATAGAAACTTCTACCTGCTTTATTTCATCCAATATTGAGAAAAAATCTCCGTTTAAATTATCTTGATTGTATTTAAGCTTCCAGATAAGTTGCCCATTATCTTCGTAAACAATAGCAACGCCATTGACATAACATTCTTTCTTCGACCTAAAATCAAAATTCGAAGACTGACTTGTGTAATCTTCTAAGATTTGATAATACGTCAAGAAAGCCAAATTGAGGTATTTAGGAGAAACTATTGACTTTTTTAACAATTCAAAAGCAATCTCCAATGAGGCTTTTGCTTGATTATGAAATACTGTTTGATTAAGAGACTGGTAGATGTTTTGGTGTATGTTGGATATTTCACGTAGAAAATTAAGATTTAATGCTTTTTGAACTTCATCTTTAAAATTATTGTAGTTTTCTTTGGTAAAAGCAAAAGGAAAATTGTACTCTGGTGATTCTTTGATATAGTAACCATCTGCACCTAGATCAAGGAGTTTTTTCATGTTCCAAGCCTTGTTTGAGGCTGTGAATATAATTATTTGATTACCCTCATTCTGTTTTTTTATGACTTGTAAAACCTTTGTACCAGAGAATTCTTCAGGACTATTTATTTCTTCTTCCTCAATACCATTTAGTCTTAAATCAATTAAAAACAAATCAAAATTACCTTCTTGAATGATTTTTTTATTAGTTTCTAAAAATGAATCATAATCTTTTACTTTCTCTTGAATTACAACAAAATCATCTGGATTACTTACCTTAAAAATATTTCTCAATACGGATTCCCAACCTTTATCAGCTTCATCATCAATTAATAAAATTCGTTTATTGGAAGCATTAATTTTATCAACTTTGTCAAATTGTGATAAGTCAATTAGCAGTTTTTGTGGACTTTTGAGGCTATTATAATTAAAGTTAAGGGCAGTAATATATTTGAAATATAGCTGTTTTTGGGCTTTTTGTAGTTCCTTATCGCTTTTTAAGGATTTTGTATTGGCGGCTTTATCAAGTGCTAATGCTCCCCATTGATTAGCTAATGAATGTCGTCCTACAGTCTCATCGGGTTGGATGGCGATAATGTTTAAGAATTTACGTTTAAAGTCGTCTATCAAAAGTGGCTCTATTGAATATATTGCTCTTTTTACCATTTCAATAGACCTAATTTGTTCAAACTTACACCCTTTTGTTGCTAAGATATGTCCATAAATGCCTGAATCTCTGGCGATTGTAGCTAAGGTTTCGGTTGAAACAAACATTAGTGTAGCAAGTCTTTTTTGCCAAAGGCTTTCTGTTAGTCTGATATGCAAACCTAAACGAAGAGCAATGGTTGCATCTTCTTTATAGAGTGGAATTATCAAAGCATCAAATTCAATTTTTGATAATCTATTTTCTATAAAATCACTAAGTTCTTCATCTGTTGAAATATTAGGCATTTCAACAAAATCAAAACCTAATTCTTTTATGATAATATCATCACTTTTGCCAATCGTAATTATTTTTTCCATTGAATTCTGTCAAATTTTCAACAATTAAAGATACATTTTCTATAAATTTCTCTACTGGTACAGGGTTGTCTTCTAAATCATATACAAAATTATCAAAATCATTACCAATATCTGCCAATTCATAAAACGTTCTTAGCGTGGATAGTTTTACCCATGTAGGTTTAAAAACATCACTATCGCCCTTTTGTATGACACTTTCTATGAGTGCTTTTGAATAACGGCTTATCTCAACAGCTTTATAGTTTTTCCCGTAAGCAATTATTCGTAGTTCTATCTTTTGGGTTTGACCATAGTATTCTAAAAAATCATACAACCTTTCATAGAAAATATTTTTTTTTATTTGATAAATACAATTAGGATTTGTGTCATAATCAAAAGTGTCAGGCGTAATCTCACTCATTTGATTACTGAATAAAACTATTGGAATGTTTGAACCGTAATCAGAAATATGTTCTTTTATGTGATTGGCATTTGTAGTGCTTTTGCTTAAATGATTTCCATTTTCATCAATATCTTCGGTTGTAGTATGCAGTAAAATGCACTTAGCATTTGAAAGAAAAGACAAATCAGTATTGACTTCAAGTTTGTCTTTTTTTATCAAAATGTCTTTGAATACATTATCATCGACAAAATGGATACCCATTTCATTGCGTCTCATTTCTCTTTGGTTATCATCAATCAAATAAATCATCTATGGTAAAAAGTTAAAATATGTGTAAATCCTGTAATTTGTGTTTCGGAAGAATCTAAGAAATCTACGCTTAAATCTGAATTTTCTTGAAGAATATTTACCCCAATAGGTTGGTTATCCCAAATACTTTCTATTGACCAATTACAATATCCTCTCATTTTTCTTATAGCATCTCCTAATTCTCCTTTTTGTTCTTCGGATATTTTCTTAATAAATTCATCTAATGGCTCTGATGGGAACGAATTATGATGACAAATTCTAATCTCACGTCTATAATAATCTCCTTCTGTTTTTCTAAGACATTCAATAGAAACCTCATTTCGTCCCTCCTCTAATCTCTTTTTAATACCATCTAAAATAAGTTTAAAAGCTAATTTGAAATCATCAACGTGAGTATAAATTGTAACTTTATCAGCATCTTTTATTCTAAGATTGGTGGATTTATAACTACTTCCGAATTTTTCTAAAATACATTCATCTATAATTTTTTTTAGTTTTGGAGCCTCAATTTTTGTGTAATCTCTAAAAACACTAATTATCTTTTCGAATTCCTCACTTCTTTTTAAGTGCTTTTTATTTTCTAAAAACCATTTTATCCACTTTGGGGAAGACCATCCCTCTGTAATAGCTCCTCCGTATCCCCATCTTGGACTTTCTACAAATGCAAATTGATTAATGATTGAATATAAGGATGTTGGTATAGAATATTTTTTTGAATTAGTCTCAAAAACTTTTTTTGATTTTGCTAAAAATGATTCAATGTCAAAATTACCGCTATCGTCAAAATCGTGAGTAAGATATTTAAGACCTTCTCTATCTTCAAAAAGTTTCATAAAATCTGCAACATCTTTTGGTTTATGCTTTCCCTTATATTCTTTCTTACTTGGTTCATTGATTACTTTTTTATTTGTAGGTGATAATTCTGTTGCATTCATTTTATTTTCCAAATCCTCAATTCTTTTCCTATTTTCATTTTCAGCCCTAAGAACCTCTTTTGAGGTTAATACAATAAATCTTTCTTTCAGCGACAAATCAAGTCTCTTATCTATCGAAATATCGTTAATGAAATCCGCTTTACTTTTCTGCATTGACGTCAAAATTAAAATAGTACAAATTCATCGCTTCTTCAATACCTTGGTTCTCCCAAATAGCTAATATATCTGAAAGAGAGATATTATCCAAATTAACTTGCAAAGGTTTGGGGTTCAATTTCTTATACTGTGCTTCATATTTCAAAACCACAGCATCATCTTTTCCCTTTACCATCTTTAAAAATTGCAATTTCCCCCAAACTACATTTTGCATAGATGCTTCTCCCTTCTTTACATGACCTTTATCTTCAAAATAATACCCCTTGAATTTCTCAGAAGCCTTTTCATAACCCAATTTATCCCAATTGTTCAACATAGCCCGTACTTCACGGACATATTTTTTACTTACATTCAGTTTCTCATTTACTATCAAGCCCGTAACTTCCTGTTTATATCCCCTTCCTTGTAATCTTACTTTCTTTTCGTTGATAGTAAAATTTTGGTCTTCGATGATTCGTTTCAGTTCAGTTTTGAAGGTTTGATTAAACACATCTTTGCTTGCCGAGAATGTTATATCATCGGCATAGCGTGTAAATCTGCAACTAAAGGCTTTGGCAAAACCTCTTAATCGTCTGTCCATCTTTTGACATACAATATTCGATAAAACTGGCGAAGTGGGCGAACCCTGCGGTAAACGTCCATCTTTACAGGCAAGACAAGCAATAAGGTACGCAATTTTTTCACGTTCTGTACCTTCAAGCGAAAATGGTGGGAGTTTCAGAACTGCCTTGATACGGTTGAGTTCAATACTTGGAAAGAAATTCTCTAAGTCAATGTTGTAAACATAATTTCTTCCAACGTGAACCTTGGCATTATCAACAATACTTTTGTTAGGAACAAACCCAGTAACATATTCTTTCGGTTCATAAATAGCCGAAAATATAAGGTTTAACGCACTCTGAATGAGTTTTAAGGACTTATGGGGTGCAGCAATTTTGCGTTCTCCTCCTGTTTTTTTTTTAATAGAAAACTCAGCGTAGCGTTTCTCTCCTGATAATTTTGGATTAGCATAAAAGGTGACGGATTTCTTCTGAATAGCATTTATTTCACCTTTATAATTTTCAGGATAAAGCAATGGATTGACAAAATTGAGTAGTGTAACTAAATCGTCAATGCTTTTCATGGTCGAAAAACTATTCTTTATGTACTCTATGTTCTGTTTTTGTTGTTCTGTTAATTGCATAAATAAAAAAAGACACCCACGTATTCTTTTGTATGTAATAGCCATCATCCTGACAACCTGACTAATAATAATATAATTAAATAATATTAATAATACATTCAAGATTAATGCTTAAAGAATCAATCACAATCGCTTAAAATCAAC
>JAYVIV010000106.1:0-29055 GCA_043769985.1 Arcicella sp.
TGCAGTAGGTTTTTTGAGTAAGATTTTGAGCGGATAATTGACTGATTATCAGTAATGTAAACATTAGGAAAGAAATAATTGATTTCATGGATTACATTCGGAAGATTGATTTGTAAAAATACGAACAATTGTGATTCATAATTCAATAATCTCAAAAAACAAAAAAACCACACTTTCAACGAAAAATATCCTGTATGGAGTGTCTAATAGACCTCTTTCCTAATTGAAATTTATTTAAATTTGATGTAAATAGCTGATTATGAACAATTAGTGTAAATCATTACATGACAATCCACAGATTTGAGAACCCCTTTTTGGGATTAAATTTGAATTTTTAGAAACGATACCGTATCGGTGGTCCGATTGTAAAAGTACAAAATCAAAATGAAAAATATTTACAAGAAAACCCTACTTCCAATCGAGCAATAGATGGAGAGTTTAGTATTTCCAACCAATTATTATTAACACTGGAATATCTAAGGAGCTGAAATTAAGCAACTTATCCATCTCTACTCGTCCTTTTTGAATGATTTTTCGTTACTAAAATCCTCATTTAGCGATGCTAAATTGCGGTTTTAGACCACAAATCGTTCAAAAATTACTTCGTATAGATTTGGATAACTTATTTAATTCCCGTTCCTAAGATAATATCCTACATTTTTAAGTTTGGGATTTTCCTACGGGATTTCAGGGAGTTATGCTAACAAGGTTTTTTTATAAAATGAGAGCTATTTTAGCTGATATTATTGAGCTAAAAAACCCTGATACACTAAAATACAAAGATATTAAAACTGTGATAATTGATGTAACTGTCCAACCAATAGAAAGACCTCAATTAAGTCAAAAGCTTTATTATAATGGGTCAAAAAAAATATAGTTAAGGTACAACTGATTGTTAATCAGAAAGATAACAGCATTAAATATTGCAAACCATGCGTTGTTTCGTCCTTAGAAACCCAAATTATGCCAATTCCAGCATTTGCATTTTGTTGAAATCTACACCAAACTAATCCCTGTCATAATCGCAGGTTTTTCAATGCCCATCAGTTCCAAAATCGTTGGAGCAATATCTCCTAATTTTCCGTCTTTAATGGCTTTTTTATCTTTATCAATTAAAATGCAAGGCACAAGATTCAAACTATGTTGCGTATTTGGTGAACCATCATCGTTAATCATGTAATCAGCATTGCCGTGATCTGCTAACACAATTACTGAATAATCACTTCCTATGGCTGCCGTTACCACCTCTCCCAAAGATTCATCAACTGCTTCGCAAGCCTTTACAACTGCTTGGAAATCACCCGTGTGACCTACCATATCAGGATTGGCAAAGTTCAAACATACAAAATCCGCCTCTGAATTTTTGAGGGCAGGCAACAATGAATCTCTTACCTCATACACCGACATTTCGGGTTGTAAGTCATACGTAGCAACTTTTGGAGAATTAGATAACAAGCGAGTTTCCCCTGCGAAAGTTTCGCTACGTCCACCCGAAAAGAAGAACGTTACGTGTGGAAATTTCTCGGTTTCAGCAATTCTGATTTGTTTTTTGCCTGCATTCGCAATGATTTCGCCCAAGGTAGAAGGCAAATTGCTATCATCAAAAATGACGTGTACATTCGTGAACGATTTGTTATAATTGGTCATCGTTAAATAACGAATATCCAATTTTTTCATACCATTTTCAAGGAAATCTTCTTGGGTTAATGCCTTCGTGATTTCCTGTGGTCGGTCGGTTCTGTAATTAAAACAAAGCACCACATCGCCTTCTTGAATATTGCCGATGGGGAGATTATTTTTCGTAATCACAATGGGTTTAATAAATTCGTCTGTTATGCCTTCTGCGTAAGATTCTTTCATTAAAGCCACGATTCCTTCATCACATACTGGCACACCTTCACCCTTCACCATTACGTCGTACGCCTCCTCAATTCGTTCCCAACGATTGTCTCTGTCCATCGCATAATAACGACCCGTAACACTCGCAATTTTACCGACGGATGTTCTCAAAAACGTTTGTAAATCATTGATAAATCCCGCTCCAGATTTAGGGTCACAATCACGACCATCCGTAAAAGCATGAATATAAACTTTATTTAAACCATTGTCTTTCAGTACGTTACACAATGCTTTTAAATGACTAATATGTGCATGAACACCGCCGTCAGACACTAAACCCATCAAATGAAAAGGCTTATCATTTTCTTTGGCGTACTTAATGGCATCAACCAAAACGGGTTCATGACGTAGCATATCCGTTTCGATAGACTCATTCAAACGAACCAGCGATTGACGAACGGTTCGCCCCGCACCCAAGTTCATGTGTCCGACCTCCGAATTACCGAATTGACCTTCGGGCAGACCCACTTCTGGACCAAAAGTTACGAGCGTGCTATGAGGATAATTCGCAATCAGCGAATCATAAAAAGGCGTGTTGGCGGCAATAATCGCTGAACGGTCTTCGTAGCCTTTTTCGGCTATTCCCCAACCATCTAAAATGACAAGTAATACTTTTTTATTCACTGTTTTATTGTTTTTGCTTGATTAGTATTTCTCAATGTGGTTTTTTGAAGTTTTTTTCTCCTGCCTCAATTCGTGCTTTTAAATGATTTTCTTTGGGTGGAATTGGGCAACTAAATCTATTTCCGAACGCACAATATGGATTATACGCCTTATTGAAATCTAAAATTACAAAGTCTCCTTGAATATCTGTTGTTTCAATATCTAAATATCGTCCGCCACCGTAAGTTTCTTTTACACTCGTTGCATCTTTGAAAGGGATAAAAAGATAGTTTTTATATTTAGGAATTCTCATCAATGCCAAACTTCCATATACATTTAATTCCATCTTTTCACCCCTAATTTCAAAACTCAAAATACCATATTTGAAATACTCTTTTTGCTTCCCATCAACCGTTGGAATCGTGAATGTACTTGGTGAATTTGTTTTCGTAAACATACACTTAACCCGAAACATTGAATCTATTGCAAAGAAATCAAAATATGGCATATCCTCCACTTTTACTGGACTTCTCTCTTCTTTTAAAAACGCATCTTTATAGTCTTGGCGATGTTTAGTGATGGTTTCTTGGTAGGTTTGAGCGTTTGTCTTGAAGGTTATGAATATTGAGATTAGCAGGATGATTTTATTCATTTTTTGAGTTTTTTACAAATGATAAGGCATTTCTTCTGGACGTTTACAAGCTAATGCCTGAAATTTAGGAAAATTCAAAAGGTCATTCACAAAGGCATCATCAATACTCAAAGCGTATTTTCTGTGAGATAATAAAACTACTGGAATATGTTCTCTATCCTCTTGATTACAAGACAATTTCTTCTCTGTTTTCTTCGTAAAATGTTCTTCTTTAAAATCCTTTATTTCTTGATTTTTAACGAAAATCAAACGACCTTGTTTTTGTAAACGACTAATGATGGCAGTGATATTTTGCCCTTCTTTGTTGTTATAATTTGAACGATTATACTCCCCCAATAATTTTTGAGAAACCACCAAGTGAGCGTTTGTATCTTCTTCTCCCTCCATAATTTCACGATACAAAACTAACCAATCTCTCAATTTGATATACTCAGGGTCGGCAGGGTTTTTGAAACGACTTGCGATGTTATTATCAATAAAAATATCTTTTTTCATTAGGCAGAAGCGTATAAAGCAATGTCCATCACATCCATTTCGTAGGTATCAAAAAAACCTTGTGGAGCATTTTTGATTTGTCCGTCTGTGGTGAGTTCAATAGCGTAAGTAGTAGTTTTTATTCCGTCATTTTCCATGTAATATAACTTCACATCTTCGGGTTTTAGTTCGCCTTTCACAATCAATAAACGCATCCGATTAATAAGATATTCGCTGTGAGTTTCTACGATGTATTGTTTGTCAGTATTATTTACTTGCTTACTAAAATAATCCCCCAAAGTAGCTTGAATTTTAGGATGAAGATGTATTTCGGGTTGAGAAATCGCAAGACAGGAACTATCCTTCATCTGCAAATCAGCTACAATAATTGGTAAAAATTGACTAATTCCAAAACCAACATCGGTCAAAGAAGCTAATTCACTATTTTCATTAACTTGAACATTTAATTCAAAACGTCCGCCTTTCATTGTATCAGCTTGAATTGATTTGAAAAGTCCTATTTGTGTAACAGCTTCGATTAGTTCATCATACATTGCTTCATCTGACTCTTCCCATTCAATAATTTGGTCAATATAACCTTCTCCGTTTACTCCAATTTTACTTGCATTCGGTTTACGATAGTATGTTCTTTCAGGTGCTAATCTAAATGAACCTATGTAATTAAAACAATCTTCATTCTCAATGAGGTCAAAAAATAAATCACTATATCTTGTATCATATCCGAAAAAATTAGTTAAAGACGTTTCGATTTCCCCTTTTAAATGATATAGTTGTATATTTGGCTTTTTAGTGATTTCATTAATTTCTATATTAGGATTATGTTTGAGAATAGATTTTATATTATAACCATAATCACTTTCACCCAAAATAACATCTAAAACATTTTCCCCCTCATTATTAATACTAACATAAAAATTCTTCGCTATAAATTTTAAACCTATAATAGATGGTTGTTGTGTTACTACGTCTTCATTCCATTTAGTTTTAATTGCATTTACCTGACCACCTAATTCTATTTTTATCCCAATCTCAAATTCTCTCTTCTCCGCCTTTTTCCTTAATACCTCATCAAATCCACCCATATTTATCAATTCTCCATTCAAGGCAAAATATTGAGGAAAATATTTACTTTGCATAATTCCCAACAAGGCATAAATCAAGGAGCTTTTGCCACTGCTGTTTGCCCCTGTCAGTAGGGTAATTTTTCCGAAATCTATGTCCACTTGCTCAAAGCACTTGAAATCTTTTAATGAGAGTGATTTTATTAGCATAATATTCTCTGTTTGTATTTAAGCTACTGACCCCGAAACGGTCAAATCATAAGGATGAACAATATCGTTAGAAATTAAAAAATTCATTAACCGTAACAAATCTTCTTTGAAATCATAAGGCATATCATCAGGGTCAGAGTAAATTGTTCCTATGTTCCAGCCTCCTTTATAATCGTAAAAATTCAAGTTTTGCCCAGTTTGTTTATGTTCTAAACTGATTGACCATATACTTTTATAAGCTACTTGCTCAATACCGTTTTTGGGGAAATTGGGGGTATATCCCATCGACATCAACCTATATAAAAGAAAAGCAGATGAAATAACATTATTGCTCATCAAGTTAGATTTATCTTGTGAGAACATAGTTTCAATAAATATAAAATCCTGATTATGAACATCATACCAAAGAAATGGCGAAATATTTGCGTGTAGGTTTATATCTTCTACCAGTTCCCATTTCTCTGTAATAATATCTTGTAAAACACTATTCTCAGCTCTTTCCTGATAATATTGTGGTTGAATTAAATAGCTTTTCTCTTCCATATTTCGTAAAAATTTGTGTCTTTGTGCCTTAGTGGCTAATAAATTCTATAACCGATACTTCTCCACCAACCAATCCAAAAATCCCTCCGCACAACGACTCACAATCTGGTAAACTTCCTCAAAATCAGCCGTTTCCCCATAATAAGGATCTGGCACTTCTTCAACATTTGAGCCTTGCGGATTGTCAAATCTTCTATATAAAAAACAAGTTTCTTCGGGTTGCGAAATTCCCAATGAACGATTGCTGATGGCTTGAATATTTTCTATGTTGTAATTATCCATTGCCACAATATAATCAAATACTGAAAAGTCTTCTCCGTTTAATTTCCTACATTTATGATTAAGCGTAAGCCCTTGTAATTCAGCGTTTTGAATAGTACGCTTGTCTGGTTGACTACCAATGTGATAGGCATGAGTAGCGGCTGAATCGCATTGAATTTCTCTCTGCAAATCTCTCATTTTTACCGCACGTCGAAAAGTCTCCTCCGCAATCGGCGAACGACAAATATTTCCAGTACAGACGAATAGGATTTTTAGCATATTTCATTTGGGGGTTAGGGGTTGGGATTTAGGATTTTGCTTGGTGTTTATAGTGTCCATAAAACCCCTAAATCCAAACCCCCAGCCCCTATTTCTCTAATGGTTGATTATCCTCATCCACAATCACAAAAATCTCTTCTTGTGGTTTTTTCATGAGGTATTTTTCACGGGCGAATTTCTCCACTAATTTTGTATTGCCCATCACCTCAATTCGCTCTATTTCAACTTCCTTTATTTTTTGGACATAATAATTCTTTTCGTCCTCCAAACGCCCCAATTCACGGTACATTTTGATTTGTGTCCAGACATCATTAATATCAAAAAACAACATCCATATCAACAAACCAGTGAAAGTGAGGGTATAAAAACGGTATTTATTTAGGAGAAGGTCTTTCATGGAAATTTGGTTTATTTAAGACAAATATAATGATTTTTAGAAGAACCTTTTTGAATGTAATGTGTATATGTCAATCATGGCGTAAATTTATGAAATTATTTCAAGGCTTTAAAAATCATTAACAATATGTCAAAAAAAGAAAAACTCCTACTTTTTGCCGCTGTTGGCTTCTTTATCATTTGGATTTTGGATATGCGGGCGGGCTTACCGGCAGGTATTGAACCTACTTATTGGAACAAAATTTTCTATCATTATTCATGGTTGATGTTTGCGGCAGGTTGTTTATTTTACTTTCAGTATTCAAAACAAATTCGCTTGAAAAAAGAAGAGGATTCAGAGAAAAATAAGCCCAAAATAGAACAAAAAGATGATAAAAAAGCTCAAAGAAACGCTTTAACGAAGGGAAAG
This sequence comes from Arcicella sp., assembly GCA_043769985.1. Lineage (GTDB taxonomy): Bacteria > Bacteroidota > Bacteroidia > Cytophagales > Spirosomataceae > Arcicella. The sequence continues at coordinate 6,809 of JAYVIV010000106.1, forward strand.
AAGTAGGTTTTTTGTATATTTGAGAACCAAAAATTGTCAGTATGCCCAAAATTGTCCTTTTCAAAAACTTGATATTTTTCTTTTATGCTTATGATTTGACGGAAAGGTTGCATTTGCATATCGTCAATACTAAAAGTGAACGAAGTAAGTCAGCTAAAATTTGGTTAGATACTTTGGAGATTTTTGAAGAAGGTTCTTTATCAAAAAAAGAGTTGAAAATTTGTCAAAAATTGATTGAAGAAAATATGGATGGTATTTTGGAACAAATAAAACGGTTTTCGGAAGGTCAAAAAGTAGAAATTATTAATTTGAATTAATTATGAAAAATTTAGAGGGATTTCAAGGAATACAACCCGTGATTGAAAAAGTGAATTTTTCCTTCAAAGATAAAATTGCTATCTATTTAAAAGATGGTAGAATAATTATTGCACCACTGAGTCAATTTCCTTCAATTCAACAACTTACTGCAATCGAACGCAAAAGAATTAATATCATCGACGACCAGTTAATCATGTTTCGTGATTGTGACGAAGTATTTCATTTAGAACAATTCTTGGGGCGTGAACAAGAATATAAATATCATTTCGCCTAAACCAACATGAACTCCCAACAAGCATTAAGTATCATCATTGCCATTATTGCCTCAGCATTCTTTTCGGGCGTTGAAATGGCTTTTGTTTCTGCCAATAAACTCTATTTTGAACTCCAAGCCAAGCAAGGGGTCATCACGGGGCAGATTATCTCGAAATATCTCAAAAATCCTTCAAAATTCATCGGTACAATGCTCATTGGTAATACCTTGTCGTTGGTGGCGTATGGTATTTTTATGGAAGGATTTTTACATCATGAAATTGAGCATTATTTCCCTATTCTAAATGGCTTAGTGGCAGGTTTAATTGCCTCTTTTATTGGAACAGTTATTATTCTAATGACCTCTGAATTTACGCCTAAAAGTGTATTTCTATTAAATCCAGACGGTTTTTTAGAGGTTTTAGCAATTCCAATCTTGATAGTTTATACGCTCATGTACCCACTCGTTTGGGCAATTGTGGGATTATCAAAGTGGTTCATCAACAATGTATTACGATTAGAATATTCGGAAGAACGCCCTGCCTTTGGACTGACCGATTTGAATAATTATCTCCAAAATCTTAACCGTAAAGTTTCTACCGACGAAGAAACCGAAGTTGATACAAAAATATTTAATAATGCTCTTGAATTTAAGCAAGTTAAAGTACGTGATTGTATGATTCCAAGGTCGGATATTGTGGCGATGGATATTGAAGGTGGTATGGAGGAATTGAAGAAAACTTTTGTAGAAAGTGGTCATTCAAGGGTTTTGGTCTATAAAGAAACAATGGAAGATGTTTTGGGATATTGTCATTCATTGGCAATGTTCAAAAAACCAAAAGAAATTCAGGGTATTTTGACGGCTATTCCAATTGTGCCAGAAGCGATGCCTGCAAAAGATTTATTGTTCAAATTTTCAAAGGAACACAAGTCATTGGCGTTGGTGGTGGACGAATTTGGCAGCACCGCAGGATTAGTGAGTATGGAAGACGTAATGGAGCAAATTTTTGGGGAAATTGAAGATGAATACGATGATAATGAAGATCTTACAGAAAAGCGTCTTGAAGATAAATCATACTTGCTTTCAGGACGTTTAGAGATTGATTATTTGAACGATAAATACGACTGGAATCTCCCAGAAGGCGATTATGATACTTTGGGAGGCATGATTACCAATATCAATGAAGACATTCCAGAACTCAACGAAACCATCATTTATCAACCATTCAACTTCCAAATCATGGAAATGACAGATGCCAGAATTGACTTAGTGAGAATGACAATTGTTGGAGATATTGAGAAAAAATCGGAGAGTTTTTCTATGAAACATTAATTTCGATATTCGTGATTCGATGTTGGCTGTTCGTAACTTCGATTTTCGGATTAGTCGTCCAAACATCGAATAACGAAAATCTAACATCGAACATCGAAAATCACCCTCATCAAAGTCTCAATCTTCATTTCCGTCTCATACCATTCTTTCACAGGATTTGAATCTTCCGTAATGCCACAACCTGCATAAAAAGTAGCCTCGTTTCCTATAATTTTCATCGTACGAAGATTTACAAATAAATGACTTTCATCATGCATATTCACAGGTCCCAAAAAGCCACTGTAAAACTCTCTGTCGTGTAATTCTTGTTCGGCAATAATTCTTAAAGCGGGAGCTTTTGGCATACCACAAACTGCCGAAGTGGGATGTAATAACTCTAACATCACCGTTCCTAATTGAGGAAAATTAACTTCCTTAGAATCAACAATATAGTCAGTGCGAAGGTGCATTAAATTCCCTGCTTGAACAGTCTTTGGACCACTTTCAAGGTATTCTCTCAAACGAATTTTCTTGAAACATTCAATAATATAACGACTCACAAAAGCCTGTTCTTCAATCTCTTTGTGCGACCAACGAATCTCCCCTGCCGATAGGTTTTCACCGTTTGTTCCAACTGCGGATTGTGTTCCTGCCAATGACATAGTTCTGAACTTGCCGTCTTTATCCATACTTACCAAAGTTTCAGGCGTTGCACCCAACCAAAAGCATTGATATTCAGGCAAATAGACCAAAGAAACGAAGGCATTTGGATAAGTAACACACAGTTTTTGGAAGGCTTCAATTACTTCAAAAGTATCAGGCAAAGTAATATTTTTCGTACGAGATAAAACTACTTTTTGAACTTCTCCATTTTCGATAGAATTAATAGCATTTGAAACCATTTCAGCAAAAAGCATTTCATTATATCTACCAAAATTCTTTTCCTGAGAGTTAGAATCTTGGTTATTTTGAGGAACTTTTTTTTCTTTTATTTCTTCATCAACACACACTAAATATTGCTTTTCAAAAACTTCTTGCTCAACACTATTTTCATTAACTTGTTGATTATCAATATTAAAACTATAATGCAAATCACTTTTTATAAATAATGACTCGCCTTCAAAAGGACTCATCACAAAGCCTGAAGCCATTTCTTCTAAATCCACTTTCATGCGTGAGACACGTCCTGAGAGGTCGATGATTAATTGTTTTTCAGAAGTTTTTGGTAATCGCCAAAGGGCAATTGGGAAGCCCTCAGACAAAGCTATCTCCCAGAGGTTTTGAACCTTCGGAGATTTAGTGGTGATATGTTTTTCTGATATTATTGACATATAATTCTACCTTTTATCTATCTTAACAACATACTGTTTAAAAAAGGGGTTTCACAAGAAATGTTTTTTTTTCGGTTGAAACCCGATGCTTCCGCATCGGACAATAAATTAAATCCGATGAGGAATCATCGGGTTATAACCGCAAAAACTCCTCAATGCAACCATAAATATATTCCAAATCCTCTTCCGAAATACAGTAAGGGGGCAACAAATAAATTACATTACCAAGCGGGCGAATCAGGATTCCTTTTTCAATAAAAAACTTGTATGCAACGTCTCTAATATTGTTGAAATAAGAAGTCCCTTCGGCAGTCTGAATTTCGATGGCCAAGATTGTCCCTTTGATGCTAATATAATCATTATGAAAATTTTTAACTTTAAAATCATTGTGCAACTGATTGATTTTCAATATTTTATTATTCGTATCATCAGTTAATAACAAATCCAAACTTGCTAATCCTGCAGAACAAGCCAGTGGATTTGCCGTAAAAGAGTGACTATGAAAAAGCGTTTTTTTACGGTCTTCTGAGAGGAAAGCCTCGTAAATTTCTTGCGTACATGAAGTTACGCCCAACGCCATTGCACCGCCCGTAAGTCCCTTTGAAAGACACAAAATGTCGGGTTTAGTTTCGATATAATCAGTCGCAAAAAGTTTACCTGTACGTCCAAATCCCGTCATGATTTCATCGGCAATGGTTATCACATTATTTTCTTTGGCTAAACCAATGAGTTGCTCCAACATTTCAGGTTCATACATCACCATTCCCCCCGCCCCTTGAATGAGTGGTTCAAAGATGAAACAGGCAATTTCATCGGCATTTTCCATGAGGGTTTTCATGGTTTCCAATGCGTGTTCTTCATGCCCTTTTGTAGGAACTGGCAAATAAATGGTTTCATACAAAAAACCTTCAAATGGAGCATTGAAAGCAGATTTTGCTCCCACTGCCATCGTCCCGAAAGTATCACCGTGATAACCATTTTCAAGAGCAATCACCTTTCTTTTCTCCGTAAATCCTTGATTATGAAAATATTGAATTGCCATTTTTAATGCCACTTCAACGGCTGTCGAACCATTATCAGAATAGAAGATTTTAGCTTGATTTTTTGGTAAAATTCCCAACAATCTTTCCGCCAATCTTACGGCAGGTTCGTGCGTAAATCCCGCAAAAATAACTTGCTCTAATTTAGCAAATTGTTCCGCTACTTTCTGAGCAATATACGGATGTGAATGTCCATGCAGATTGACCCACCAAGACGAAATAGCGTCGATATATCGTTTACCCGAATCATCGTATAAATATGCCCCTTCACCTCGCACGATTGGGATTGAAAATGGTGCCGTTTGATGCTGGGTGAAAGGATGCCAAACCACCTTCGCATCTCGTTCAGTAAGGGAAGAAGTTTTAATATATGATTGTGTATTTTCTACAGGATATTCTGTTTGGTCGTTCATATTATTTTATTGCCACGAAGGCACGAAGTCACAAAGTTTTATTTTTTTATAATCTTAGAGACTTAGTGCCTTAGTGGCAAATTTATTAGCCCACTTACTCACTACATTTCTATCAATATTCTCCTCAAAATCTACTCTTCCTAAACACGGTAATTTTGTATAATTTAAGATAAAACTTTCAGATGATTTATTTTGTTCTCCGTTGAAAATCAGACCTTTAACTTCAATATTATTCATTTTCAAAATCTCCACCGAAAGCAAGGTATGATTGATTGACCCTAAATAATTTTTAGAAATTAAAATTACTGGAACATTCAACTTTTTCATTAAATCTAAATTTGTTTCTCGGTCATTTAAAGGTACCATAATTCCTCCTGCCAATTCTATGATTAAATGGTTATCCGTTTGAGGAAGTTCAAATTTTGATAATTCGATTTCAACGCCATCAATTGCTGCTGCAGCGTGTGGAGACATCGGTTGGTTAAGGCGATATGCCTCTGGATGAAAGACAGTTTTTTCGTTAGAAATTAGACTTCTAACGGTGTCAGTGTCCGTAAAATCCAAAGCCCCTGATTGAATTGGTTTCCAATAATCAGCTTGTAGGGTTTCTGTTAATATACTGGAAATAAAGGTTTTACCAATTTCAGTTCCTATGCCTGCGATGATGAATTGTTTCATAATAGTTTTTTTAGTACTTCAAATATTCTCAAAACCTCTTCTTCCGTATTAAATTCGTGCAAACAAATCCTTAATCGTTCTTTGCCTTTTGGTACGGTTGGAGACACGATTGGACGAATATCTAAGCCTTCATTTTGTAATTTCAAACCTACTTCTCTGCATCTTTCATTACCTGCAATTATGATACACTGGATGGCAGATGGGCTGTCAATTAACACTAAATCACGTATTTTTTTGGCTTGTTCTTTAAAAAATCGAATGAGAGAATGAAGTTTTTCATTTGAAAAATCAGAAGATTTCAGCAATTGATAGGCTTGTCTCACGCTCTGGTGGGTGTGCATGGGAGCGGCAGTGGAGTAAATAAATGGACGAGCAAAATTTATCAAATAATCTCTCAAATTTTTACTTCCCAAAATGATCGCTCCGTGACAACCCAATGCCTTCCCGAACGTAACAACACGAGCAAAAATCTTATCTTCCAACCCTAATTCAGATACTAATCCTTTGCCGTTTTTGCCAAAAACACCCGTCGCATGAGCTTCGTCCACGATTAAGTTTGCTCCGTATTTTTCTGACAAATTAACGATTGCTTCTAAATTGGCAAGGTCTCCATCCATTGAATAGACGGATTCGAGGGCGATTAGCCCTCCAACCCCCGAAAGGGGAGTTATTGACTCCGACAATTTGGACGAGAAAGCCCCCCCATCGGGGGCGGGGGGGGCTTGGCTTTGTATTATTTTTCTCTCCAAATCCTCCACATCATTATGCCTGAATTTATACCTGGTGGCGTAACTCAATCTGACACCATCAATCATGCTGGCGTGTATGAGTTCGTCGGTGAAAAGTAGGTCATTTTTCTGGGGTAAGCACGATAAAAGTCCTACGTTGGCATCATATCCAGAATTGAAAATTAATCCTGCTTCTGCCCCGTGAAAATCAGCAATTTCCTGTTCCAAATCTTCTACAAATTGCGTGTTTCCAGCCAAAAGCCTTGAACCAGTTGCACCCGATGGGAAAGTAAACTCGCAAGAATATTGTTTTAGTTTTTGGGAAAATCCAAGATAATCGTTAGAACAAAAATCTACGAGACCTCTTGAGGTCTTTAACGAACGAAAGAGTGATTGTTGTTTTCGTTCTTCAAGAATATTGAAAAGATGATGTTCAATGGGTTTCATAAGCGTATTTTTGAACCACAAAATTAAGCATAAAATGCAAATTACCCACGCTTATGTTTCGTTTAATCAATAATGACGTATATTCAATAAAATAATCTAAATTTCTCTTGACATTGAGTATAAAAATAGTGTATCTTTGTACCTAATAGGTGTAGAACTATTTACTAAGTTTGCCCAGATGGTTTCCGTCTGGGCAACTTTTTTTATAGGGGTTTTTATATATTAAAAAAAGAGAGTCTCCCCATCACGGAACGACTCTCTTTTGTGTTTTAATCTGGTTCAATTACTTTCACTTGGTGACATGGTCCACATTTGCATAAATACTGGGAGTTGCATTTATCAATGTCCAAATATCTTGGCTTTTAGCCCTGATTAAACCGTTCCTTGCAAAAGTTGGAAAAATGGCAGGGATAGTTACCTGTTTACTATCACGATCTATTTCTACTCCTTGAATCCATTGAAGAGTCACTGCCACTCTATCTTCAAACCTCACACTATATTTGCTAACATCTATTTCTAACCAGCCTGTTTGATTTTGAGTCAATTCAACCAATATTTCTTCGTTGAAAATCAAGTCCTTTGGATAATTATTTTCTACGTTGTACATATTTAGCCTAAATTTCACGCTATCAAATTGATTTTGACCAATGAAAAAATTGATTTTCTTCAAATAGTTCCTACCTTTCAGGTTTAATATGGCGCCAATCTCTCTCCCAAGTTTATCATCAATATTTCTATCCTTCTTGTTATTGAAAGAAATAGAACCAATCCCTTTCTCAGCAATTCTTCCAACATTTTTTTGCTCTAAATCATTTGATTTTATTACTGTATCTTTTAATTGTATGTTTTCAGAATTAAGCAAAATCGTATTTTTTATTTTTAAAATTCTGAAAGAAACTGATTCATATCCTATTGATGAGATAATTGCTGGATTTTTTTCTGCAACTGAATTTTTGTTAAGCCTTAAAACAAAATCTCCATTTTCATCGGCTACTGTACCAATATTTTTCCCTACCACTCCAATTGCGGCGTAAGGTATTCCTTTCTTAGTTTTTGAATCAATTATTGAACCCTTCAAAGCCTTTTGAGCAAATGAAGGCACAATTTGTAATAATAGTAGAATAGTCAATAAGCCGTATTTGTGTATCATTCTTTTGTATGGTTATGTGGAATTTTATTTTGTCAAAACAGTATCAACGATTTTTATTTGTTGATTACACGCTTGTATCAGGTAACTTTTTTTGGCAATTAGCGATTAGAAGCATCGCCAACTTCAAAATGGAGTTGGCAATGCTTATGTAAAATCTCCTAATTCTTTGCTCCCTGCACCGCAGAACCCGATTTTTTCTGAGCGTCTTGCATTGGGTTTGGCTGTGGCTGACGTTGCCCTTTGAACACTTGGAATCTTGATGGTTGCTCTGGCTCTCTTGGGAAAGCGTTATCATCTGTGTCAATATCCGCAATTTCAAAGAATGGGTCAAGCGTCCATTTTGTCACTTTTTTATCGGTTGGAATTACCTTTTTTACCTCCTTGTCATTCAAACGCCAAATTTCGGCTGGAATTCTGAATACTTCATTCGTGCCGTCTTCATAGTTTGCTTGTACGATAACTGGCATTGGTAAACCGCCTTTATTTTTCAGATTTAAGACGTAAAAGTTTTTGTTGGCATCCACCAATTTCTTTTCATCTTCCGATAAACCCGCCATGTATTGGTCGTATTTCTTCTTATCTACATCATTGGTCGCAAATCTATCGTACGAATTATAGAAATCTTTCATGTCTGGATTCTCTTCTACGACCGTTTTTTTGATGTCCGTTTTATTACGAATATTACTCATAGTCTCCTTTTTTACGGCAGCATCTTTTCGGGCAATATCGCTTTTTTGTGTTGGGTCAGCTTTATCAATTCCAAACCATTCTACGTTTTCAAGTGACTGATTTACAGGCTCTACGCCATAAAACCACCCTTTCCAGAACCAGTCTAAATCCACGCCCGAAGCGTCTTCCATCGTGCGGAAAAAATCAGCAGGATAGGGTTGTTTAAATGCCCAACGACGAGCGTATTCCTTGAAGGCAGCATCGAATAATTCACGCCCCATCACGGTTTCACGCAAGATATTTAGTGCCGTGGCAGGCTTTGCGTAGGCATTTGGACCAAAAGACATGATGTTTTCCGAATTGGTCATAATTGGCACTTGCTGCGTTGGGTCGGTCTTCATGTAAGGCACAATATTTTGAGCCTCCCCACGGCGAGAAGGGTAATTTCTATCCCATTCTTGTTCCGCCAAATACTGACAAAATGTGTTCAAACCTTCGTCCATCCACGACCATTGTCTTTCGTCTGAATTGACAATCATGGGGAAGAAATTATGTCCAACTTCGTGAATAATTACGCCAATCATGCCATATTTTACTTGCTCAGAATACGTTCCATCTGCTTCTGGGCGACCTCCATTAAAAGAAATCATTGGATATTCCATACCGCCACCCGCAACTGAATGACACGAATACGCCACTGGATATGGATAGGCAACCGTGTGTTTCGAGTATGAACGTAAGGTATGTGCCACAACCATTGTTGAATATTGTCCCCACAATGGATTTCCTTCTTTTGGATATAATGACATTGCCCAAACTTTTTTACCCTCAACATCCACTTGCATAGCGTCCCAAATAAATTTACGTGAACTGGCAAAAGCAAAATCACGCACGTTATCCGCTTTATAAATCCACGTTTTTTTACCGCTTGGTTTCCCCTTTTCAGCTTTTTCCGCTTCTTCTTGCGATACAATCAAAACTGGTCGAGTCGCAGTTTTTGCTTTTTCCCAACGTTTTAATTGCTCCGCAGAAAGTACTGCATTTGGATTTTGTAATTCCCCCGATGCCCCAACTACATGGTCGTTTGGCACGGTGAGAGCAACCTTATAATTTCCGAAAGTCAGCGTGAATTCACCTTGTCCCAAAAACTGTTTGTGTTGCCATCCATACACGTCATTATAAACCGCCATTCTTGGAAACCAGTGAGCGATGAAATAATTTACGTTTCCGTCTTTAGCGAAATATTCGTAACCAGAACGTCCATAATATTCAGTGATTAAATAATTCCAATCAATTGAAAATGAGGTGCTTGTGCCAGATTTCAAAGGCGTTGGCAAGTCAATTCGCATCATCGTATTATTGATAGTATGCTTCATTGGATTACCCGTTTTGTCCTTTACTGACAAAATATTATAGCCATATTTCTTCGGGTCAGTCAGGTTTTTGAACTGATCAAAACTTGCTTGTCCGCTGATTCCGCCCGTTTTTGTTGAATTACCAATGGCATCTTTTTGGAAAAGATTTTGGTCTAATTGCAACCATAAATAAGGTAATTCATCGGGCGAATTGTTGAAGTAAGTTATGGTTTCTGAACCCGTGATTTTACGTTCAACATCATCCAATTCAGCTTTAATGTCATAATCAGCTCTTTGTTGCCAATATTCTTTTCCTGGACTACCCGAAGCCGTGCGGTAGGTGTTGGGCGTTGGTAAATTCTCCATTTGTTCAAAGCGTTTGTTGGCGTTGAATGGACTTGGAGCTTGTTGAGCTAAGAGTTGCGAACAATTAGCGATTAAAATGATGATTAGGAACTTTAATTGGTTTTTCATTTGTGTTTGTTTGGAAGTGAATAATTGTTAACTTGTTATTATAATGCCCCGTTTTTATACGCCTCAAAATAGGCTAATGTAACTTCTCGTTGGTCTTCGTCAAGTTGTGAAATCACAAGTTCTTGAAAGTTTTCAATTGTTTCCATTACATACCATCTTAAAAGTGTAAATGTCTCTGAAAGTTTATCTTTTTCATGGTCGAAGTGTTCAAATACTTCTTTCAATTCATTTCTAAATGCTTCTTTTGGTATAGTTTTATCACTCAATTTTCCCCATTTTAACCGAATATCTTTTACGATTTGAAAAACTACGTTTTTTCTACGTTTTCTTAATAAATCATCTCGATTAAGGTTACAAATTTCAGTAGTTTTATTACCTCTTCCATCTTTACTGTCAATTCCGAAAATTTCCACTCCTTTTTTATTATCATCAATCCTAAAACCTAAAAATAACTTTGGTTCGTCAATTTCTGGATGTAATAAATAAGGCTGTTCTACTTGATTCAAATAATTTGCTTGAATTCTATGGATTGATAATAAATCATTTTCAAAACAATCAGTATAGTTTAAATGGGTAGCCTTTACTGGAAAATGACTTCCTTTGGCTGTACCAACTCTGTTACATTCATGGCAAGAGGGTACAAGATTAGTCCATTCAAAACATAACCAATAGTAGCCTTCATTTTTTGTTTTTGTGTTAATGATTTTACCTTTGGGGCGATAATGTTCAATATAATATCCTCCCAAATCTTCACAATAAGCACATTTATTGAAATAGAAAGTATGCAATTTTTCTAAAACTTCCTTACCCTCAGATTTATCTTGACTTTCGTATTTCCCATTATAAATATCAGAAACCTTAGTACTTGGTTTTATTTTAGAAATCACTTTGGTTTTAATAATAATCTTCAAAAGATTTCTTGCTTCCACACTTTTTAATGATTGTGGTATATCGTCAAGGTCTTTAAGTACTTTTCGCATAACTATTTGATTTTCAGAAGGTCTAAGAGTTCTTGTTTGTTTTCATCAGTCAAATATTCATCAATCTGTTTGTCTAATAAATCATTGAAAAGCACTTCTTTATATGAGTCTTCCGACCTTGCCATTTTATCCTTAGTTTTACTCTCAGGAATCAAATCTTGAAAACCAAAAATTGGCGAGCTCAAAATGGCATTAGGAGTTAAAACGCTAAAATCAATATCTAATAATTCCGCTTTAATTCCTTCTTCACGAGTACGGGAAACATTGATAATTACCGAATTTTTAGGAGCTCCCAATAAAGGAATTGGGCTATGCGTTGAAACAATAAACTGAATTTTTGGGAATAATTCGGTTAGTTTTTGAACGAATAATTTTTGGTATTTTGGATGGAGATGTAGGTCTATTTCATCTATTAGGACTATGCCTTCTAAACTTGATAAATCATCTGGGACAGACTCACGAGTCAATCTATTTATCATGTCTCCAATCATACCCAAAATGTTTTTATATCCTGCCGCTAAATCATTTAGTTCAACGCTGTCTTTTAGTAGATTACTTTCTGAATCTAATTCATAATATCTAACTTTATTTCTTTTCGTTTTTTCTTCGACTTCAACTTCTATTTTACCTAATCTTGGAAGGAGTATTTTAAATATATTTCCAAGTTGATTATATCCTTTTTTATAGTTCGTCTTCCAATCTTTAAAGTTTTCTTCAATATTTATTAAAAGTACCTCATTTGAAAATAAAGAATCAATAGAAGAATATTTATCCATCACTTCATTTGCAGAACCTGCGGAAATTCTTAACCTTGTTGAACCGTAACCTATAATGTTCTTTAAATTTTTGTCATATAAAATACTTATTTCTGGTGGTGTTCTTCCATTTGCAGAAGTTGATATGAAAAATGGGGAAAAAGTAAATTCAGTAACTACATTGTCTTTACAAACCTGAAATTCCAAATTAAACTTTTCGCTTAATACTACATTGTGAGGTTTAGAATTTAGGAGTGCTATCCCCTGCAAAACCGAAGTCTTCCCAAACCCATTTTCACCTGTCAAAAAAATCCACTGAGTATTATCAGGAATATCATCTACTTGTGTATCAATAATTCCTCGGTAGTTTTTTATATGAAACGATTTTAAAGCAATTGGTAGCATTTTCTTGTATTTTTGTTTTACCGAAATTACAAATTTATGTTCATTTCAAAAAATGCTATTTGGCGTGCAACGGTTTGCGGTGGGTTGCGTGGAGACCGTGGCACGCCTTGGAACTGATTATCATTCAAAAATTTGTGAATTTGCGTAATTGTGTTGAATTTTGATTAAACTTAAATGATTAAGAATATGATATTGAAGGCGTTGAAATATGAGAGTTCGAACTGGTCAATAAAAAGTGGTTCAGAAAACAAAGAATTTGTTGCGTTTGAAAATATAAATTTATTTGTTGGAAGAAATGCTTCTGGAAAAACAAGATTAATAGATTCTTTAAGATGGATTTCGGATTTGTTAGATGCAGAATCAAATATTGAAGATGTTGCCACAATTAATACATACTTTGAAGTAATATTTAAAGATGAACAAAACACTATTAAATACAATTTAATTTTTGATGACCAAGCTTCCATTTCTGATGAAAATTTATTTATTAATAATGATATAAAACTTCAAAGAAGAGAAAAAAAGTTATTCTATGAAGGACTTGGACAAAATTTGCCCTTTGAAATAAATGAAAGATTTTTAGCAATTAGCCGTAGAGATAATTTGCAACAACCATTTTTTGAAATATTGCATAATTGGGGTAAAAACTTAGCTCATTATTCATTCGGAGGGAATATGGGAAAAGGTCAATATAAAATGAGTGATTGGGAAGATACTGATAAAATTAATTTTAAAAATTTCAATAAAGTGAATGTTATTTATAACAAAGGTACTGGACAGTTTGGAGGTGAATTTGTTAGAAATATCATAAACGATATGAGACATATTGATTATAACCTTAATTTAATTTTATTAGATGTTGCTTCAAAATACCTATTTCTAAAAGTTCAAGAATCTGATTTAGAAAATGAAACCTATTTCGAAGATATGTCCCAAGGCATGGCAAGAGCTTTCTCTCTAATCGTTCAATTAAATTACTCCTTAATGGCAAAAATACCAAGCTGTATTTTGATTGATGATATTGGTGAAGGTTTGGATTATGACCGTTCAAAAAAACTCATAGAATTAATTATCGAAAAGGCGGAAGGTTCTAATATTCAAGTATTTATGACAACAAATGACCGCTTTGTAATGAATAGCGTACCGTTGAAATATTGGTCAGTGATTCATCGTGAAGGGAATAAATCCGTATTCTATAATTACCAAAATTCAAAACAAACTTTTGATGATTTTGCCCTTACTGGTTTTAATAATTTTGATTTTTTTGCTACGGAGTTTTACAGACTTGGTTTTGAAGAATTTATACAGACTGCATAATGAAAAAAATAGCCATTTTTGTTGAAGGAGAAACTGAATTTGATTTTATAAAACGATTATTGCATGAAGTTATTGGAGAAGATAATGTCAGTATCATCGCCAATAAGATGTTTGGAGGAAATAGAAATTCGGAAATTTTGAGAGTTTCTTCGCCACATTTTGAATCAATTTATGATAATGCTAATTGTCAAGCATCTATCTTTATTTCTGGAAATACTGATAATGTGACTTCTGATATTAGAGAACAAAAAGACAGATTGATTCTTCAAGGTTTTTCTAAAATAATTGGTCTTCGAGATATTCGGGGTGATCAAAATAATCAAAAACTCACACCCAATGATTTGCCCAGAATTGAGCAATTGCACAGATTTGTTGAAAGGATTTGTCTGCCAATTCCGACTCAAATTCTCACCGCTGTCATGGAAATTGAAACTTGGTTTTTAGCTGAAACTAATCATTATGATAAAATTGACGATAGATTAACGAAGGATTTTGTATTATCGAAAACCGATGATTTAGGTTTTAATCCCTATTCTGATAATTTAACGCTACGATTGGAGCCAAAAGAGGATTTGCAGAATCTTTATGGTTTGGTAAAAAAGATTTACAGTAAGAAAGAAACGGTTAGAAATAAAACCATCAACTCTTTGGATTACAATAATTTACACCATAATATTGAAATAGAACCAATCAAACAACTTTTCAAAAGTATTGATGATTTTTTAGAATAATTAAACAAAAATCTTTGACATTTCGTTGTAAAATCAAGTCATAAATAAGAACATAAAACATCAAAAATATACGCACATGGCACACGCAAATCCAGATTTAATTAATGCCCTTCGCATCACTGCCAAAAAATTAGCGGAAGGTGGCAACTATCAGTGGGGACACATGGGTAGTTGTAATTGTGGAAATTTGGCTCAGGAATTAACCAATCTCACCAAGGCTGAAATTCATCAGTTTGCTATGCAAGGGCGTGGTGATTGGCGAGAACAAGTGGAAGAATTCTGTCCCACAAGTGGTTTAAACATTGATTTATTAATTGCCGATTTGCTCAACCGTGGATTAACGGTGACAGATTTGCGAGATTTAGAATGGCTTTCCGACCAAAAGATTTTGAAGCGTATTCCATTGGAAAGACGTAATAAAATGCGTCATAATGTGCGTGAGGACGTGGTTTTGTACATGACCGAATGGGCAAGAATGTTAGAGGAACAATTGATTCCGCATATCAAGATTGATTTGTCGTTCTTGGAGGAAGAGAGCGTTGAGAAGGAGAAATTGTCTGAGGCGATTTCAGTCTGAGGCAACCCCGTCTGAATTTGGATTGCGAAGCGTCGCACCGTATCAGATTAGTGGATTAATTGGATTGTTATTCGTCCAAATTTAATCCTAAAAATCCCTAAATCCCACGAATCTAAATTCAGACAAAAGACTATCAAAAGAGGCAAAAGACTGATAATCTTCTGCCTCTTTTTTGTTTGTGCGATACCTTATGTCTGAACTTGGATTCGTGGGATTAATGGATTTTTAGGATTTTACTTGGATGAATACTTAATCCTGTAATTCTGTAAACTCGCAAATCCAAGTTCAGACAATTTCCCCCTATTCACTCCCCAACCCTTCCGTTTCACTCCCTTTCTTAGGGTGATTCACTCCAAAGCGTATAACTTTTAGGGGCTTTTCAACGGTTATTGTACTGAAATTCATTGTTATACATTTCAAACAAAACTCATTACAAACATGAAAAATCTTAGAAAATTATTAGCCCCCCTGTCTATTGTTTTATTATCAGTAATGGTATTCACTTCTTGTAAGGATGATGCCCCAGCGGTAACTCCTCCAAAGGATATTACTGATGTTGCCATTGGAGACACTCAATTTTCAACTTTGGTGGCGGCTTTGACAAAAGCGAATTTAGTAACGACTTTGAAAGGTGCGGGACCGTTTACCGTATTTGCTCCAAACAATGCGGCATTCACAAAAGCTGGCATTACGAGTTTGGATAATCAATCTGCCGCAGCCTTAACCCCAATTTTAACGTCTCACGTATTGAGTGGAACAGTAAAAGCAGCTGATGTGAAAAGTGGAACTGCCCTAACGGTAAATACAGCAAACCCAATTTACTTGTCGAAAAATGCCGATGGGGTGTTCATTAACGGAAATATCAAAGTAATTGCTACTGACGTAACAGCCTCAAATGGTGTGGTTCATGTGATTGACAATGTAATTATTCCTCCAAGCGAGAATTTGGTAACAATTGCTTCAAAAAACCCCAATTTTAGTGAGTTAGTATCTTTGGTTCTTGCGGCTGACCCTGCTGTTGCGGCTGCTTTAACGAATGCCTCTGCGAATGGATTGACGGTTTTTGCTCCAATCAATGCAGCATTTACAGAACTATACAAAACTACTCCGAAAGCTACATTACTTTTACCTGCAAATAGAGGTTTATTAACAAACGTTTTGCTTTATCACGTTGTTCCTAACAGAGTATTTTCAACAGATTTACCAAACGTTGGAACGGGAGAAGTACAAACGGCTCTATCAACGGGTAAAGTATCTTTTGATTTAGTGGGTGGTGCAAAGGTGAAGGGAAAAACAAGTGGTAATTCAACCATTACAGCGGTTAATATTTTGGCAACAAACGGTGTAATTCACGTAATTGACAAAGTATTACTTCCATAAAATTAAATGAGTAAAATATCACTTTCACAAAATATTAACAATTCAGTTTTATAGTGGTTAGAGAATGTTAGTAAAACCCTGGACGGATAGTTCAGGGTTTTCTTATAAAAATTCGTATTTTGGTATTATCATCATTGCAAACAGTGCCACTATTGTCATTGCGAGCTTTTTCAGTGAAGTAATAATACATATTTGTAAACCCCAAAAGTCATGTTTTCACATCAATACCGTTATTTCTTTATCGTGCTACTGGCGGCGTATTCACTTCTGAATACGATGATGGTGGAGGTTTTTGTGCATTATCCAATTGATGTTTCAAATGGGGAATTGTTCCTTATTTTCCTTCTACTTACTTTTGGTATTTGGGAAGCTAATCGTTTGTGGGATAAATATTTACAAACTAAAAACTTTAAAAATATTTGGTCAAGACTTATCTCAATTTTTGGTGGAAGTATCATTTTTACTACCCTCATAACGCTCACCATTGGACTATCCGCTGCCTATCTTACTATGCCTTTCAATGTTTCGACCTTACTTTTGCCGATGAAATTACTGATGATGTTTGCCTTCAGAATCAATTTGTTTCTAAATGTCTTAAATGTGATTTATTGGTATGTAAATCAATTAGAAAAAACGCAAATTGAAGCAGAGAAATTCAAGAAAATCAGTACCCAAGCACAATTGCAAGCCGTTCGGAATCAAGTAAATCCACACTTCTTGTTCAATAATTTGAGTGTCTTGACTGCGTTAATTCCCTTGGATATAAATGCGTCGATAGAGTTCGTAGGGCAGTTTTCAAAGGTTTATCGCTACGTTTTGAAAAGCCACGAAAAGGAATTGATGGAGTTGGGTACGGAACTTGATTTTATTGATTCTTACTTGTATTTGCTGAAAAAACGTTTTGGCGAAAGCCTCAAAATTAGTATTCAAGTGGATGAGGAAGTCCGTCAGCATTACATCGTGCCGATGGCGTTGCAGATGTTAGTTGAAAATGCCGTTAAACATAATATAGTATCAAAAAATAAACCTTTGCAAATTAATATCTTCACCGATGACGACCAGTTACTGATTGTCCAAAACAACTTACAACGCAAAGATATTAATGAATTGGAATCTACCAACTTAGGACTCTCTAACATCTCTCAACGGTATGACTTTTTGACGCATACACCCATTATAATCCAAAAAAACGAAGCACATTTTACGGTAAAATTACCCATTATTAAACTTAATTTAGTGAAGAAAAAAGTGAAAGCCCAAGAGGCATTGAGTTAGTAATAATCTACCAAATTAAGCAAACAACCATTGAGTTATTATTTTATTACCTTACTCAATGAACAATTATTAGTTTAAAGACTTAATTATTGAGAAACTCTTTAGTCTATGAATGTACTCATTTTAGAAGATGAATCCCTCTCCGCTCAACGAGCAAAAACCCTCCTGCACGAGCATGACCCTACGATTTCGGTCGTAGAAACGATTGATTCTGTGGAAGATGCTACCGAATGGCTTAGTCGAAATACTGAACCTGATTTGATGCTTGTGGATATTCATTTGTCGGACGGATTGAGCTTTGAATTATTCAAAAAAATCCAAATAAAAAGTCCCGTAATTTTCACCACTGCTTTTGACCAATACGCCATTCAAGCCTTTAAAATGAATAGCATTGATTATCTGTTAAAGCCTTTAGACAAAACGGAGTTAGGTTTTGCTTTGAATAAATTCAATGCCCTCTCTGAGGAACGAAAGTGTTTGTTAACTTCTGATATTCAAAGAGTTATGCAAACATTTCAAGCCTCTCATAAGAAGTATAAAAATCGCTTTTTAATAAAATTTGGAGATAACATCCAATTTAAAAACACAGAGGAAATTTCTTACTTTTTTGCCGATGATAAAATTACTTATTTAGTCTCAAATGATGGCAGAAGATTCATCGTTGATTATAAATTGGAGCAATTAGAAGACTTGTTAGACCCACAATTTTTCATTCGACTCAATCGCAAATTTGTTATAAGAATTGATGCTGTTCAAAAAATTAAAACCCTGATAAACAGTCGATTGCAAGTATTTTTAAAGCCAAGTTTTGAACAAGAAATTTTTGTTAGTAAGGATAAAACAAACGAGTTTAAGACTTGGCTTGATCAGTAGAGACCTCACCCCCAACCCTTCTCCCATTGAGAGGGGAGTACTCGTCCGAGTAGCCCCCCTCTCAGCGGGAGAGGGGTTGGGGGTGAGGTATAACACCCGAAAAAATAATCATGAAAAAAACATTAATTCTCCTCTTCTGTATTGTTGCCATAAATACCTTCGCCCAAAAAATCAATGATGATGTTTTGTACTTGAAAAATGGTTCAATCTATCGAGGGAAAATCATTGAAAAGAATGAGAAAGTCGTCAAATTAGAGACTTACGAAAAAAATATTTATGCTGTTCAAACAACTGATATTCAGGATATTAAATCAGAAGAGACTTTAAAAAAACCAGTGATTCTTTACAAAGAAAAGGGTTACGTTCATTACACAGAATTAGGACCTTTGGCGGGAAGTAATCGTGCCTCAAATGGGGTAACAACCTCCGCATTTTCATTTCAGACTGTTAATGGTTATAAATTCAATCAGTATCTTTTTACGGGTATCGGAATCGGAGCGGATTTATATGCCGTACAGACTTTTGTTCCTATTATTTTGAGTGTTAGAGGGGATTTTACGAAAAAGGGCAACAAAATTCCATTCTATTTTGTCGAAGGAGGATATAGTATTAACGCCACCTCTAATGACGTTGATGGCATAAAATACAAAGGTGGAAACACTTTTGCAGCGGGTTTGGGATTAAAGATTTTGTTTACTGAAAATACAGGTTTTGTCATCGGGGCAGGCTATCGTTTTCAGCGGTCAGAATTAATGGAAAAAACTAAGACAACCATCGAAGATTTTGATAGATTAACTCTACGAATAGGCTTTTCATTTTAAAAATACCGACTCGCCCAAACCAACAAGGTATTTTTCTCCCTTGGCAAACCCAATTTCTGGATAATATTCGTCCGATGTCCTTCTACGGTTTTTTCGGAAATAAATAATAATTCTGCAATTTGTCGAGAGGTTTTGTGTTGGGCGATTAATTCCACGATTTTCTTTTCGGCAAAAGTCAGTTTTAGTAACTCTGATTTATGGTCAGAATTTTTATCAACTGTGAGTTCATTACTCAAATTTCGGCTAACATATTGGTTACCATTGCTTACTTCCTTCAAACAAATTTCCAATTCTTCTTGGGCGTATTCTTTCAAAATATAGCCCGATAATCCGTATTGATTTGCTTTATTAAAAATGCTCATTTCTTTGTGCATGGTCAATAAAATCACCTTTGTTTTTAGTTTTTGGGCAAACACTTTTTCTAATACTTCCAAGCCGTCCATGCCAGGCATATTGATATCCAAAACCGCAATTTGATGCTTGTGGGCAACGATTAAGTTTAAAGCCGTAATGCCATTTGAGCAAATGTCTTCCACTTCATACCCCAGTGATTCGATAAAACCTTTCGTACCCATGAGGGTCAGTGGGTGGTCGTCAGCTACTAATATTTTCATATTTTTTTGGGTAATTAATTAGCCACAAAGACGCTAAGACACTAAGAAATTAATTTTTAATAGAAATATTGGAGACTTATTGTCTTGGTGGCATAAACTAAGTTGTTATTTTTTTGGGTATATTGATGTTTATAATTGTGCCCTCGGACGATGAATAAATCTTGGCTTCTCCACCAATGACCCTACTTCTTTCAATGATGTTGTGTAGTCCAAAAGATTTACCACTATTCAAGGCTTCCTTGACATTGAAACCTTTACCGTTATCTTTTATTTCGATGAAAATACTGGATTGATTTTCCTCCATCGTTATTTTTCCTGCATGAGCTTTGGCGTATTTGATGATATTAGTAAGTGCCTCCTGAATAATTCTATAAATCTGCAATTCATCGGCGGAACTCAGCGAGCCTTTATAATTGATGTCGGTACTGACCATGAAATCATTTTGCTGTTGGATTCTCTCTACCAATTGTTCGATGTTGGGTTCTAAACCAATTTTATCAAACATTACAGGATGCAGGTTGCGACTGATACCTCGAATATCATTAATTATACTGTCAATTTTTGTATTCACCGTGGTTAAATCTTGTTTGAAAATGGATTTCAGATTGAGTAATTCATGGCTGATGCTATCGTGTAAATCACTGGCAATGCGTTTTCTTTCGTCTTCGGTATTTTTCAATAATTGCTTGGTGAAGTTCATGCTATTGGTTTTATCTTGTCTAAATTTCTTTTGTTTTTGCCATAAATAGTAGGCAAAAATCAGTAAAAATAGTCCAATGATTGAGGCAATTAAAAGGGCAATGGACGTATTTTTTTGTTCAATTTCAGTTTTTTGGAAGGCTATTTTTTGTTCTTTTTGAGCGGTTTGGTATTTTTTGTCTAACTCTTTTGTCTTGATTCTCAATGCTTTGTTATTCAAACTATCATTGGCAATTTGCACTTGCTCCATATACTTCAAGGCACTTTTGTAGTCCTTTTTTTGGATTGCATCACCTTGTAAAATCCGATTGAATAACTGTAATTTTAAATAATCTTTGTTTTCTTTTAATTCTGGTATTCTTTTGAGGTAGTAAGCAATGTTTTCAGAACCTTTGCCAGCTTTAATTTCATATTCTGATACCGCATTAAAGTAAAAGTCTGTGATAGTTCCTTCACTCATTTTTGGAAGCATTAGTTTTAACTTATCCAATACAACTTTTGCTTCGGGTAATTTATTTTGTGAAACCAGTTTGAATGCCAACCAACTATTCACCGAAAAAAACCAAAAATCTGTTTTCTGACTCCAAGCATTACATGCTGTAGCGGTTGAATCAATAAAAGGCAATAATCTTTTATCATTCATGTCATGATACAAGGTGATTTTATTGAGCGAATTAACTAAAATTGCGGTGGTATCTGCAGTTTTTTTTAGTAATTCAAAACCTTTAGTTTCATATTTTAAGGCTTCTGGAAAATCATCTTGAAACCGATAAATACACGCAATTCCTGAATAGGTTACTGCCAAGAGTGTAGTATCTCTCAGTTTTTCATACAATTGGATTGCTTGAATTCCCGAAGACAATGACTGATCCAGTTTTCCATTATTCAAATGGGTAAAAATTAATTTGTAGTTGGCATACGCATTATTTCGAAAGGTTTGGTTATCCTTAGCTTTGATAATAGCTTTTTTGAGGTATTTTGTCGCACTATCATTTTCATCTTCATTTTGATAAATCATACCAATGTTTCCATAGATACCTGAATAATATTTATCAGCTATTTGTTTTTCATGTTTTGCCATAAAATCCAAATTAATTTTTATAAAATCAGCATCATAGTGGCGATTTCTATCCAAAGTTCTCCCCGTAATATTCAAGACCTGTGCCGCTGAATCAATTTTGTTTTCTTTCAATAATTGTGCGTATCGTTTATTGAAAAAACTGATGTAACCAGTATCCAAAAAATTTGCGGGTTTTTTCAAGTACGTACAATATTTATCCAACTTTTCTTCGGGTGCGGGCACATAAATGTTTTCATCAACAGTTTTTTTTTGCTGACAATTTATCAATAAAAACAAGGACATCACAGTAATGAATACTAAATATTGATTGCGTTTGGGTACAGTCATTTTGAATGTCTGGGTTAAGGTTTCACATAACAAATGTATAAAAATTTATCATTTTTCCTGTATTGTAACCTCAAAACAGGGGTTTCCCCTTATTTCCCAAGAAAAAACTTACATTTAATTCCCGTTCATTAATCAATCGTATTGAGAAATTCATAAAACTCTTTTTTGGTCTTAAATTTCAATTTCTGTTTGATGTTCTTACGGTGAGTTTCAACGGTGTAGAAACTTAATTTTAGTGTTTCTGC
>JAYVIV010000107.1:0-54752 GCA_043769985.1 Arcicella sp.
TTGGTATTCATCTGCAACGGGTGGAATTGCTATCGCAACGGGTGCATCATTTACAACGCCAAGTTTAACGACAACTACTTCTTATTATGTAAGTTGTAAATCGTCAGCAGGTTGTGAATCAGCAAGAACGGAAGTTAAAGCAACGGTTATTGGAAAGATTACAGATGGTGGAACTATCAAAGCAGATGAAACAGTTTGTTCAGGTACAACTCCTTCGAAAATCACAAGCGTAACGCCAGCAAGTGGTGGAGATACAAGCCTTCCAATTGAATATATCTGGATGAAAACAACATCATTAGACGCTAATGGGAATTGTCCAGCGAATATTTTGGGACAAACTCTTTACTCAGAGATTCCAGGAGCAATCGCACCAGATTATCAGCCAGGAGCAATTACTCAAACAACTTGTTATGTACGTTGTGCAAGAAGAAAAGGTTGTACAAACTACCTTGATGGAGAGTCAAATGCAGTGAAGAAAACCGTTACAAGTCCATTTACAATTTCAGCAACGACCAATCCAAATGCAGTTTGTAATGGAACAGCAGTAACTGTTACTACTACAACAACAGCAACTGGAACGATTACTTATGCTTGGGCAGGACCAAATGGATTTACGGCTAATACAAAAGACGTAAGCATTCCAAATGTGACATTACTTGCAAATGGTGTTTATACAGTTTCTGCCTCAAATGGTGGAGGTTGTTCAGCGGTTGCAACGGTTCAAGTGAAAGTGGTTAGTTGTTTGAAAATTGGTGATTTAGTATTTAACGATAAAAATAATAATGGTAAGCAAGATGCAGGAGAGTTAGGCATTGCAGGTGTAACCGTTAAATTATTTGACAGTGCTAATAACCAAGTTGGAAGTTCAACAACAACTGATGCAAACGGTTTGTATTTATTCACAAACTTACCAGCAGGAACTTACATAGTTGAAATTACAGCACCAGCGGGTTATAAATCATCAACTGGTACAAACGGTTCAGCAACAGGTGCTTACGAACCAACAACAGGTGCAACGAATGTGAATAATGAAGATAACGGAACAACATTAAGTGGACAAATTATCAGAAGTAAGCCAGTTGTATTGACAACTACTGATAATACAAACGTTGATTTCGGCTTATTCAGACCAGCAAAATTGGGTGATTTCGTATTCCGTGATTCAAATGGAAACGGAATCCAAGAGGCAGGTGAAGTTGGAGTGGCAGGGGTTACGGTTAAATTGTATGACAGTGCAAACAACGTAATTGCAACCACAACAACAGACGGAAATGGAATGTATATGTTCGGTAATTTAACGGCAGGTAATTACACAGTTGAATTCGTTAAATCAACGCTTCCATCTGGTTTAGGGTTCTCTCCACAGGGAACAACAACGGGAGACAAAGACAGTGATGCAAACGTAATAACGGGAAGAACGGCAACAATTACTCTAACAGAAGGACAAACCAACAACGATATTGATGCGGGTTTATCAGGTCTATGTGATAAAGATGTTACGCCTCCTGTATTGAGTGCTTGTCCTTACGACGTATTAATCAAAACCAGAGGAACAGTGGCAACAGTAAGCTGGACGGCTCCAACGGCAACCGATAATTGTGGTACGCCAATAGTTACTTCGACAAACGAATCAGGTTCACAATTCCCAGTAGGTAAAACGGTAGTAACTTATACTGCAACGGATTCTAAAGGAAATAAAACAACTTGTTCATTCACGGTAACGGTTATCAAAATAATTACTTGTGAAACCGATACGCAGGCTCCAATATTCTATGATTGTCCAACCGACATCACATTGAATACAACGGGAACGGGTGTTGTAGCAAATTGGGATCATCCATCAGTGGGAGATAATTGTGGTATTCCTTCAGTAGTATTCAATTATTCACCAGGACAAACGTTCCCAGTGGGTGTAACAACGGTAATTTATACAGCGAAAGATGCCAAAGGAAATACTTCATACTGTATGTTTAAGGTAACAGTAATCAAAAAAACTACCTTATCAACAGGACCAGTAACGCAATCAATGAGTACAGTAAATTCAATGAATGCAGCATCAGAGTCAGTTACTCCAACTCCAATAACGGTTGCAACATCTGCAAGAGTTGCTGCAGTAGTTGAAGAGGTCAAAATTGGTGATGAAGTTTCTGTTTATCCAAATCCAACAAACGCAGATTTCTCAATTGAGTTATCGGCAGAATTGATGAAGGCAAACAGTAGCATTGAAGTAAGCGTGTTTAATATGACAGGAACAACACAATTCTCGCAAACAGCCAAAGGCACCGAGCGTGTAAGTGTGAAAGTACCAGTTCAAGATATGCCAAACGGAACGTACTTCGTGAATGTAGGTTTAGACAACGGACGCATGATTATTAAGAAATTACAAATAGTAAAGTAGTCGTATTGATAATAGAAAACACAAACCCTCATCAGCTTGACTGGTGGGGGTTTTGTTTTTGTAGAATGGGCAAATAGTTGTAAATTTACCAAAATCAAAAAATAAGAAAATGCTTGGTAATTTAGATAATGAAGTAATATTTAAAAAAGCCTTTACGGATAAAATTGTCTTTACGCAATTTGTCAAAGATATTTTAGACTTAGATGTTGAAATAGGAATTATCGAAACGGAAAAGAAGTTCTTACCAAAAATCGGCTACATTGACTTCGAGTTAGATATTTTTGCCGAAAGTGTTGATAAAAGGATTGTAATTGAAATACAAAAAGTAGAGTACGATCACAATTTTGATAGATTCTTACATTATTTCTTAATGGTTATCGCCGAACAACAAAAACGTAGTAAAGAATATGGAATAGAGCAAACTGTTTATATGATTGTGGTTTTAACGGCTCCATATAGCATTAATCAAAAAAATGGAAAGCCTATAAAAGACGAAGTATTGACCATAAATCTTAATCCAAGAAATCTAAAAGGAGAAGAAATAGACATTTATGGACATCAATTCGTATGTTTAAATCCGAATCACCCTGATAAAGACACCCCAGCAAAAATGCGTGATTGGTTAGACTTAATTTATCAATCAATTCATAGTCCTGAAAGACCAATCGTTAATGAAAATAACCGAGGTATTAAGCGGGCTGTTGATTTAATTAGCTTTGAAAATTTAACACCCGAAGAAAGGACAAAATCTAAAAATAAAGAAGCTTCTATGGTTGTGATTGCTAAGATTGGAAATGCAAGAGCCATTGAAATAGCAAAAAATGGTATAGCGAAGGGTTACAATAACCAAGTGATTTCGGATATGACAGAGCTATCAGAAGAAGTAATAAATGCTTTAAGAGAAGAATGACGTGATAACGACAAATTAAATAGTAAGCCCTGATTAGAAAATCTAATGGGGCTTATTATTTTTGCCATTCTGCCTTTGTTGGTAAAATACAAACCCTCATCAGCTTGGCTGGTGGGGGTTTTGTTTTTAAGGATGAATAGTTTTATGCGATTTAGAATAATTCCATCTCATTTGGAATAATTTTCCGAAATTGCATATTAAAAAATAAAAGATTTTAAAATGAAATTAAAAGAGCAGATAACCATTGAAGATTTTGACGGTCAAAAAGTTAAAATTAGACTTGTTGAAGCCGACAATAGCAAAAAAGCAGTTATTACTCATTACCTCCATAATTATAAAAATGGTGTTTCTAAGCATTACAAAAAGGATGCAGAGAGGTTTATAAATGAATATTTACTTGTTGGAGATATTACAAGGAATAAAATTAAAAATGCAGCATGATTTATGGAACAGAGTAGCACTAAACACGCTAATTATGAGATACTTAACTTAATAGGTTATGGTTTGTCTAAATTTAACGATGAATTTATAAATGAATTTGGATTCAAAACGAAAACGGCTTTTTATGAGTATTGTATCGAAATTGGAGTTGCTGACACCGTTGGGACAGTAAAAAATAGAATGGATTTGTTTGACCCATTTTTTCCAAATAATAGACAAGGTTGGTATCAAAAAGGGGATGCTTATATCCACAGAAAAATTTTAATTGACAGTCTTTTCGGAAATGAAAATGTAAAAGGGTATGCCAACATTGTAAAACTCTATTTGAAAGAAAACTATAAAGTAAAAGATTTATTTGTAGAAGTAACACCAATTGTAAAATCAAGATTTAGAAAATTACAAGAAACGGGATTAGAAGCGGAACTTTATTTTATGGATAATTTTAAATCTATTGAGCATTTTAAGGATGGTATTTTAGAAGATGCAAGATTGTTTGGAGATGGCTATGATTTTCAAATCAGTATAAATGAAAGTTCTTATTTAGCTGAAATCAAAGGAATAAGAGCCAGTAAAGGTAGATTTAGAATGACTGAAAATGAGTATCAAAAAGCTTTAGAATACAAAAATGACTATTTTGTTACTTTGGTTTTGAATATGAATGATTTACCTACTTTTTTGACAATCGAAAATCCTGCAAATAACCTCAAATTTGAAAGAAAAGAAATACCTTCAAATCCAGTTATTCAGTACACATTAATTAATGAAATATGTTAAGTTTTGAAGAAAAAATATCATACTTACAGCAAAGTTTAAACAAAATTGAAGAGAATTATGCTGATAGTTTTAGGACGGATATTTTGTTTTTCTTTGATGATTTTAATGTTAAAAATTCTAAATTTCAATTTCTAAATAAACTGCATTCTTGCAACGAAATAGAAAGTTGGATTACTAAATTAACTTCAAGAATTGTTATGAAAGAAGACGATTTAGAAGTAAATGAAATAATTTCTGACTATTACACCTTGGGTTAAATTAAACACTTATCCTCGGACGGAAGAGAAATTTTGGAGAGGTTTATATTCCAGTTCCGAGCAAAGTTGTCAATGAAAAATATCCAGATTTTTTTCCAAGTCGTGAAGAAGAATTTTCATTGCAAATACCTACAGGAGAGCTTTTTCAAGCTAAAATATGTCAAGACAATTCAAAAGCCTTAATGACAAATCCAAATAAAGCCTTATCTGATTGGCTTTTACGAAAAATTTTTCAGTTAAAAGAAGGAGAATTGGCTACTTATGAAAGATTAAATCTATTAGGCTTTGATAGTGTAATTGTTACAAAAGATTCAGCAGGTAAATATTCAATTGACAAAGCCGCTATTGACAGTTACGAACAGTTTATCAATGTTTAAAAATATTTAAAAAAACAAAAACCTCCCCTGCAAAACTGCAAAGGAGGTTTTTTATTTCCTCACAGAAACTTATCCTCATCTTTCTTTTGTTAAAAATGCAAACGTAACTTTGCAGAACAAGAATCACCCATTGAAAGGAGCAAACAATACATACTTCGGAAATATAAGAGAAGGCATCAAAACTTCTCTGAAAGGGCTTTCGCTAACGTGGAGGCACTTTATGGAGGCACGCCAAAGTCGCAAGCCTATTTTTGTGGATAATCCTGACTATTTTAAACAGCAAACGGGCATCGTAACACTTCAATATCCACACCAACATTTGCCTTTGCCTGATAATGGTCGCTATCAATTGCACAATGAAATGGATGATTGCATTGTTTGTGATAAATGTGCCAAAGTTTGCCCCGTAGATTGTATAGAAATAGAACCCATCAAAGCCACGGGCATTGCAGGATATGCTTCTGATGGCTCAGCAATTCGTTTGTACGCTGCCAAGTTTGATATTGACATGGCAAAATGTATGTTTTGTGGGTTATGCACAACGGTTTGCCCAACGGAATGCCTAACCATGACTTCTGAATACGATTTTTCAACCTTTGATGTAACTACTCACAATTTTGAATTCGGAAATCTTACTCCCGAACAATCACAAGAGAAACGAGAATTATACGAGCAATTTGTGGCGGAAAAAGAAGCCTTGAAGCAGTTGGCAGTTGGCAGTAAACAGTTATCAGTAAACAGTGAAGAGTTGGCAGTAAGTAGTGAAATTCCGAAGCCTAAGCCAGCCTTCAAGCCAAGTTTTAAACCAAAAGCTGTTATCAGTGAACAATTGCCAATTAACAATGAACAGTTTGTAGATGAAACGCCAAAACCAAAACCTATTTTCAAGCCAAGTTTTAAATCGAAAGTATCTGAAAATCAGGAGGTTGTTGAAAAAATAGAGGAGGTAATCGAACAAACGCCAAAACCAAAACCCATTTTCAAACCAAGTTTCAAGCCAAAAGCTGTTATCAGTGAACAATTGCCAATTAACAATGAACAGTTTGTAGATGAAACGCCAAAACCAAAACCCATTTTCAAGCCAATTTTTAAATCGAAAGTAGCTGAAAATCAAGAGGTTGTAGATAATATAGAAGAGGTGATTCCAGAAATTTCAAAACCAAAACCAGTTTTCAAGCCAACATTCAAGCCAAAGCCAGTTGAAAATAAAGAAATTACAGAAGATAAAATAGGAGAGGAGATAATCGCAGAAACGCCTAAATCAAAACCAGTTTTCAAGCCAACATTTAAGCCTAAACCCATAGTTGAGGAGAACGACAATTCAACAATTCAATAATTCGCCAATTAAAAATAGTGATTCAATATATTTTCATAGCCTTCATTATCCTAACAATCCTCTCGGCAAGCGTAGTTTTGTGGTCGAAGAATGTACTTTATGCCGCATTTAGTTTGTTGCTGACATTCTTGGGTATTGCCGCTTTGTACGTATTGGCAGGGGCAGATTTCATGGCAATTACCCAGATACTCGTGTATGTAGGAGGAATTTTGGTATTATTGATTTTTGGCGTAATGCTCACCAATCAAGGCGGAAATAAGCAAAACACTAAAAACGATATTTTTACGGAAAGTACCAATCGAATTTTAGGCTTTCTGGTGGCAGGAGGCGTGTTTTCTATGCTTTTCTATACCTTCGTCAGAGCAAGATTTGTGGATGTTCAAACGGCTTTATTTGAAGCAATCGAACCCATAGCCACTACCAAAACCATCGGCATTCAATTAATGACCAATTTCGTTTTGCCTTTCGAGGCATCAGGAATTTTATTAATGGCAACCTTAATTGGTGCGGCTTATTTGAGTAAAAAATAGCCCCCTAACCCCCGAAGGGGGAACTTTTGAGTTCGATTTTAACTCCCCCTTCGGGGGCAGGGGGGCTATTTTTTACTTATGGACAGCAGTTTTCTCTCATATTACCTCTTAACCAGTGCCTTACTTTTCAGCATAGGCTTGGCGGTTGTTGTGACCAAACGCAACGTGATTGTTGTGTTGATGGGCATAGAATTAATGCTCAATGCCGTCAATCTCAATTTAGTCGCATTCAGTAAAAACGATCCCAACTTGCAAGGACAAATGTTTGCGATGTTCGTAATTGTCGTAGCCGTCTGTGAATCCGTAGTAGCTTTGGCAATTATCCTTAAAGCCTACGAATATTTCAAAACCGTAAATCTTGATGAAATTAGTGAGGTGGGGGATTAGGGATTGGGTAATTAGGTGTAAGTTTATACAAAACAAAATTATCTGAATTTGGATTCGTCAGATTAAAGGATTAGTGGAT
The DNA here is from genome assembly GCA_043769985.1 of Arcicella sp. Taxonomy (GTDB): domain Bacteria; phylum Bacteroidota; class Bacteroidia; order Cytophagales; family Spirosomataceae; genus Arcicella. The sequence goes on from JAYVIV010000107.1 coordinate 7,490, forward strand.
TTTTTGACGAATTCTAATCCCAAAAATCCATTAATCCCATACGGTGCGACGTTTCGCAATCCAAGTTCTGACAAAATTACCGAAACCTTCACCCTAACAAAATTCCCCAAATAAAACCAATGATAAAAACCAAAACCCCTTCCGAGTCATTAACCACCATGACCGAAATGATTTTTCCAAATGATACCAACACCTTAGGCAATTTAATGGGTGGAAATCTCATGCGATTGATGGACGTTGTGGGAGCAATTTGTGCCCAAAAACACTCTAATCGCATTGTGGTGACAGCCTCGGTTGATAATGTTTCTTTCAAAGAACCCATTCCTTTGGGCAGTGTGGTAACGCTCCAAGCCAAAGTAACCAGAGCATTTAGTTCTTCGATGGAAGTAGTGATTGACGTTTGGGCTGAAAATATTCCAGCACAAGAGCGTGTAACGACCAATAAGGCCTTTTTCACCTTCGTAGCCGTTGATCAAACGGGTCGCCCAATTGATGTACCGCAAACTATTACCGAAACGGAAGAGGAAAAAGAATTGTATGACGGAGCTTTACGCCGCCGTCAGCTAAGATTGGTTTTGGCAGGAAGAATGAAGCCAGAGGAAGCGGTGGAGTTAAGGACTTTGTTTTTGGTTTAAGGATTTTGTTGGTAGAAACAACCTTTTTCTTCAGACATCGTGCGGACTGACGAATACCAGCAAGTTAAATTTATAAAAAGCCGCTACCGAAGCCAAACAAGCGACACCACAATCGGTGATGTCGTGTTGTTTTATGAGGGTTTTCTTGTTCATTGTGTTTTCAGAATAACCAACCGTTTAGGCTGTGGCTGTTAATTATCAATTTTTATGTTAGTCTTATTGGACATATTGAGCCTCTCTTGTGCATAGTCTTTACCCCAATAATACGACTTATATAAAATCAAAAATGTAAAGGTAAAATAGATCAAATAATAGATTAGTTTTTTCATGATTGATAAATTTTGCTAAAAATGGCATTTTATTATATTGCATATCCCCAACCTTCGTAAGTAAAAGGTTGGGGACATATTAACTAATGGTTATTTCTTAGATTTGCTTAATCTCGCAGAAGCATAATCATAACCCCATTGATAGAAGTTGATTTTGAAATTGAGCGATTTGCTGTGGATTCATGATATTATAATGTTAAACCGATTTGAAATATTAAAAAAACAACTCAAAAAGACATTCCTAAACTCCATCTGAGGGCTACATTGTCATTCATTTTTGAAAATGAATTACCTCCGTATCTAACAAATGCACCCACGCCTAAATCCACATAAATTAATTGTAAATATTTGAACCTCAGTAGTTTGTTTAAGGATAATCCTGATTCAAAATAACCTTTTTCTAAACTTTTAATGTCAAATTCTTGGTGATTTTGTGGATTTCTAAGACTCCCGTAACTTACGCCTTGTGAAATAATTAATTCGGGCTGAAAAAATGCTTTCTTAATGGGAAATAATCGCCCTATATTTTGTTGAATTAATACACTGGCTTGTTGGTCAGATGTAAACTCATAAAGCCCCATCGTTTGAAAAGTATTAGGAATCATTAAATAGCCTAATTTATTAGAACTTCCTTCACCATTTATTAGATATGAATAGGGTAAATCTCCCCAAATTTTTGAGAGTTTTAATTGATAAAACGTTTTTCCCAAAATTCGATGAACAAGTTGTTGTTGAAAACTAAGATTTATTTTAGTATAATCAAATTGAGAATTTAGAACTCCATTTAACCCTTTTTCAAAAGATACTTGTAAAATTGCTTTTGCAGGTTCAGATTGATAGGTAACTTGACTTAATTGAGAAAATTTCTCTCCCCAAGCCCAACGCAGACCTAATTGTAAGGCACTCATTTTGAATGATTTAGTAGAAACTTGGCTGTCATTTTCTTTAAATTGATAGATATATGCAGGATTTCGGATTTCATTAATAAAACTCACTTGTAGTAATCCATTCCTTGAAATGGGCGTTTGAAATGATATTTTAGACTGCTGAATGCTATCCATTCGCTCAATCAAAAAATTACGGAAACCAAAATCCAACAGATTATTTTTTCTTCCAAAATCTAACTCATTACCACAAGGTTCAACAACATCTTGCATGAAAGATGCCTTCAAAAACGTATTTGTATTCTTAGCATTTAACTGAGTCGAAAAACCATATTTAAATGCTTTGTCTCTAAACCCATAACCCCCATATACCTCTGCGGATAATCTTTCTGATAATGTTTTTCCTGTATTTAGTCCAAAGCCAATTCTTGTTCCTTCGTATAAATTCTGATCGAATAAAGTATTTAGCGGAATTTGAAACTTGTGAAAAGGAATATAACCCGAAATTGCGGTTTCTATTAAATCAAAAGCTCTATTTACTTTTTTTAACGTATTTGCAGGTAGGGATTCGTAAAACTTATAGGTGTTTTGCTCTTTCAAATTAAGACTATCAGACCTGTATTTATTCCAAAATCCTTCATCGGTTTGATAACTTTTGGGTGCAATAACTTTACTTAATCCAGAAAAATCTGTTGGCTTAAGTGCATTATTTAAATGTATATCAGATAAATAGGTCTTGTGTGTGTATTCAACCATTTTTCTTACGTACATCTGTTTTGCATTTTTTGCAGCTTTATTTGATACAGATACATTTACACTTAGTTCCGTATTTTGTTGTTTAGGAAACCAATAATTTTCGACTTTTTCATAACGCTGTTGCATTTTGATAGTCATTGTTGAATTTATAGTAGCTGGTTCGGCACTAATATTTTCAATAGCATAGCCATCAGTATTGATGTGAAGTAATCCTTTGAATCCTTCAAAAGTCGTTGAAGGTTTAGGCGAAAAAGCAACTACAAAGGTTGTATCATTAACATTAACAATTATATCTGACAGAATAAAATCATATTTCTTCCAACTATTTTGACTTATGGGGTTTAGATAATATTTATCGTCAGTCTTTAGATGAATAAGTTCGTCATAAAAACTAAATGGTTGAAAATCAGTAAGTATTGAAGCAAATAAAGGATTTTTTATTCCTGATGTTTTGTGAGAAAGCACCGTTTCTTCTTCAAAATTTGGTTGTAGAAATTGATGTTTGGTTCGAGATTCACTCATCAAAAAATACTGGTCTTTCATTTTTTTTAGGCTTAGAGAATCACCCGTATCAATGCTCGTAGAAAGTTTAGAATAGGCATAATGAGTAAATGAGTTAAGTTTCTTAGGGTTATTACTATCTCTATTCAAAATGACTTTTTTAATAATTTCGATTGCGGGGTTAAAATTACTTACAACGATTTCAGCCAGTATATTTTCCTTTGGTACCAACTTAATGATTGAAGGGTAAGGTTTTTGAATACGTACAGTTTGGTAATTCAAGTGACTGATAATTAACTCATTACTGAAATTATTATTTAACAAAGCATAGCCATCAATATCTGACGAAACCCCGCTTTTATTTCCCACAGACAAAACCGTAGTAAAAGGAATGGATTGCTGAGTATGTTGGTCGATTATTCTGATTTTTTGCCCTAATACTATTTGTTGAATAACTATAGTCAGAATTGAAATAATTGTAATTAATTTCATAATTTGTATTTAAAAGATACTGTATCCTTTTTAATAAGAATACAGTATCAATGTAGTTAATTTACTATTTTAGATGTACCCCTTTTCATGGGCAAGTACATATAATCCAGCAACAGCGGCAATAATAAAAGCACAAATTATCCACCCTCCTTGAGTATTTTCTAACTCATTTGATGTCATCTCAACAACATCATAATTATCTAATGTTTTCATGTTCTTTTATTCATTTAAGGGTTTTTGTTATTCATGTTTTACCATTTCTTTAACTGCAACTATGAGAGCACCAAGTGCTAATCCTGCCAATAAGCAAAGAAGAATTCCACCTTGCTCTTCTTTCATGTCGGTATTGTTCATTTCAACAACACCATAATTGTCCAAATTTAACTTTTCCATATTATTTAAAATTTTGAATTTGATAAGAAAATTTTGCTTCGGAATCAACATTGATTTCATTTGAGTAAGAAACTCTAAATGATATTATTCCTTCCAATGGTCTTCAATAAAACTACCAGCACAGGCACCCGCAACTGCACCAACAACCCCACCTGCGATAGCACCTAAGATACCACCTACAATTGCTCCGAATAACCCTCCTCCATCAATTTCCATAGCTTCAACATTATTCAATTCTATCAAACCGTAATTTTCTAACTTTTTCATGTTTTTAAATTTCAAAAAATAAAACTTGCCTACTCAATCAAAGGTCTTTTCGGCTTCCACCTGTTGTTTGCAACCAACATCACAAACTTAGGGTGGCTCACTGCGGTTTTATAGCAGTCTACGAATTTAAAAATTTGTTTCCATTACTTAGTACGAAAAATTAGCATCTTGGTGAACGCTGGCAGGGTTTTGAGGAATTTTTAAGGTTTCTACCTGCCTTCACACTTTCGGATTCACCCAATCATCTACTTTATCATACATCAATTGATAAATACTCCTACGAGTTATGATAAATCTTGCTCTGAGGTTCATTCCTTTTTTGATTTTACCGATATAACCCGTTTTCAGTTTAAGAAAGGTTTTATCCATCAGGCATTGAACTTTGAAAACTGGTTTCTGATTTTGGATAATAAAATCATTGGCTACGTTTAATATTTTACCACTTGCCAAACCCCATTGATTGTAATTGAAGCTATTGATTTGGAAATTAGCTTGCATATCTTTTCGTAAAAATCCAATATCTTGTGGACTAACGTAACACTCTACCAATAAATTAGAATCAGGGGAAATTATGCCTAAATTCTCTCCTGCTTGTATGCTACTACCTACATATTTTCCAGTCAATTGCTGAATCGTTCCAGTGGCGGAGGCTTTGATTACGTACTGTTCTTTTTCTTCTAATAATTGCTTTTGGAGTGCTTCTAATTCAGTAAATTCTATTTGATAACGGCTTAAATCAGACTGCCAGAAGGTTATTTGTCTTTCAATACTGGAACGGTATTCCGCCACGAGTTGATTATATGCATATTCCTTTTCATCAAATTCACGCATCGCAATCACTTTTTCTTTATAGAGAAAACGGTCAGTATCTAATTCCTTTTTGACTTTTCGTTGGCGTTGGATGCTTTCTTGCAACGTATATCTGAACTGATTATATTGCTGAATACATAAAGGAGACATCAAACCTTTGATTTTCAGAATGGAGGAAGAATCAATTTTTACCAACAAAGAAAGGTCTTGAATTAGTTGTCGCTTTTCATTTTGTTGATAAGAATTCAATCGGATTTTAGTGTCTAATACATCTGTTTTCAAGACAAAAAGTGTTTGTCCTTGCATGACAGGCGTGTTTTCTTTGACTTTCGCAACGGAAATTAGACCTGAAACTAAGGAACGGATTTCGTTTTTCTCTGCAACCGTTCTAATAACGCCATTACTTTGTACGGACACATCCACGAATATAAAAGGAGTGGATGCAAAAGCTCCGATGATTGCCAACAGAACAAATATATAAATGGATTGACTTCTCACCGAAACACTCGGTAAATAGGATTCAGTCGTATTTTCAATGATTTCGGGGGGAAAAAGTTGAGATTGCATAGATTGTTAATTTGAGAACTTTTGTTTGGGTGATTCCGTCTGAATTTGGATTCGTGGGATTGAAGGATTAATTGGATTGTACTTCGACTAAAATTTTGCTCCAAAATCCTAAAAATCCCCTAATCTGACGAATCCAAATTCAGACTGAGTCGCATAGACAAATTTTATTGCTTATACCAATTCAAATTGTTGTTTCCAAAGACGGCTATACGCTGAATTATTCCGTAAAATCTCTTCGTGCGAGCCTTCTTCAATGAGTTTGCCGTTTTCAAGTACCAAAATTTTATCAGCATTTTTGATGGTACTGAGGCGGTGAGCAATGATAATGACGGTCTTTTGTTGATTCCGTAATCGTTGAATGGCTCTTTGAACAAATTGTTCCGAAATACTATCCAAGGCGGACGTTGCTTCATCCAACATCAAAATCTCAGGGTCTCGGTATAAAGCTCTGGCAATGGCAATACGTTGGCGTTGCCCACCCGAAAGACTCGTTCCATTCTCACCAATATACGTTCCGAAACCTTGTGGGAGTTTCTGCACAAATTCTGTAATGCCCAATTCCTCACAGATTTGCAAGATTTTAGGCATATTGGGGGCATAATCTCCAAGGGCAATATTATCAATAAAATTTCCAGAAAACAGGTCAGTTTGTTGAGGAACAACAGCCACTTTCTGTCGGAGACTTTCATTTTTTACATGACGAATATCAAAATTTCCAATCATCACACTACCCGATTGTAAAGGGTAAAGATTTTGTAGTAAAGAAATTAAAGTCGATTTACCCGAACCACTTTCGCCCACAATGGCGGTGATTCTACCTTTGGGCATGGTAATGGTTAAATCATTGAATACTTGCACCCTCGAACCATAGCGAAACGACACATTTTTGAACTGAATATCTCCCATAAAATCAGACATCAGATTGACCTTTTCGGAAGTTTCTTCCCGTTCCAAATCCATGATTTCAAACAAACGGTCTGCCGCAATTAATGCTTCTTGGATGGTTCGGTTGGCGGTGATTAATTGTCCTGCGGGACCTGTAAAATAGCCAATTAGAGCGTAGAAAGATAATAATTCACCCGCTGTGATTTCGTTTTGAATGACAAAATAACCACCCGTCCACAACAAAATAATGGTAAATAATCTGGAAATGATTTCGTTAGCTGTTCCCGCATAAATACTACTCATGCTTGCTCCAAAAATAGTACGAAGCATGGTGATAAATCTGGTTTCGGTTTTGATGTTGGCAAACTGTTCTACGCCAAAACGTTTTATCGTTGCCACTGACGTAATAGACTCCACCAATTGAGATTCTAATTCTGCCGAGTTTTCCATCAATTTGCGTTGCTGACGGCGATTTATTTTATTGACTATCACATAAATACTCACGTATAAAGGGATAATGGCTAACATAATCAAAGCCAATTTCCAGTAATAAGTGAACATTAAGGCAAACGAAAACAATACGACAAAAACATTGACAATCAGACTGAGAGCAACATCGTTAATAAAGACCCGAATCTTGACGGCATCATTGACCCGGGAGATAATTTCACCAACTCGCATGGTATCAAAAAATTGTTGAGGTAATTGTAGAAGATGTTTGTAATAACCCAAAATAAGCCTTGCATCAATCTGCTGCCCTGTTTTTAAGGCAAAAACGGATTTGACGGTTTCCACCAAAATTTGTAATAATAGTATCAGAACCATGCCGATACTCAATAAATTCAATAGGTTTTGATTGCTTTCAGGAATGACATAATCCGTAATTTTTTGGATATAAATAGACGTAGAAAGCCCCAAAAGCGTATAAATAGCCGCCCCAAAAAGGGCTTGAAGCATAACCGTTTTGTGCGGTTGTAACAAAAACCAAAACCTCCGAAGTGAAGAAATCTTTTCATTGCCTGTTTTGAATTCTTCATCGGGTAATAATAATATCAAAACCCCCGTCCATTCTTTGGTGAATTCCTCAATGGTCTTTTTGTGCATACGCCCATCGCCTGGATCCATTACGGTGATATGTGTAGCTGAAACCTCATAAATAACCACAAAATGATGTAAGATTTCTTTTACAATTACATGAGCAATGGCAGGCTTAGGGATTTTGCTTAAACTCTCAAAAGTTCCTCTAACGCCCTTTGCTTGAAAACCTAATTGCTGAGCCGCTTCAATCATCCCCAGTACGTTTGTACCTTTTTTATCTGTACTGGCATACTGACGAATACGAGCAATGGGCAGTTGTAGCTTATAAAAAGCCGCTACCGAAGCCAAACAAGCGGCACCGCAATCAGTAATGTCGTGTTGTTTTATGAGGGTTTTCTTTTTCATGGTGTTTTCAGAATAACCAACCGTGTAGGCTGTGTAGGAGGAATAGGATTAGGATGAGTTTTAGGGTTTGCATGGTTACATGGTTTGTTTTTGCATTATTAATAATTGCTGTACTTTTTGCCCCATTTGTGTTAAACCTTGATTAATAACAGAAGGCAGAATAGATTTTATTTCTGCAACAGTCATATTTTCTGCAAAATTTATGCTTTGAATTCTACACTGACCGTTGATAGAAAGAGTAACCTTATTATCATTTGAAGTAATTACTTCTTCCATCGAAAGAAGTTGATTTTGAAATTGGGCGATTTGTTGTGGGTTCATGGTATTAAAAAGTTAAACCAAGTTGAAATGTTATTGGGTAAATTACTGTCTTCATTTTAGACTCTTCTTGTAAGTCGTAAATTTTATGCGAATCTCTGAACAGGAAAAACCCAGATGTTTCTTCTAATTGTAAATAATCATTAGTGGATATTATTGTATTGTATTTTATGTTCAAAAAAATGCTTTTCCTACGATTGATTTCATAACTAAATTTCATTCCTTTACCCAAGAAAAAATGTTGTTTATTGAGAGTTGGGCATACAACATTATCGCCTAATTCGTAAAATGTAGAAACCTCAGAAGGTAACGTTACATCATTAAACGATTTGGAAGTCCTTAAAAAATCAAATCCTACTGCGGGAGCTATTACAAACGGATGTTTATATATTTTTGTCGTTATTTTTTTAGCGATATTAATTCCAAAGAGCCTTTGACTTAACCCGCTTTCAGGTAGATTTCTTCCAGATTGAACACCCACACTCCAATTATGAGGAAATGCAAGTGACCATCCTAAAAAATATCCCAGACTATTATATTTCCTTACCTCACTATTTTCTGTTATTATGTAACCGTATTTATCATTTCTGTAAAGAAAAGAAATTTGATTATTGGTCGTTCCAACAGGGAAAGTTCCTAAGCCTGCTTCCAAATGGAATCCTTGAAATAAATATTTTAAAAATTTATGTTTAAATTTTATATCAATATTTTTATTATGCTGATTATCTGCTAAATAAGTAGGTTTTTGATTGGTTAAAAATGCCTCGAAATCCTTATCTGGCGAGCCCCCTTTGGTGGTATTTTCACGCCAAAACAAACTATCCGTTGGTACGTTTGCTTCCAAAAGAATATCACTTCTTTGAAAATTTTTGGAATAATCAATCGTCTTTTTATCAGAAGAAAGAAGCGTATCTAATTCTGTGCGTTGAAATTCTAAATGGATTTCGGTAGGCACTTTCTTTTCGGTAAAGGCTCTTTTGTGGTTGGAATTTTCATCATAAGTGATATTTTGCAAATACCATTTTTTATTAATCTGCTCATATCTGACTTTAACATCTCTGCGACTGGTATCTTCGTCTTTATCCTCAAATTGATAATCAAGCCCAACGAATCCTAAACTTTCATAATCAATATACAATTTACCGCTTCCTCTTTTTGTTTTTTTGATTGGTTCAAAAGCTATGATATAAACATCGTTTTCACCAAAAGAAGTAATGTCAATCAGTTTGTAAGAGAATTTGTCATTTTTGGAAGGATTAATAAAATCAGCTTTTTCATTAACGAAATTAGCATAATCCACAATGCGGGGTGTTCCTTGCCATTTCACGAACAACAGCGTATCAAGATTATAAAACGTTTTTGATTTCTTGTGCAAAATTTCAACTTTGGGTGATTTACTTCTATCGTAAGCCTCATGCTCAATTTTTATAAATGATTCAAGTTGATAGATGTAAGAATTCTTATCAAAACGGTTATACTCCGTGATAAATCCTTTGTAGGTGTGTAACCTCTGAGGATAATTTTGATTGATTTTTGCAAAAGCCTTATCTACAATACTCCTCGCATTACTACTCACAACCACCTCTGGGAGTTTACGTACACTTTCCACCATTTCAACAATATAGAAATTCTTTTGAGGTTCAATAGCCAAGGTCGCTGTTTCGTAACCAATATGCGAAACAGCTATTTTTCCAGTAACTTTTTTTATCCTAAACTCCCCTAATTTATTACTAACAAAACCCTTCTCACCAACGCTCAAATTTGCTCCTGATAATGGAAGTTTTGTTTTTTTGTCTGTGATAATTCCCTCAATGTATTGTGCGTCAGCATTTACTGAAATAAAGAAAAGAATAACTAAAAAAGTGAACAAAATACGATTTCCCATAAGAAGTAATTTGATATACACTTACCATTTCAAATGAGAACATCCAAAATGGTAAGTGTGAATTTGAGTTGTAGGCTTGTTATTATAATGTTTATTTCCCACTAATAGCCTTAGCTACATCACTAACAAAGTCTTTGATGTCGCTCCACATCTCATTAAAACCCTCTTTGAAACACTTCCAAAATCCTCCTCCAAAAACATCATTTAATTCGCTTGAAGTTAGTTCAATAACTCCAAAATTATCTAATTTCAACTTTTCCATTTTCTGATTTTGATTTTAATAATTTTTTGATAAAGTAACATTACAAATATAAATGGTTAATCCATGAACAGTTTGGATTAGAGTAAAACAACGGCAATGACAACTGCAAGGCAAATAGCCGCAATTTTACCACAGATTCTTCCAATTTTACACCAATCAATGCCTCCATCTGTATAAAGCATCTCATCAAAACTTAATTCACTTGCTCCATAAAGAGCCACGTTTAATTGTAACTTTTCCATTTTAAAATTTAGATAAATAAAACTTGCCTACTCAATCAAAGGTCTTTTCGGCTTCCACCTGTCTGTTGCAACTTGACGATACAAACTTAGGATGGCTCACTGCGGTTTTATAGCAGTCTAAAAAAAATGTTGAAAAAGTTTTGGCTACATAAACTCCGCCCACCTTCAAGGTTTTGGAGTTCGTCAGGGCTAAGGGTTCTAAACTCAAAGGTAAAGATTACTTCCTTTTCGTAGTAATACGTTTTTTGGTGTTTGCAAAAAGCAATCGGAATACCCGAGTCTTTTAGTTCTCGCACGTATTCAAGGGTTTGGCGTTCGGAGAGGTTGAGCTTTTTGGCTAATTCTCGGGGCGTGCCAGTACCTTTCCTTTTCAGGAGGGTATGCAACTGTTGCACACGGTTAAAATACTTGTAGATGTCCATGCTTTCAAAGTTTAGTAATGGGTAATGTCTTAATCTTAGGCAAATGAGTCTTTATGGCGGAAAACTCTGTAAAATACTGATGCAATAACACCCAAATATAGACACTTGTTTTAGTATTCCAGAATCTTTTTTCGCCAAAGGTGTAAAATATGGGGGGGGTAAAATTGAGTTTTAGAAAATTTAATTTATTTGAAAGAAATAATTGAGGAGTGCGGAGGAAAGAAAAAGTGGAGGAAAAGTAATTTTTTTGAAAATAAAAAACGTCCCCAAGCTGGGGACGAATTAGATGATAAAGTCAAACCGCTTCAACCAATTCCGAAGAAAAAGCCACCGCCTTATCCAAAAACAAAACCTTCGTAGCCGCCCAAGTAGTTTTGAATAATTCAGAATTTCGATAAGTATTTAGGTGTGGTTCCGAGAGCCAATGGCTATACGTCAGCATTACATTATGAGCGTTTTTATCACGCAATAATTCCAGATGTTGGCAACCTTCAAAACCACGAATTAAGTGTTTTGAACGATTAAAAATCGCTAAAAAATCTTCTATTTTATCCTCTTGAAAGGTCATTCTAACAATTCTGATAAGCATTTTATGGTATATTTGGAACACGGATTGCACGGATTGGACACGGATTTACACTGGGACGCACAGTCGGATTTTTTAATTTATTCTTTACCCGACTGTGCGTCCCAGTATAAATCCGTGTCTAATCCTTAAAATCCGTGTTCTGATTCTCTTCCGAAGGAAGCCTAATATTTTATTTTTCCCTCATTTTTTTCCCACAAATCGAAAACGTGTAAGGCTTCTTGATGTCCCATCTGCACCATTTCAATCTTGCGTTCAGAAAGGGGCAAAGGAATTTCATCGTAAATAAAGGAGTCGTCAAAGCCAGTCTTTTTGGCATCTTCACGGGTATTTCCGTAATATATTTTCTTGGCTCTCGACCAGTAAATTGCTCCCAGACACATCGGGCAAGGTTCGCAGGAAGTATAAACTTCACAATCCGTTAAATCAAAAGTATTTAGGTTTTTGCAAGCATCTCTAATTGCCATCACTTCGGCGTGTGCCGTTGGGTCGTTGGTGGAGGTTACTTGATTATATGCCTCTCCCACAATCTCACCATTTTTCACAATAACCGCTCCAAACGGACCTCCTTTGCCCTCTGAACTGCCTTTTAATGACAACTCAACGGCTCTATCCATAAATTTTTTTCTTTCCATAAGATTCTCCTACAAAATTGGTTTAGTTTTACATTAAGCAAATTTAACTATTTAAGCATTAATTTGTTAATATTTTCAAACATTCAACCCATGAATTTCCTAAAAATAACCGCAAAAATCCTCTTAGGCTTATTAATCCTAATCCTCATTTTCTTGGCATTTACCATTGCACCAGTTAATAGAACTGATTATCGTGAGATGACCTATTTTAAGGAAATGAATGATAAATTAGAAGCATGGAAACCCACAAAAGATACCGCCAATAATTTCAAAGCGGGATGGGCAACGGTTAATCTAACTCCTTCAAAACCAACGCCTACTGCTGGTTATGGAGACCGTCAAGGCAAACAATATCAATCAATTCACGACTCCGTTTATGTGCGTGCTATTGTATTGTCAAACTCCTCCAAACCCGTTGCCATTGTCAGTTGTGATTTATTAATTTTCCCTCCCGAGGTAACCATTATACTGAAAGAAAAACTCAAAACCATTGGCTTCGATTGGTCGCAGGTTTATGTAGGTACAACGCATACGCATAATAGTTTGGGAGCATGGGGTAAAAATACGGTTGGTGAATTATTCGCAGGAAAATTTGACCAAAATACGGTTAATTTTATTGCCGATAAAGTCTTGGAAGCCATCAAAAAAGCCACTCAAAATCAAATATCAGCTAAAATTGGTTACGGAGAAATTAATGCCAAAGAATTAGTTTTCAATCGTTTAGTAGGGGATAAATTAGGGACAACCGACCCCATGATTAGGCTTTTGAAAATCCAGAAACAAACGGGCGAAACTGCATTATTTACCACCTTTTCCGCCCACGCCACAACCCTAAATGCCGATAAGAATTTCCTTTCCGCCGATTATCCAGGCGAATACGTAAAACAGACCTCCAAATCGGTAAACTTTGTAGCTTTTATGGCTGGGGCGGTGGGCAGTTCTGGACCCACAGGCGAAGAATTACACGATGATTTCAAACAAGAAAAAACCATCTCAGAAGGGCTTTCAATTAAGGTTTTGAAGGAAATTGATAACATCAAAACCCAAGAAGTAAACACGTTATCTTTATCTACTCTTGAACTCTCGTTAAGAGAACCACAAGTAAAATTTACCGAAAATTGGCGATTCAGACCGTGGGTTTTCAAGAATCTATTTGGAGATTATCCAGCCGAAATCAAAGTGCTTAGCATTGGCGATAACATCCTGATTGGAACACCCTGTGATTATTCAGGCGAATTAATGCCCGAAGTCTTGCAGGTAGCAAAAAATAGAAATCTGAATTTAATCGTAACCAGTTTCAATGGAGGGTACATTGGCTACACTACCCACGACCGCCACTACGACCTAAATTCCTACGAAACCAGAACCATGAATTGGTATGGACCTCAAAATGGGGTATATTTTCAAGACATCATTCAGAAGATTTTGAAGAAGATTTAAGTTTTAACCGCAAAGACGGAAGGACGCAAAGAATAAGTTTGCGTCACAGAAACTTTGCGATTAAAACAATCAATTTTAACCACAAAATAATGTCGTAAACAAAATTTTATAAGTAAATTGCGACTTAATTCAACAACGAAACAAAAACCATGTAGTTGTTTGTAAGCATAGTATTTCATAATCAATGAGTTAACTAAAATTTGTCTGTAGTTAATAGATAAATTAACCCGAAAGATTTCTAAATTTTCTATGTTCTCAATAATTACTATGTGGTTGCAAAATATCATGAACTATCAACCATCAGACTACCTTCCAGTTCTTGTTCAAATCGGAGCAGCATTGGCATTTATTGTTGCCACGATGCTTGCAACGCATTGGCTTGGACCAAAACGCCACAGTAAATTGAAAGATGATGTTTTTGAATGTGGTATCGAATCAGTTGGAGATGCCCGCACGCCTATTTCAGTTAAATACTTCTTAGTAGCTATCTTGTTTGTACTTTTCGATGTCGAAATTATCTTTATGTATCCATGGGCAGTAAATTTCATGGGTTGGGTAAAAACTTCATCAGCCGTGGCAATGGATATGTTTTTAGAAATGATTGTTTTCATGGGATTATTATTGGCAGGATTCATTTACGTGATTAAAAAAGGCGTTTTGACTTGGGAGAAATAGTTATTAGTTACTGGTTATTGGTAATTAGTTATTGGTAACCGGTAAGAAAATTCTCTAAAAAATAACAAAACTATTCTCCAAAACATGGCGTTTAGAGAATATAAAAAGAATTTAGATAATGGTTTAGTAGGTTAATAAATAGGAATTGGAAATTCGACTAATAAGTCCCGAATAACCAATAATCAATAACCAATAACCAATAACCGATACAATGAGCGATAGAATAATAAAAACAGTTGATGCCCCCGCTGGGCTTGAAGGACAAGGTTTCTTCGCTGGAAAATTAGACGATTTTGTGGGACTTGCTCGTGCCAATTCACTTTGGCCACTTCCATTTGCTACTTCATGTTGTGGAATTGAATTTATGGCAACTGCGGGTTCTCACTACGATATTTCACGATTTGGTTCAGAAAGAATGTCATTCTCGGCACGTCAAGCGGATATTTTGATGGTGATGGGAACAATTTCTAAGAAAATGGGACCCGTTCTTAAACAAGTATATCTTCAAATGGCAGAACCTCGTTGGGTACTTTCAGTGGGTGCGTGTGCTTGTTCTGGCGGTATTTTTGATACCTACTCAGTGTTGCAAGGTATCGACAGAATCATTCCTGTGGACGTGTATGTGCCAGGTTGCCCGCCACGTCCAGAACAAATTTTGGATGGCTTCATGCAAATTCAAGAAATTGCAAAATCTGAACAAAGAAGACGCAGAGAATCAGACGAATACAAAGCCCTTTTGGGTTCTTATGGAATTGAATAGGTGTGAATTTTTGAGTTGTTGAATTGTTGAAGAAACGCCAACAATTCAACAACTCAACAACTCAAAAATTAAAAATGAGCAACGAACAAATAGTACAAGATTTAGTAGCACAATTTGGCGAAGAAAGAATCTACGGAATTGTAGAAAATTACGGACTTTTGAACGTAACCACTACTACCGAGACCATCGTTCCTTTGATGCACTATTTATATCAGCATCCCACTTTTAAATTCCAATTTTTGACTGATTTGGCAGGAATTCATTTTCCACAAATGCCAAGCCACGAATTTGGGGTGATTTACCATTTACACAGTCTTGAAAACAACGTAAGATTAATTATTAAACTTTACGTTACCAGAGAAGATATTGCCGTGCCAACCCTCACGGGTTTATATGCGTGTGCCAACTGGATGGAGCGTGAAGCCTTTGATTTTTACGGAATCACCTTCACAGGACACCCAAAAATGGAAAGAATCTTGAACATGGAAGATATGGATTATCACCCAATGCGTAAAGAATATCCATTAGAAGATGCCACTCGTGAGGATAAGATTGATGCTTTGTTTGGTCGGTAAACCCACTATTATCATGCTTAATATAAAAAACTTGAAGTATTTAACCGATTCCGAAGGAAAACGAATAGGGGTTGTCATACCAATAAAAGAGTACAAAAGGATTACAAAATCATTAGAAGATTTTAAGAATTCAAGAGAAATTACAGAAAAGTAATTCTCTATAAAATCATGGACAATAAAATCATTTCTCGAATAACGTTAAATCAGGACGTTTGTCATGGTAAACCAACCATTAGGAATATGCGTTTTACGGTAACCCAAATGTTGGAATTAGTGGCATCTGGAATGACTTTTGAAGAAATATTAGAAGATTATTCATTTATTGAGAGAGATGATATTTTAGCATGTATGCTATATGCTTGTCGTATATCAGATGCAAAAACTCTAATCCCTTTGGCAGCTTAAATGTATAAATTTTTCATTGACACCCAAACTGCCCCACGATTAGCCAGATACTTAAAAAGTAAAGGTTATGAGTCAATTCATGCAATGAATCATAAGGCAGATGGACATTTGATGAAGGATAAAGAAATTACAGCAGTAGCTATTAATGAAGATTGGATTATTATCACGAAAGATTCTGATTTTTTAGATAATTTTTACCTTAATGGAAGTCCTCCAAAGATTATTCATTTGAGAATTGGAAACGTTACAAACAATGAGTTGTTAGATTTATTTGAAAATAACTTTGAAAATCTGATAAAATTATTAGTAGAAGGTTGTGATTTGATAACTTTCGATAAAGAAAAATTAGTCGGATATTGATATAAAACATGGCTGAAATAGCATTAGTGCAAAGCCCATTCGTGGGCTTAACGAAAGCACAAGAAAATAAAAAATATGTGAACGACCTAACGACTTTGAACTTAGGTCCAACTCACCCTGCAACGCACGGAATCTTCCAAAACATCCTCACGATGGATGGAGAAACCATTATTGATGCAGAACAAACTGTTGGCTACATTCACCGTGCCTTCGAGAAAATCGCAGAACGTCGTCCGTTTTATCAACTCACAACACTTACCGACCGTATGAACTACTGTTCGTCGCCCATCAATAATATGGGATGGCATTTAACGGTAGAGAAATTGCTTGGTATTGAAGTGCCCAAAAGAGCTCAATACATCAGAGTAATTATGATGGAATTGGCTCGTATTGCCGATCACTTGATTTGCAATTCAATCTTGGCGGTGGACACAGGGGCTCTAACGGGATTCCTATACGTAATGCAATGGCGTGAACATATCTACGAGATTTATGAAGAGATGTGTGGAGCCAGATTAACGACTAACATGGGGCGTTTTGGTGGAATGGAGCGTGATTTATCGAAAGAAGCCATCCGTAAAATCAACGTTTTATTAGACGATTTTCCAAAGGTTCTGTTGGAATTTGAAGGACTTGTAAAACGCAATCGTATTTTTATGGATAGAACAATTGACGTAGGTGTAATCTCGGCAGAACGTGCTTTAAATTACGGTTTCACAGGACCAAATTTAAGAGCAACGGGTATAGATTATGACGTGCGTGCCATGAATCCATATTCATCTTACGAAGATTTTGACTTTGAAATACCCGTTGGAACAAAAGGCGATACCTATGACCGTTTCTTGGTTCGTGGTGAAGAAATGTGGCAGAGTTTGAGTATCATTAAACAAGCTTTGCAAAACCTTCCAGAAGGAGCTTTCCACGCTGATGCACCGCATTATTATTTACCAGAAAAAGAACAAGTTTATGGTAATATGGAAGCATTGATTTATCATTTCAAAATTGTGATGGGCGAAATTGATGCGCCTGTCGGAGAGGTTTATCAGTCCGTAGAAGGTGGAAATGGTGAATTGGGATTTTATTTAGTATCAGACGGAGGCAGAACACCATACCGCTTGAAGTATCGTCGTCCAAGTTTTATTTATTACCAAGCATTTCCCGAAATGATTGTCGGCACAACGCTTTCAGATGCCATCGTAACGATGTCTTCAATGAATGTGATTGCAGGGGAATTGGATGCTTAATTTCTAAAAAAGGAGGTTACTATGACCAGCACACAATGGGAAAATTTAGTATCTGAATCATATTATGAAACGATAACTTCAATTGAAGAACGTATCAAAAAATATGATTATTCCGAAGCACTTATCGGATTGGAACATCTTTATCAAAACATGGCTAAAAAAGATAAACGTGAATTTAGAACATTTTTAGAGTTAGTTATGATGCACGTTTTGAAATGGAAATATCAGCCTGAAAAGCGTTCAAGTAGTTGGGCAAAAACGATAAGAAATGCAAGAAAAGAGATGCAAGTAATACGTGAAGATGTGCCAAGTATTACTGAAAATTATGTAAGTGAGATTTGGGAAAGTTGTTTTCAATCAGCCGTTAATGATGCTATTTATGAAATGAAAATCTCAAAATCAGAAGGAAGAAGTTTTCAACCAGATTTACTTACTCAGTTAGAAGTTTTTGAAAAAGAATATTATTTTGACGAGAAACTCTAAAATAAATTTATCATGGTCAAAACGCACGATTGGGGTTACTTAGCGGCTACTTCGCATTATGTATTGGCAAATGAAATCAAATTTTCTTTGCAGGAAGGAGACATAGAAGATGCTTTGGAAGGATTGGGTGAGTTAATAGATAGCATGTCAAAAATTGCAATTCGTGAGATGAGAAGCCACTTGGTTATTATCATGACTCACATTTTAAAATGGAAGTATCAACCTCAGAAAAGAAGTAGAAGTTGGCTTAAAAGTATTCTCAACGCTCGTTTTGAGATTGAAGATGTGCAGGATGAAACGCCAACCGTTACAGATAAAGCTATTGAACTGGAATGGGATAAAGCTTTTTCGAAAGCTATTAGACAAGCATCACAAGAAATGAAATTAACGGATGATGAGGAAAGAAAATTTAAGCCCGAAATATTGACTTGGGAAGAAGTTTTTGAAAAAATATACTATTTAGAAGACAAAGATTAATGTTCATCAATAAATAATTAAATACCTGATTATCATATATTTACGCAAATCGAATATCGTAAATCGAACATCGTAAAAATTTAAAAATGACCAATACGCAAACTATACAATTTCCAGCTTCAACGTTGGACAAAGTTCACGAAATAATCAATCGTTATCCAGAAGGAAAACAAAAATCAGCATTATTACCTATCCTTCATTTAGCCCAAGCTGAATGGAAGTGGTGTTCGCCAGAAGTGATGGACTATGTGGCTGGTTTACTGAAACTTAGTTCAGTGGAGGTTTATGAAGTGGCATCATTTTATACCATGTTTCACCTCGAACCCGTTGGAGACCATGTGATTGAATACTGTCGTACTGGACCTTGTTGTTTGATGGGAGGTGTTGAAGTTTATGACCACTTAAAATCAAAATTAGGAATTGAAACGGGCGAAACTACGGCTGATGGCAAGTTTACCATTAAAGAAGTAGAGTGTTTAGCCGCTTGTGGTTGGGGACCTGTTTTCCAAATTCGTGAGCAATTTTATATGAATTTGACCACACAGAAAGTTGATGAAATAATTGACGAATTATCACAGTAAAACCCCGTTAAGTTTATGCTTGACATACCTGTATATATGGGCATAAATGCACCGAAAGAACATCAAAGGGTAATCGCAAAACTAACTGCGAGACTTTATTGGTTGTATCAGGAAAAAATGATTGAGGTAGAACCACTACCTGAAGTCATGATTAATGAATCCCAGACTAGTCCAACTCCTGATGTAATTCTTTTCAGTGAAGAGGAATATATGAATAAAGTGATTATTGAAATCACGATTCCTTCCACTTTTAAAAAGGATTTTGCGAAAGTAGAAACCTTAGTAGAAGAATACGAAGTGGAAGAGGGATTTGTGTATGATTATATAAAATTTAGATGGAGAAAATATAAAAATGGCGTTGGAGAAATTTTTGATAATCCATCATTTTGTGATACAATAGGCTACGACTTAAACGATTTTGTGAAATAAAGTACAACATGAAAATATTAACCGAACATATTGACGTTCAAGGTATTGAAACCATTGACGTTTTCAGAAAACATGGTGGATATGCTGCCGTGGAGAAAGCCATTAAAAAAATGACTCCCGATGAAGTTACTGAGGAAGTAAAAAAATCAGGGCTTCGTGGACGTGGTGGTGCAGGATTTCCAATGGGCATGAAATGGTCATTTCTGGCAAAACCAGAAGGTGTGCCACGTTACTTAGTTTGTAATGCTGACGAGTCTGAACCTGGGACTTTCAAAGACCATTATTTGATGATGAAATCGCCTCATACTTTAATTGAGGGCATGATTGTTTCGTCGTATGCGTTGGGTGCAAACACTTCATACATCTACGTTCGTGGAGAATTGATGTATGTGGCAACCATTCTTGAAAAAGCCATTCAAGAAGCAAAAGATAAAGGTCTTTTGGGTAAAAATATTTTGGGTTCGGGTTATGACCTTGAACTTCACGTACAATTAGGTGGAGGAGCATATATCTGTGGAGAGGAAACCGCTTTGTTGGAATCATTAGAAGGAAATCGAGGTAATCCACGCAATAAACCACCATTCCCAGCCGTGAAGGGTTTGTGGCAATGTCCCACCGTTGTAAATAACGTAGAATCACTCGCTTCAACCGCTTGGATCGTGAATAATGGGGGTGATGAATACGCAAAAATTGGAATTGGTCGCTCGACGGGTACAAAATTGATTTCAGCTTCTGGACATATCCGCAAGCCAGGAGTTTATGAAATTCCGATGGGATTATCAGTGGAAGATTTTATCTATTCGGATGAATGGTGCGGAGGTATCAGAAATGGGCATAAACTCAAAGCCGTTGTGGCAGGAGGTTCATCGGTGCCGATTTTACCTGCAGAATTAATCTTGAAAACCGTAAATGGTGAAAATCGTTTAATGACCTATGAATCACTTTCAGACGGTGGTTTTGCCACAGGAACCATGTTAGGTTCGGGTGGATTTGTGGTAATGGACGAAACCACTTGTATTGTACATAACACCTTGACATTCGGGCGTTTTTATCACCACGAATCATGCGGACAGTGCTCGCCATGTCGTGAAGGAACGGGTTGGATGGACAAAGTTTTATATAGAATTGAACACGGAAAAGGTCGTCAAGAGGACATTGATTTATTGGTGGACGTTGCCAAAAAAATAGAAGGAAATACCATTTGTCCTCTGGGAGATGCTGCCGCATGGCCCGTTGCCGCTGCAATTCGTCATTTCCGTGATGAATTTGAATGGCACATCAATCATCCAGAAAAAGCTACGCAAAAAGGAGCAGTTTTCATGCGTGAAGGAGCAAGTTGGTCGTTATAATTTGTAGGTTTTATTTGCTTAAATTAACATTTTAAATCAAAAGTAAAATGGAAGAATTAGAGGCACTTCGTAAGATGGTTGAAGAACACGACTACACAGCCGCACTCGCCCTAATTGATGAAATGGACGAAATGGCAAAAGATGATAAAATTGTTAAAATAGAAAGTTTCCTTCATGTTTTGTTGGTTCATTTAATCAAGCAACACGCAGAGAAAAAAACGACTAATTCATGGAATCGTTCAATAAACTTTTCATTGAGAGGAATCAACAAATCTAATAAAAGACGTAGTTCAGGTGGATTTTATTTAAAACCACAAGATTTGGAAGATGCCGTTGAAGAAAGTTTTAACCATGCCTTAGTTGATGCTTCCGAAGAAGCCTTTGGCGGAGCTTATGATAAAAAAGTCTTAAGAGAAATGATTGATATTGATACTATTAAAAAGGAAGCCTTGTTATCCATTTTGAATTACGAAGAGTAAAAATGACAGAACTTTTAAAAAATATCGAAATAAATCACGCTATAATGCTTGGAAAACCTGTAATAAAAGGAACAAGAATTACAGTTGAATTAATCCTAAGAAAAATCTCAGGGGGATATTCTTTTGAAGAGATTTTAGAAATGTACCCACATTTACAAATAAAGGACATTTTGGCTTGTGTAGAATATGCAGCTTCGGTTATTTCACATGAAGAATATTTAATGAGTGCATAATGATAATAGCTGATGAATGTGTAAATGGAAAATTGGTTACTGCTTTGCGTGAAGTTGGTTATGAAGTAAATTACATTAGTGAAATTGATAGTGGAATTCCTGATATTGAAGTTCTGAAAACCTCTGAAAAATTAAAAGGAATTCTTATAACAGAAGATTCTGATTTTGGAGAATGGGTTTTCGCTCATAAAATAACATCAGTAACAATTATTTTTTTGAGATACGAAAAAGAAGATTTTGATAAAATTCAAAAATACCTTTTAGAATCTTTAAAACAAATTGAAAAAGAAGAAGCAATTCAGTTCATTACGATAAATAAAAATAAAATTAGGTATAGACGTATTTGATTTATTAAAGACGATACATGAAAGTTACAATAGATAATATTACGATTGACGTAGAACCAGGGACTACCATCATGAATGCCGCACGTCAGATTGGACCACATATTGCTCCGCCTGCCATGTGTTACTACGAACCCTTGAAAGGTTCGGGTGGAAAATGCCGTGGGTGTTTGGTGAAAGTTACGGCTGGTTCTGAAAAAGACCCACGTCCAATGCCTAAATTGGTGCCTTCGTGCATTACGCAGGTTCAAGAAGGAATGATTGTGGAAAATACGGTGAACGAACAAGTAATAGAAACTCGCAAAGGAATTGTTGAATTTTTATTATTAAATCACCCATTGGATTGTCCAGTTTGCGATCAGGCGGGAGAATGTCATCTTCAAGATTTCTCTTTTGAACATGGAGTTTCAAAAACTCGTACCGTTGAAGAACGCAATACTTTTGAACCTGTAGATTTAGGTCCATACATTAAATTGAACATGAATCGTTGTATTTTGTGCTACCGTTGTGTTTATACGGCAGACCAAATTACGGACGGACGAGTGCATGGGGTAATGAACCGTGGCGATCATGCAGAAATTAGTACATATATCGAAAAAGCAATTGATAATGATTTTTCTGGAAACGTAATTGACGTTTGTCCCGTGGGTGCTTTAACCGATAGAACATACCGTTTCAAAAGTCGTGTATGGTTCTCGAAGCCAGAAGATGCCAGTTGTAATTGCGGTAAATGTTCTGGAAAAGTTACATTATGGTATAGAGGAGATGAAGTAATCAGAGTAACAGCCCGCAAAAATGAATGGGGAGAAGTGAAAGAATTTATCTGTAACACTTGCCGTTTCGAGCGTAAAAGAACTTCTGATTGGACCTTGGAAGGACCAACGAAAATTTCAAGACATTCAGTTATTTCAGCTAATAAATATACAGCAAACACCATTATGCCTGCCTTCCCATTGAAACAGGCAGCAAAAGAATACAAAAAAATTGACGACAGCCGTGACACTTCGTTTTTAGTACAGCAGAAACAGTTGAATTGATATGACTTTTGATAGTTTGCACGCTGATACAGATTGTGATTGTTTGGGAGAGACTTTTGAAGATAAAAGTAGATATTTTGCTCGTAAAATTAGCCGACCTGTGATGAAAATATCTGATTTTTCCTCACATTGGGAAAGAGATAAATTTCCAACCGTTTTGAATTGTAAAAACACGTGTATGCACAAAGGACTTTCTTTCAATGTTTGGAATGATGAGACAAGAGAGAAAGTGATTGCCAAATATGCTAAAACTGTTGCGAATCAAAATAAAAAAGGAAGAATAATAAAAGATTGTGTTTTGATTTTTCGACTCAAAGAAAATATGGGATTAATTAATTTTTCTCCAACACAATTTGACCCTTCTCATCATACATTTTTTAAAAGTGATACTTTTGATGTCAATGATTTAGAATTAATAGAAATTATAGCCTTGGAAAATAATGTTAATCCATGATAATACATTCGATATTGTGAAAAAATACACCGTTCTTCATTTTGACGAATGGGACATTCTTTTTGCAGGTAAAAACCACTCAGATGAGTGGATCATAGGTTCATTGGCATACGATGATGAAGAAGAAAATGTACTTCATCACTATTATTTGGTTATATCAGACGCTCATTTTAAGGATTATTTAGAATTAAAAATATCATACAGAGGTCTTTATCCATTAGCTAAAATCATATACAAAACTCTCAGAGATATTAATGAAAATATCATTTCGGAAGTAAAAGTATTATATGAGAGTTTAGAAGATGACGAAATGCCAAGGTGGAGTTCTTTCTGTCCAGAAACTGACGAACAACAAGAATTATTAAAATTATTACAAAAACCAAAGCCACTTTTAAGTAGAGTTTTGAGAAAACGAAAAGAGAAAATATTAGTGAAATATCATTGATTTTATGGAAATTACATCAACATTATTTACCGCAAAAGCCATTTACGTAGGCGTTATTTTTGCTATTACACTGGGCGTTGCAACCTATTCGACTTACTTTGAGCGTGTCGTTGCAGCTTTTATGCAAGACCGTGTGGGGCCAGACCGTGCAGGGCCTTTTGGGATTTTGCAACCACTTGCCGATGCCGTTAAGATGTTCATGAAGGAAGATTTTATTCCTGCAAAATCAAGTAAATGGCTTTTTATAGCGGGACCTTGTTTGTCGATGCTTACGGCTTTAATGACTTCAGTAGTTGTGCCTTTTGGCGATAAATTGGATTTAGGAAATGGATTAATGCTTGATTTACAAGGTATTGACGTAAATATCGGTATTCTTTGGGTATTTGGAATTGTGTCTTTGGGGGTTTATGGTGTGTTGATTGGCGGTTGGGCATCTAATAATAAATTCGCCTTGATTGGTGCAATTCGTGCAGCTTCTCAAAATATTTCTTATGAATTAGCCATGGGACTTTCAATTATCGCTATTTTGATGCTATCGGGTTCGCTTTCAACAAAATCAATTGTTGAAGTTCAACAAGGTGGACATTGGAATATCTTTTACCAACCACTCGGGTTCATTATTTTTATCGTTTGTGCTTTTGCAGAATGTAATCGTACACCTTTCGATTTACCTGAGTGTGAAACTGAATTAATTGGAGGTTATCATACTGAATATTCTTCAATGAAATTAGGCTTTTATTTGTTCTCTGAATATATTAATATGTTCATTTCAGGGGCAGTAATGGCAACTTTATATTTCGGTGGGTATGATTATCCAGGGTTTACTTTTATGTTGGAAAAATTCGGAAATAATGTTGCTGTTCTGATAGGCGTAGGTGCATTAATCGGAAAAGCATTATTCTTTGTCTTCGTATTTATGTGGGTACGTTGGACGCTTCCACGTTTCCGTTATGACCAATTGATGAATTTAGGTTGGACAGGTTTGATTCCATTGGCGATGTTCAATGTAGTTTTAACAGGAGGTTCAATGTTATTAACCGTAAATCAAGAAGGTTCAACGTGGATTACTGCCTTAGTATCTTTGGGTGGAATTGTTATCATGTTGATTGTAACGGCATTGTATAGTCAAACTCAATACAAAAAGAAAAAACTCGCTACGGCGTAGTTTTAATAATCAGAAATATGAAATTAAGTAATAAAACCAAAGTCTTAGAACAAGGAGAAATGACCTTTGCTGAGCGTATTTATCTTCCTGCAATTGTGGGTGGAATGGCTACGACTTTAAAGCACTTCTTCTCTAAAAAAGTAACCATTCGTTATCCAGAAGAAAAACGTTATTTAGGGCCTGTTTTTCGTGGAGAGCATATCCTGAAACGTGACGAAGAAGGAGCAGAACGTTGTACAGCCTGTGGATTATGTGCCGTAGCGTGTCCTGCGGAAGCAATTTCGATGGTAGCTGATGAGCGTAAGAAAGGGGAAGAACATTTATACCGTGAAGAAAAATATGCGAGTGTTTACGAAATAAATATGCTCCGTTGTATTTTCTGTGGACTTTGTGAAGAAGCCTGTCCAAAACAAGCTATTTATTTACAGCACGATAAAATGGTACAAGTTTTCGATGATCGCTCACAAGTAATTTACGGTAAAGATAAATTAGTCGAGAAAATGGATAATCGTTATTTGAGAGAGGGGTGGGTTTAGTTATTGGTTATCAGTTAATGGTTATTAGTAAACAATCGAATAAATAATTTTAGGATTAAGAATGAATAATTGAGATAAAACCTCATACTTCATACCTTATACCTAATACCTTAAAAAGACATGAATTTTTGGTATTTTTTAACAGCTTTAACGCTTTTGAGCGCATTGATGGTGGTTTTGTCGAAAAACCCAATTCATAGCGTATTGTATTTAGTATTCACATTCTTCTGTATATCAGGACATTACGTGTTGTTGAACGCTCAATTTTTGATGGTCGTCAATATCGTGGTTTATGCAGGGGCAATTATGGTGCTGTTCCTTTTCGTGATTATGATGATGGATTTGAGCAAAAATATGCCCGATTCCAAAACAACAATGACTAAATTGGCAGGAGCAATTTTAGGAGGAACGTTATTGATAATCGTGGTTGCTGCAACTCGCAAAATGGATTTAAAAGAAGTGGTTTTACCAGAGACTTTCAGTTCACAAACGGGTATGGTTGAAGGACTCGGGAAAATCCTTTATCGTGATTATGTACTGCCTTTTGAGTTGATTTCAGTGCTTTTCTTTGTGGCAATGGTTGGAGCGGTGATGTTGGGGAAGCGTGAGGCTGGAGAGAGGAATTTTTAAGAAAGTGGCATTTTATTATAATCACAAAAAAGCCCTGTGAAATCAAATCACAGGGCTTTTTCGTTATGTCAAATCACTACTCAACAGTCCCCAACTGAACAGTGTTGGTCTTGAAATCTCTATTTGAAGGTACGCTTAAAGTTGTCACAAAAGTATCGCCAACTTCCAATAAACCTTTGGCTTTCAAGATGTCGGTCATGCCTTTTACGGTGGCTTCAACGTCTTTGCCTTTTGATTCGTAAAAGAAAACATTTGCTCCCCATAACAAGCCCATTTCTTGCTGTACGGCTTTGTTGGCTGTGAAAATATACAAACCTGCTTTCGGACGATGAGCCGACAAACGGAAGGCGGTATAACCACTGTTTGTAATACACAAAATTGCTTTTGCCTCCGTATCACGAGCCAAACGACACGCTCCTGCAATCATTCTATCGTTCAAAGGATATTTAGATTCACTTTGCCCCAAAGAGTGATTTTTAAAGTAAATCGAAGCTTCATCACCCTTCACAATCTTAATTTCATTTTGTTGTTCCTCCACCACTTCCTGAATATGTGCCATCGTTTCAACTGCTTTCAAAGGATATGAACCCGATGCTGATTCTCCACTCAACATTGTGGCAGATGCACCTTGCAAAACGGCATTGGCAACGTCGGAAGTCTCCGCACGAGTAGGCACAGGGTTCGTGATCATAGATTCCAACATTTGAGTTGCTACGATAACAGGTTTCCCCGCCGCCGTACATTTCTCAACCATTAATTTCTGTAAATGCGGAACTCTCGCTCCGTCAATTTCCACACCTAAATCCCCACGAGCAACCATAATAGCATCTGTTGCAGCAATGATTTCATCCAAATTATCAATGGCAAAAGGAGTTTCGATTTTGGCAATAACCTTAGTATTATTCTTTCCGTAAGCCTTTATTCTGTTCTTGATATCGTGAATATCAGCGGCTGTACGAACAAATGAAAGAGCTATCCAATCTACATCGTTATCTAAACCAAAGTATAAATCTTTAAGGTCTTTTTCCGTTAAACAAGGTAATGAAACCTTTGTGCCAGGAAGATTAATTCCCTTTTTCGATTTTAAAATTCCACCGTAAACAACCTCCGTAATTACTTCCTTCTTTACTTTATCAATCTCTAAAACCTTCACTTCCAAATTACCATCATCCATCAAAATTCTTTCGCCCACGTTCACATCTAAATACATTGACGTATAAGTTGTGCCGACACGCTCAGAATTTCCCAATAATGTTTCATCCATTACGAAAGTCAGTTTATTGCCTGCCGTTATTGTAACACCATTATTTTCAACAAGTTGCGTTCTAATTTTGGGCCCTTGTAAATCTTGGAGAACCGAAAGATTGATATCTAATTCTTCAGAAATTTCTCTGATAGTTTTCAATCTTTGTAAGTGATCTTCATGCGTTCCGTGCGAGAAATTTAAACGAAAAACATTAACGCCCGCTTTGGCGAAATTGATTAACATTTCTTTCGTTTCCGAAGCAGGTCCAACGGTGGCAACAATTTTGGTTTTTCTTTGAAAAGACATATTTTGGTTACAGTTTTATCAAGTTTTTAGATAATCACGTAAAAATACAAATTCAGATTTACACTTTGAGAGGAAGTGGTAGGATTTCTTATAAAAGTTCTATTTAAAGGAATAAAATATAATTATTTGATAAAAAAACATAACAATTATTCGTACAGTTTATCATGTACTATAATTATATTTTTATAAATGGCAAGAATTTTGTTTTGTTTATTTTACAATAAATTTTTAATATAAACAAAGATGATGTTATTTTGTATAAATCTATAATAAATGAAGTATGAGTAAACAAGATTGGTCGGTTTTAGGATTTTTCACACTTATCGCTGTTATAATTTTTTTAATAATATTTTTTGTCAGTTTTTCACTTAATGATAGAACGCCAATCAATATAATTTCAATCATAGGTACTTTGATAACGATTATTGCATTAGGATTTTCAATACACCAACAGATTCAAATAAAAAAAACATCAGAGTTAATTGAAGAAAATTCAAAAAACTATCAAGATAGTATAAGAAGTAGTTTTTATAGTTGGAATATTACAAGAGCAATAGCATTAAGTGAAAAGTTAGAAGACTTATTGATGAAAGATGCGAACATCACGACATCTGTTTTTGTTCTTAAAGAAATACAAGGAATTTTGTCTGATTGTAAAAAAGCTGTTTTAATTCACTACTCCAATGAATTAGAAAGTTGTTTGAACTGTTTATGTTTAGAGACTAACACAATTTCTAAAGAGCAAATAAGTAAAAGTATTGCAGATTGCAAGAAACGTTGTGAATTTATATGGTCTGAACAGTTCACTACTTTTAATTCAGAATTATCAGCAGAAAATTTTAATTTAATGCGTAAATTAGATAATTCACAGAATGATTTTGATAAAGAAAAATTCTTAAAGAAAATATTAGAGCTAAGGGCGTTTCTACAATCTATTAAACCAGACTATCTAACTTTAACAAAACCAAGATGAAAAATTTAAGAGAATATATCGAGAATATTTTAGCTTTATCAAAAGCAGGTGTTTTGGCGTGGTCAGGAACTTCGAGTAAGAGTTGTTATAGAGCTTTAAATAAAGATGAAGGAATTATTTTATGTAAATATTACCCTAAAGGAGGAAATAATTATGTATGCTCTCTATCATTTTTAGATACTGACGGGGTATTAAAAGAAGATAAGCAATATATTTTTGAGAATAATTCTAACGAGTATTTGATGCTCGCAGATTTGTATGATAATATTTCAAAGAAAATTAAAGAAATAGAGATGCATGAACTCGTATAGTTTTAACTAAATGCTTAAGGAGCCTTAACTAATGTCAAAATTAGTTAAGGCTTTTTTTGATAATAGTTTAAAGAGGTAACCTAACCTCTTACCAATCCATTCTCCCGCAAATAATTATTCGTCAAAACCTCCTTCTCTGGGTTCAAGGTTACTTGCTTCAAAACCTCGCAAACAAACAATTCATGGTCGCCCGAATCAATACTTCCGACGCATTTGCACTGCACATACCCAATGGATTCCGTCAGATACGGACAACCTCTGTCATCCATTTCAAAAGGCAGATTGATGAATTTGTTGGAAGTCAGTCCGCTTTTTCTGCCTAATTTTGAAATTAGTTTTTTGGCTTGGTCTTGGGCTAAAAGATTGACGTTTAGGATCATAGTTTCCCGAACCAATTGGATTGTATAATCTGTCTTATATAGAGCAACCGTTAAGAATTTTCCTTGCATGGCACTTTGCATGACCCACGTTGCAATATTTGCATTAACTTTGCCTAATAATGAAGTAGTTGTGATGGAATGAACATCGTAGTTTTTGTACTTTAAGACTGATTTTTTGGACATATTCTTTTATTCTGTTATAGACCCACTGTTAAATGAAAACTGCAATTGAATTGTTGGCTGTTTTGAATGAATTGATTCTGCACTTTTTTGTCAGATTTTCCTTGAAAATGTGAGATAGAATGTTTTTTCACTTTATTTGAAAACTGTTAATCAAAAAAGTTGTTTAAAGAAATGGAGGTAATTAGTAATTCTTCTAATATTAAACGGTTTCGAGTTGATGCTCCCACAATAGAGGAGACTCGAAAAAAAATGAAGAAAATGAAGGCATTTCACATACCAGAACTATATAAAAGTAGCATCATCGGAGGTATTAAGGAATCCCGCCGAGTTCAAGATAAGCTCAAGAAAGATTTTACGCCCACTGTTCTGGATTATGGTACGGTAAAATTCCTCATTTCCAGACATTTTGGTTTTTGCTATGGCGTTGAAAATGCCGTAGAAATTGCTTACAAAACCATTGAAGAAAATCAAGATAAGCGTATTTTTTTGCTTTCAGAAATGATTCATAATCCTGACGTGAACGAAGATTTGCAGAGTCGTGGCGTTAAGTTTATTATGGATACGGCTGGAAATCAGCTAATTGCGTGGGAAACACTAACGCCTAATGATGTCGTAATCGTTCCCGCTTTTGGCACAACCGTAGAAATTCAAAAGCGTTTGTCTGAAATTGGGATTAATGCTTATCAGTACGATACAACTTGCCCTTTCGTGGAAAAAGTTTGGAATCGTGCCACTGCCATTGGACAAAAAGATTATACGATTGTTGTTCATGGAAAGCCTGCGCATGAAGAAACACGGGCAACGTTTTCACACTCGAAAGAAAACGCTCCAACGGTTGTAGTAAAAAATATGGCTCAAACTATTGAGTTAGCTAAATATATAGCTGGTGATAAATCTTCTGAACAGTTTTACACTGAATTTGAAGGACAATTTTCGGAAGGATTTGATGTAAAAAAAGATCTACAAAGAATTGGTGTTGTTAATCAAACAACCATGTTAGCCTCTGATACTCAGGGAATTGCAGATTATTTAAAGCAAGTAATTATTAAGAAATATGGTATTGATGGTTCAGACGTGACGGCTTATTTTGCTGATACTCGTGATACACTTTGCTATGCGACCAACGATAATCAAGCGGCAACGTATGGTTTATTGAAAGAAGAGGCAGATTTGGCTATTGTGGCGGGGGGGTATAATTCTTCAAATACTCAGCATTTAGTAGAACTTTGCGAGCATAAATTACCAACGTATTATATTTCTTCGGCAGATAAAATCTTGACAGATAACTTAATCAGTCATTGGGATTTGCACAATAAAATTGAGAAAATTACTAAGGATTTTATTCCAGATAAAGAGCAAGTAACCATTATGCTCACTTGCGGGGCTTCGTGTCCAGATGCCGTAGTGGAGTCGATTTTGTTGAAATTGCATTCATTTTTTCCTGATGCAGATGAAATAGAAATGTAGAAAATAATTTAGCAAAAAGCCTTCAAAATTTGATTTTGAAGGCTTTTTTTGTTTTATTGTTCATCTATCTGCACACTTAAAGGGGCAGATTTGATGGATGGAAAATCATCACTTTTACCATTTATTTTTAACTCATCCAGAAATATTCTATTTTCTGTATTGAAAGAATTTGGTAACCTATTTTTGGGGTATGCTAAATTGGGGTAATCATTTTGATTGGCATATATAAAAGCAATTGGAACAATGTAGTCTGCTTCGTAACCCAATCCTAAAAGGGGAAGTTTTGATAATCCAGACGTTATCCCTCTTACAAAACCTGCTTTCCTTTCATATGCAGGAGTAATTACGGGATAAACCACATTTATATTTTTGATTTTACCAATCTTATCAACTGTAAATGTGGTATATATTCTTCCGTATAAGCTACTCCTAATCGCACTTATAGGATATTGAATGTTTCGCTCCGCTAATTTAAAAAATACAGGATTTTCGTTTAGATTTTTTTGTGCTTTGCAACATAAAGAGATGGCAATAGAAATTAGAGTGGAAAAGATAACTTTTTTCATGAGTATATATCAGATTTTAAATAGGATAGAAAGTTAAGATTATTTTTTGAATGATTTAGAATACGTTATAAAGTCATAACTTACGATATATTTCTGAATAGAATTACACTTAAATAATTCCTATATTTATTATTTATCAAGATTATAACATAATTGAATTTAGTAGTAATTAAGTTTAAGACATTAAACAAAAAAACCTCACAGATGACTCTGTAAGAGTTTTTTATATTAGTAACTATAAAACCTCTCCATCAAAAATAGGCGTAAGATTCTGTAATTCCTCTTCAGTATATACCTGCGAGCGAATGATGAAACGTAAACCCAAAGGTATTTCCAACGAAAAACTGGCTCCTCTGCCTGGCACAACGTCCAACGTTAATTGCGTATATTGCCAATATTCAAACTGAAAGGAACTCATGAAAAATTCGCAACCATGAATGCTTCCCAACAACACATCATTCACGCCCGTTTTGAATTCGCCCACTGGAAAACACATTGGGGCAGAACCATCGCAACAACCTCCACTTTGGTGAAACATCAATGGGCCATGTTCATCTCGCAAACGGTCAATGAGATTTTCTGCTTCCTTAGTCAATAAAACTCTGGGTGTTTTGTCCATTTTGTTTGATTTACGCAATAAGCTGTATGCAATAGGCAAATGCTTGTAGCTTAAAGCCTATTGCATACAGCAATTAATTAAAAGAATCCTAAAGCATTTTTATCGTAAGAAATCAACATATTTTTGCAAGAACGATAATGGTCGAGCATCATCTTGTGATTTTCACGTCCAAATCCTGATTTTTTATAACCGCCAAATGGGGCATGAGCAGGATAAGCATGATAGCAATTCACCCAAACACGCCCCGCTTGAATGGCTCTTGGCACTTGATACAGTTCGTGGGCATCACGAGTCCAAACGCCCGCACCCAATCCGTAAAGCGTATCGTTGGCAATTTCAATGGCTTCTTCTACGGTTTTGAAAGTTGTCAAAGATGCAACAGGTCCAAAAATTTCTTCTTGAAAAACTCGCATTTTATTATGCCCTTTCAAAATTGTTGGTTGAATATAATATCCATTTGCGGCATCTCCCTCTTGAAGATGAGCCGCTCCACCGCAAAGAACCTCCGCTCCTTCTTCTTCGCCAATTTTTAAATAAGACAAGATTTTTTCGTATTGGTCGTTTGATGCTTGGGCTCCAATCATCGTTGTCATGTCCATTGGATGTCCTTTTTTGATAGCATTTACACGCTTGATTAAGCGTTCTACAAAGGCATCCGCAATGGACTCATGCACTAAAATACGAGAAGGACAAGTACAAATTTCACCCTGATTTAAGGCAAACATGGCGGCACCTTCCAAACATTTATCAAAGAAAGCATCATCTGCATCCATCACACTTGGAAAGAAGATATTGGGTGATTTTCCGCCTAATTCCATCGTTACAGGAATGATATTTTCAGAGGCATATTGCATAATCAAGCGTCCAGTGGTGGTTTCTCCCGTGAAAGCAACTTTTGCCACTCTGGTAGAACTTGCCAAAGGTTTTCCAGCCTCCAAGCCAAAACCGTTTACAATGTTGATAATTCCTGGAGGCAGAACATCTTGCAATAATTCCATCAAACACAAAATACCTACGGGCGTTTGCTCGGCTGGTTTCATCACGATGGTACAACCCGCTGCCAAGGCAGGAGCCATTTTCCAAGTTGCCATTAACAATGGGAAATTCCAAGGAATAATTTGAGCAACCACCCCAAGCGGTTCGTGAATAATCAATGAAAGTGTATTAGGGTCGTGTTCAGAAGCTGACCCTTCATCGGTTCTGATACACGCTGCAAAATAGCGGAAATGATCAACCACCAAAGGTAAATCTGCCAAAATAGTTTCTCTGATGGGTTTTCCATTATCGGTAGTTTCAACGGCTGCCAAATAGTGAAGGTTCTGCTCAATAACATCGGCAACTTTCAATAGCAAATTACTTCGAGTAGTTGCCGAAGTTTTCGACCAAGAAGCAAACGCTTCGTGTGCCGCATCAATCGCCAATTCAATGTCTTCTTTGGTTGAACGAGCCACTTTAGTAAATGTATTCCCATCAATCGGTGATGGATTATCAAAATATTGTCCTTTGACGGGTGCAACCCATTTACCACCAATAAAATTATCGTATTGAGTTCTAAAAATAGGTCTCGCCACACGATTATCATCCGTTGAATTGGATGCCGTTACGGGGGCTTCTACTTCTAATTCAAGATTTTCCATGATATTAAAATGCTATATTTGTTTAAATAATAAATTATACACAAAAATATCTTGAATTATTACTATTGCTATTTACTTTTATATCACAATACTTGACGATAGTATCATTTCGTTATCAATTTCTGATAATTAGATTTTAGCCAATTGATATTTTATGTTACCACAAACAAATAGGTTTAACGGAATGATTTATTCATGAAAATGAACAAAATTAGGGCGTTTAATTTAGCGTAGAACAAACCGATGAAACAAATCCATAAACCCCAATTAGTACCATTAAAGCCCATAAACAAGCTGACTACACTCGTTGAAAATCGTACGATTTATTCATTAGATAATTTTGAATTGAATATTTTTGAAACCCACGAGCAAAGTCAAAATGTCCATTTAAAGTTTAATAGTTTCGTGCTGACGAGTATGTTTCGGGGTAAGAAAGTCATGCACTTGTTTGATAAAAAAGGCTTTGAATATCTCCCTGGAGAATCCGTGATAGTGCCAGCCAATGAAGAAATGATTATTGATTTTCCCGAGGCTGATTTCTCGAACCCAACCCAGTGCATGGCTTTGGCAATCAAGAGTGAACAAATTAAGGAAACGGTTGATTTATTGAATGAAAAATATACTAAAATTGAGGAACACGAGTCGTGGAAAATTGATGAAAATACATTCCATTTAAAAAATTCTTCGGAAGTAACCTCCACGATTGATAGATTGGTAAAACTCTCTACTGAAAATAATTCGGCGAAAGATTTATTTGCCAATTTTATGATTAATGAACTGTTAATCAGACTAATGCAAACGCAAGCAAGGGTTTTGATTGTGGATAATTACAAAAAATATGTAAATGTCAATCGTTTTGCTTTTGTGATTCAGTACATCAAAGAACACATCACCGAGAAACTCAGTATCGAAAAATTATGTGATTTGGCGTGCATGAGTAAACCAAATTTCTTCCGCCAATTTAAGCGAGAATTAGGGATTACGCCCCTTGATTATATCAACCAAGAACGCATAAAAATTGCCAAAGAATTATTATCAGAAACCAAAAATGACATAAGCGATGCGTGTTTCAAAGCGGGTTTTGGTAGTACCAATTATTTCTTCATTATCTTCAAAAAATACGTAGGAATCACGCCAGGAAAATTTAAGGAATTGTGTTTAATGACGGGGGGAAAAGGGTTATTGGGTATTTCGGTGTGAGTTTAAAAGCCCTCAAAGTTCGATTTTTGA
Source organism: Arcicella sp. (assembly GCA_043769985.1). Taxonomy (GTDB): domain Bacteria; phylum Bacteroidota; class Bacteroidia; order Cytophagales; family Spirosomataceae; genus Arcicella. The sequence continues at coordinate 42,821 of JAYVIV010000107.1, forward strand.
GGGCTTTTTTGTAGTTATATCAATTTTACAAATAAAGAATCCATCGTTAATTCATTTTGCACCATTGAGGAACTATAATTATTTTTAGTAAGTCCGAAAGTAGTAATCATCGTTAAATAAATAGCTTTTCGGGTTTGTGAGGCTTCTCTGAAAGAACTGATTTTATTACCCAAATTTTCGGCATATTTTTTATCAATCGTAAATGGGTTGATTGAAAATTTTATCTCGCAAAGATTAATTACTTGATCTCGGCGGTCAATCAATAAATCAATCTGGGTATTCTCATTTTGCCAAGCACTTATTGAAGTTTGTATCATGTTAACTCCTAATGCTTGTTTTATTTCCCTGATATGTGAAAGGCTCACACGTTCAAAGGCAAAACCGCTCCATGCCCTTCTGCTTGGGCTATCGATATTATTCATCCAAAAACGCTCATCCAAAACATCTGAATCTTTAATAAATTTTAGATAAAAAATAGAATAAAAATCAGTTAATTGATAAATAGATTCGTTTGATTTCTTACCGTAAGAAATATATTTTCTGATAAATCCACTATCTTCTAATTCCTGTAAAATTTTAGAAAAAGTGCCTCCATTAGCTAATTTTGAAGTTTTTATCAATTCATTGCGTTTCATACCTTTAGTTTTTTGAGCCAAAGTTTCCACGATTGTCACATGATTATTCGCATTTTTAAATAGTGAATCGTAAAGGTTTTTATATTCAATTCTAAAAAAACTATTCTCTTCAAAACACAATTTATTAATGTTCTGAGTAGCACTTAAATGACTGTCAACTTGGTCTAAATAAAACGGAATTCCTCCAAAAACCATGTATAATTCCAAGAGTTGGTAGCGAGTAAAAGCACAGGATTTTGCTTGGAAAAAAGCCTCACATTCTAAGAGATTAAACGGCTCTAATTTTATTCTGACGGTTACCCGATTGTGCAATCCGCCTTTGTTATTGATGAGTTTATTTAGAATCCACGAAGCTGAAGAACCACAAACAATCAATAAAATATCGTTTCTGGTACTTGCCCAACTATTCCAAAAGTGTTCTAAGGCAATTAAAAAATCTGACTTCGGTGTATCAAGCCAAGGAAGTTCATCTAAGAAAACTACCTTTCTATTGTCATCACTTTTTTCTAAAACTGTTATGAGTTGTTGAAAGGCATCAAACCAATTTTTGGGAATCGGAAAATCTCCACCTTTTTGTTTGGTTAAGGCTGCATAAAAGTTGGCTAACTGTTGGCGAGATGTTGCATTATTGACCCCAGTTAATTGGAATGTAGTATTTTCGAAAAAGGTTTGTCGAATCAAGAAGGTTTTTCCAACCCTTCTTCTGCCATAAATCGCTACAAATTCAGATTTATTAGAATTTGTGACTTTATTTAATACCTCAATTTCTTTATGTCTTCCAATGATATTTTCCATATACTCAGCTAAAATCGACATTTTTTATCAAATATAGCTGTTTATAAATCAATACTCAGCTATAATCGTCATTTTTTGTTGGTTTTAGCTGAGTATATGTATTTTATAGCTCAATATAGCTCAAAATGAAGTTCAATTTTAGTCCATTTTTGAACTTAAAATGAGGTATGGTTGCGTTTAAGTTAAAACAAAAACTTCTCATGGATAATTATGAAAGGTTTTTTTGTTTAATTTAAACATCTCTTAGAAAATCCCACTCCTCAAACCATAAAGATTTATTGGCAAAAGAAATCAAATCAAAGTAATCTTCTTCAACTGAAAATAGTATGTTGTATGGGATAAGAGCTTCATTTATAATCATTTCCACGTGTTCTTTTGTCATTAATTTGTAGTAATTACCTGATTCAATTACTTGATTGTAATAGGTTGTTAAAGCACTAAACAATTGAATATCATTCAAAGAAATAATTGAAGAAGTTGAATTGAATGCCACTTTTGTCTTATCAATGAATCTACCTCTATATTGTTTGTAGCAATTATCCGATTTAATATAGTCATTAGTGTATTTCGCTTTTAATATGCCTTCAATATTATTGTAAGCTCTCCCAATATTTTCAAGTAATTCACTTTCATCGGGTAATTGTTCTGTTTTATTATTTATCCATTGTGATAATAATTTTGATAAAATTGACAAATCAGTAAATAGCACGGATTCTTGGGTATAGCTACTGAAACAGAACGCCCCTAAGCCTAATTTTTCTTTTAATTTTAAGACAAATAAGTCTTTATGATTATCGGTCAAATCGTCTTTGTCAAAAATAAGGTATGATTTCTCCCACAAGGTTTTCCCATTTTTTATTTCAGAAAACACCTTTTTATAACTTTGAATGTTTTCAAAAATCTTGCTTATTCCTCCTAAAACCCAAAACATAAACTTTTTGCTGTCATTCCCAATTATTTGTTGCAATAATTGAGCGTAAACCCTTGCATCATCTTCACCTTCTACAAAAATCAACTTATCTGCTTCAATAGCATTGATGAAGTCAAGTCCGCTCGTGCTTCCCAAACTTCTTATTAATGGATTTATTTGTGAAGGATAAATGCCAGAAAAATGGGGAATTCCTATTTTATTAAGCACACCTTTATCTATACTTTTGATATCTGCAACAGATTGTCCGTCTAAATGAAACAAATGTTTATGAGATGCACTTCTTATTAAAGATTCATTATGGGTAGAAAAGAAAATTTGGTTATCCTTAGAAAATTTTGTTAAAACGACCATTAATCTCTTTTGAATATCTCTATGAATGTGGCTATCTGGTTCATCTAATAGAATGATGTTTAAGTCTTTTCTTTCATCACCCTGCTGGTATATATTCAACAAAATTTCGATTGCTTGAAGCGAGCCACTGCCTAAAAGAGCGATGTCTTTCTCTACATCTTTACTACCAATGGTAAAATCAATTTGTACACTTGGATTTCTCTGTATATCACTCCTATTAACGATTTTTAAATAAGAGGACGCTGTATTATACAGAATAAAAGATAAATCACTTTGAAATGCTTGGAAACGAGGGGTCTGATATAATCTGTAAATTCTATTTCTTAAAACGGCAACTGAATTTCTGGTTTTGATAGCATCTTTTATCTGCGGATCAGTTACAAAATTTTCCTGTTGAGGAATGTAAGGAACTGGCGATGAGTAGAATAAGCCCAATGGTTCAGGAAGGTTTCTGAAAAAAGTATTAAACTTTGTGAAATTATACGATGTAAAATTATCCAATTCGATAATATAGTTTCCACCAGAATCACTTATTTTAAAGCGTATTTCTAAGTTATCCGTACCATTATTGATGGTTGCGGCTAATTCAATTTTATTTTTTTTATTTCTATCATAAAAAATATCTTCGGCATTCGGACTTCTTACACTATTTATTTCATCAAATCTAAAATATTTATCTTGTGTATTACCGAGCGTCCAATCTCCTGTTTTATAATTCGAAACGGAGCGTTTAGCTTCTCTAATTAGTTTAGTGAAACATTCATTCCATAAAGAAATAGCCTCTAATATGGTAGTTTTTCCTGCATTATTTACGCCCGTAAGGATATTCAAATCTTGATTAAAATGTATTTTTACATTTTGAAAAGATTTAAAATTTTTTATATTGAGTGATGTAATGTGCATAATTTACACTGTTCTTTAATATTATACCGTCAAGATATAATTTCAGAATTTAAGATGCTAATTTACATTATTTTAACGTAAAAAGGGTTATCTACGCAAGCAGATAACCCTTTTATATTTCTATATGTTTGCAATTACAATCCTTTCGCTTTTTTCACAATTTCCTCTGCCAAGTTTTGTGGCACGAATTCGTAGTGAGAGAAGGTTAAGTTTGCCGTTGCACGTCCTGATGACATTGTACGAAGGTCAGTAATATAACCGAACAATTCCGATAATGGAATATCTGCTTTCAATACTTGGGCCCCTTGTTTGGTATCCATTCCTTTCATCATACCTCTGCGACGGTTCATGTCACCTGTTATTGGTCCCGTATATTCGTCAGGCGTGATAACTTCAACAGCCATGATTGGCTCCATCAATTTTGCTCCTGCCGCTTTCGCTGCTTCTTTATAACCCAATTTGGCTGCCATTTCGAATGATAACGCATCTGAATCGACATCGTGGAAAGAACCGTGGAAAATTCTTACTCTCATTGAATCCATTGGATAACCTGCCAACGCACCCGTTTTCATAGCACCGTCAAATCCTTTTTGGATTGAAGGAATAAATTCTTTTGGAATTACACCACCCACAATACCGTTTATGAATTCTAAGCCTTCTTTACCATCTTCACGAGGTCCCATTTCGAATACGATATCGGCAAATTTACCTTTACCACCCGATTGTTTTTTGTAAACTTCACGGTGTTCAGTCGTTTTCGTTAATGATTCTTTGTAAGCTACTTGTGGAGCTCCTTGGTTTACTTCCACTTTGAATTCACGACGCATACGGTCGATGATGATTTCAAGGTGAAGTTCGCCCATTCCTTTGATAATAGTTTGTCCTGTCTCATCGTTAGACTCAACTTTCAAGGTAGGATCTTCTTCAATTAATTTACCAATTGCTTTCGAGAAGTTATCTTGATCGGCAGATTTCTTAGGCTCAATTGCATAACCAATAACTGGTTCTGGGAATACCATTGATTCTAATACGATTGGGAATTTCTCGGCTGATAAAGTATCACCCGTTTTGATGTCCTTGAAACCTACAACTGCCGCAATATCACCAGCTTCTAATCTTTCGATTGAATTCTGCTTATTTGCGTGCATTTGGAAGATACGTGAAATACGCTCTTTGTTGCCAGAACGGTTATTCAAAACATAAGAACCTGCTTCCAAAACACCAGAATAAGCACGAACAAAACACAAACGACCTACGTAAGGGTCAGTGGCAATTTTGAAGGCTAAACCAGCAAATGGGTCAGTAACTGTTGGATGACGAACAATTTCAGCATCAGTACGTGGGTCAGTTCCGTAAGTACTTTCTCTATCCATTGGCGAAGGCAATAATGCCATCACATAATCCAACATCGTTTGAACTCCTTTATTTTTGAAAGAAGAACCACAAAGCATTGGTACGATTTGCATCGCAATAGTTGCTTTACGGAGAGCAGTCAAAATTTCATCTTCTGAAATAGATTCTGGATCTTCAAAGAATTTCTCCATTAAAGTATCATCAAAATCAGCTACTGCTTCTAATAATTTCTCACGGTATTCAGTTGCTTCCTCAATCATATCTTCTGGAATAGGCACAACTTCAAAAGTCATTCCTTTATCATGCTCGTTCCATTTAATACCACGGAAGTTTACCAAATCAACCACACCTTCAAATTTATCTTCCGCACCGATTGGTAATTGTAAAGGCACTGCATAAGAACCCAACATTTCTTTTACTTGCTTACACACGTTCAAGAAGTCGGCACCAGAACGGTCCATTTTATTCACGAAGCCTAAACGAGCCACGTTATAGTTATTAGCCAAACGCCAGTTAGTCTCAGACTGAGGCTCAACACCATCAACCGCACTAAATAAAAACACAAGACCATCTAAAACACGCAATGAACGGTTTACTTCCACCGTGAAATCCACGTGACCAGGTGTATCAATAATATTTACGTGGTAATCTTGATCTCTGTATTTCCACTCTACGGTTGTAGCCGCCGAAGTAATGGTAATTCCTCTTTCCTGCTCCTGTTCCATCCAGTCCATTGTTGCCGCTCCATCATGAACTTCACCAATTTTGTGGCTTACACCAGCATAATAAAGAATACGTTCAGTAGTGGTTGTTTTTCCCGCATCAATGTGGGCAGCAATACCAATGTTTCTTGTGTACTTTAAATCACGTGCCATTGTTTTTTTTTGTTATTAGTTATTTGTTATTGGTGATTAGTTTAATAGGGAGATTATATGGTATTAACCAATCACTATTCACCAATCACTATTTACTTTTAAAATCAGGTAACTTCGTTAGGGGTGCAAAATTACGGAATCTTGATTAAATACAAACATAAAGGGGAATATCTTTTTATAAACTTGGGTAAATGCAAAAAGGGGGAGGCAATTGTTATCATCCAAAATTTTCTAAAACAAAGAGTTTATCCATTGTGATAACATGGTCTATTTGCCCTAAACTTTCTCGACTATGTCTTACACCATAATTTGTGATGAGGGTGTTGAAGACTACTTTTCGAGTATTAGTTAATTCTTTAAACCGTTGCCTTCTTTTTCTCAAAGTAAGTTGTAAAGGCATCTATCATGATAAAATCATCGTTATAAAATTTAATTTCATATAAATTAATGGCTCTGTGGGCACGGTCAATCACTAAATCAACTTGCAGCCTTTCCGTTGTTTCATTTCCTTTATGAAAATAACTGGACGTCTCAGTATAAATGCCTGATATGCCCAAAGCCATTTTTATAGCTTCCACGTGCTTAATACAGATACTTTCAAAAGCGTAGCCTACCCATATTTTGTACTTATTTTTGGCAGATGCTTTTTGCCATTCATCTTTACCGGTAAAAACTTTTCTTTCCATAAATTTTAAATAAAAAAGCGAGTATTCATCAGATAAGCGATATATAAAATCCTTGTGTTTTTTCTTAAAAGCTGGAATTTGTGTAATGAAAGAAGAGGCTTCCAATTCTTGCAAAATTTTAGTAAGTCCTCCTCGATGAATCATCCAAAAATAATAAGATTCAGCGAGTTATATTTTTTTGTTGAACACCAGAAATGTATTTCTTATGATAAATGTTCTCAATTAATAGCCTGCCCAATTATAGAATCAACGTGTGAAAATATGAATGGAGAGATGTTCTTTTTATTAATCACTTTTTATTGGCACACCTTTTGATATCTTATCTCAATTTAAAATTTCAATAATTCTCTTCATAAGAATCCACAGTTTCTTCCTATTCTTTCAAATAGTACCTTCATGATTGCTACTATAAACCAAGATATTACTATTATAATCTAAAGTATTACTTTGGCACATTTATTGACTATATATATTTTCACTACAATTAGAGACACTTACGGGATTAATATAAAAATCATGAAAAAAGTGTTTACTACTCCTTTTTAATTTTCTGAATGAAGTATGTTTTGGAAGATTAAAGATCTCAAACTTTCATTTATTTGCACCTACATTAAAGTTTAGTTGATTAGCATCACTTCTTTTTTCAAGCCATAAACACAGTTTTTAGGGGTTACGACCATAATGGTTAAAAAGATGCTAATGATTCCCATCGTATATAGTATTCTCATATAAAAACTAATAAGGTACAGTAACTGCAATAAAAAACTAACACCCATTTCTAATAAATTCTTAAAAATTAGATAATCCATATAAATTTTCAAACAATGAAAATATTTACAAATAAGCTCTCAATTATAGTAATCCTTAGTCTATTGACTCATTGTGCTTTTGCTCAATCGGGAACAGTCTTTCGTGACTTCAATGGTAATGGAACAAAAGATACCAATGAGCCACTCGTTTCGGGTATTCTTGTAAAAGCCTTCAATGCGGCAGGTACTCAATGTGCCTCCACGACTTCAGCAGGGACGACTTCACCCAATTATACCCTAACAGGTTGTTCAGGGCAAGTTAGGGTGGAATTTACGATTCCAGCTGTAGGTAATTGTGTCAATAGTGGTATTGATTTTTCTTCTGCGTCAGGCACAACTTATGGTTCGTCTGTTCAGTTTGTAGCTTCAACAGCCACCAATGTAAACTTTGCCGTTCATAATCCGAGCGATTATAACACAGGCACAACAGGGGTGAATGTATTTATTCCGTGTTATATCAACGGTGATCCCTTAGTGGCTGGAGGTACAGCAAATGGTGCTTGGTTTATAGGTTATCCCTACACAAATAGTGGAGCAACCACAACTACACCACCAAGCCAAAAAGTGAATGGTGCGATAATAGGGCCAACGTGGGGAGTAGCGTACAGTAAGCAAGCTAAAAAAGTTTTTACATCTGCGTTAGTTAAAAGACATGTTGGCTTAGGTAGCCTGGGTAGTGGCGGTATATATATGCTTACTCCTACTGCTACTTCGTTTACTGTAAATTCTTTTTATAACATGGATGCTAATGGACATCGAACAAGAGCTGCAACTTCTGCACCTGCCTACGGAGAAGGAACAAGTTATTCTATTGCAGCAGATAATTCGACAGTGACTTATTTAGGCTCAGTAGATGCCCTTATAGGGAAACCTGCTGGTTTGGGCGTAATCGGAACAAACGCACAGAGAGGACTAACCTCAGATCCAAATGACCCAAGCTTTGACCCTGCTGCTTTTGATCAAGTTGGGAAAGTGGGTTTGGGAGATATTGACATCAGCGACGATGGCAAATTTTTATTTGTGATGAATCTATATTCAAGAAAAGTATTTAGGTTGGAATTGAACGATGCCTATAATCCAACCTCAGTAGTGAGTGTAACAAGTTATGATGTCCCAGCTAAAACGTGTACCAATGGAGAATATCGCCCGTGGGGACTAAAGTTTTATAGGGGTAAATTATACGTTGGTGTGGTATGTTCTGGTGAGAATGGAGGAACGCTGGCTAATGTAAATGCCTCAGTATATGAATTGAACAACCCAACAGCAACAGCCACTTTTAATAGTAGTGCTTTGGTAACTGTACCTTTGGATTATGCCAGACTTGATGATTGGCATCCGTGGACTAATGATAGTGAAGGTGTTTTTGGCACCGGAACTGGTTTAGCCAGAAGATATGGAACACCGCTACTTTCTGACATAGAGTTTAGCGATAATGGTGATATGGTCTTAGGGTTTATGGACAGGTCTGGCCACCAATGGGGAGATGACAACCGAAGATTTTTAAAAACTACCACAACATCCATTTCTATTTCAACCGCAGGTGATGTATTAATTGCCGGTTTAAATTGCAATTCAGGTTCATTTATTTTAGAAAATGATGGTAGCGTTACCTCAGCCAATGGGACTGTTCTCACAGGCTCAAGTAATATTGGTGAAGGACCAGGAGGAAAAGAATTTTTTAATGACAGCTCAAATTCTGGTGACCCCCACAATGAAACAACGACAGGAGCATTAGCAGTTCTAAAAGGGCAAGGTGAGGTATTTTTAACGGCTTTTGCCCAAAGCACTAATTCAGGAGATGCAGGTACCATGACATTATCTACCACAAACGGTTCTTATATGGCAAACTCGAACTATGAATTATATAACAGAGTTGATTTTAATGGTGTTTTTGCCAAAGCAAATGGATTGGGCGATGTAGAGCTGTCAGGTATTGAAGCCCCAATCGAAATTGGAAACAGAATCTGGCAAGATACCGACAAAGATGGTATCCAAGATGCAGGAGAAAATGGTGTGGATGGCGTAGAAATAGAACTTTATGAAGGTACATCTGCTACTGGTTTACCTGTACAGACCGTAACATCGGCCACCCTTAATGGTCAGAAAGGTAGTTGGTTTTTTACAAATTTAAAAGCTAATCAAGACTATGTAATCAAAGTCAAAACAGCTTTGGGTACTGGTACATTGGCTACCTATTCATCATTCTCACTTACGGGTGTAGGTACAACTTTGATAGATAACAACACCACCAGCGGTACTATTGCACTGAAAACAGGTAATGCAGGAGAAAATAACCATAGTTTTGATATTGGTGTGATAACGTGTACACCCCCAACGGCAGTAACGGCAAGCAGTAATTCGCCAGTCAATCAAGGAAGTGCGATTAATTTGACCTCGACAAGTACAGGCGGAACCAGCTATTCATGGTCTGGCCCAAATGGCTTTACCTCAACCAGTCAAAATCCAACGATTGCTTCGGCCACTTTGGTAATGGCAGGAACTTATACTGTAATGGTTTCATCATCGGGTACTTGTACGTCAACGGCAACAACGGCAGTGCTTGTTACGCCCACGTGTACACCCCCAACTCCAACGGCCTCTGGCACTACGATTTGTTCGGGCAGTACGGCCACATTAACCTCAAGCGGTTGTGATGCAACGTATCCAGCCAAATGGTATTCGAATGCAGCCTTGACTACAGAAGTGGGAAGTTCGGCAGTATTTATAACCCCAGCGTTGACAGCAACGACCGATTATTACGTAGCCTGTGTGAAAGATGCCACATGTAAATCATTGGGTGTGAAAGTAACGGTAAATGTAAATCAAAAACCAAACGCTGGCACCGACCAGACTTTAGCCTGTGCAAATCCAGCGACGAATACATTAACCACGGCTACCACCTTAGTACCAGTTACGGCGGGTGGCACGTTCACCCAAATAGGAGTCACGCCAGCAGTAGCGACGATAGCGGGTAATGCCGTAAGTGGTATGACAGTAGCTGGAACCTATCAATTCCAATACAGCGTAGCAGGATGTTTAGATACCGTAGCCGTTACGGTGAGTCCATGTTCAGGTTGTGTTAAACCAAATGCAGGGGCAGATGCAGCCGCAGTTTGCCAACCCACGAGTACGGCTAAATTAACGGCAATAACATCGGGGGGAACTTGGGCCGCTCAAACGGGCAACCCATCGGCAGCCACGATTGATGCGACAGGAAACATCAGTGGACTAAGTGCGGCAGGAACCTACAAGTTCATCTACTCGGTAACGGGTGGCGGAATTACTTGTACTGACACGGCTCAAGTAGTAGTGAATGCCAAACCCGTGATAGCGGATGGAACAGCCACGATTTGTGCAGGAACGAGTGTAGATTTAACGACAAAGATTACAGGCTATGCGAGTTTACTAAGTCCCGTCTGGACAGTAGCCACGGCCACAGGAACAGCGGTAAGTACTCCAACGGCAGTAAGCCCATCAAGTACAACGACTTATGTATTGGTAGCTCAAAATGCTTTGGGTTGTAAAGATACTGCCAGTGTAGTAGTGACGGTGAATGCCAATCCAACGAATGTAACGGCAAGCAGTAATTCACCAGTCAATGAAGGAGCAAGTATCAACTTGACAAGTTCATCAATAGGTGGAACATCTTATTCATGGTCTGGCCCGAATGGCTTTACCTCAACCAGTCAAAATCCAACGATTGCTTCGGCCACTTTGGTAATGGCAGGAACTTATACCGTAATAGTTTCATCATCGGGTACTTGTACGTCAACGGCAACTGTAGTGCTTATAGTTACACCAACGACAATCCCACCCGTTGATTTGGCTTTAACTAAAACTGTTTTATCAACTGATTGTAAAAAACAAATTGGTGATAATGTAGTATTTAAACTCCTTGTAAGACGTCAAGATTTACAAACAATTTCGGTTAGTGGTATTTCCGTTAAAGATAGTTTATCTACTTTCTTGACTTTTGTTTCGGCAACCGCTTCAAAAGGAACTTATGATAATACTACCAAACTTTGGTCTGGCATTACCTTGGCAAAAGGGGATTCTGCGATATTAGAAATTACTGCAAAAATCTCAGCAGTAGGAGGTTTTTATGGTGGTTTAGTTTGTAATGAAGCATGGATTCAGACAATGAATGGTACTGATATTGACTCACAAGTTGGTAATAAATCTGAAACTGAAGATGATTTTGCAAGAGCTTGTGTGAGTGTGCCTATCAAGATTTGTCAAGAACGAAATGAAATTGTGATTATTTCTGCTCCTGCTGGTTATACATCTTATCAATGGTATGATGATGCAACTGGACAACCTATTTTAGGGGCTACTTTACAAAATTATAGTGTAACAAAAGCAGGTAAATATTCGGTCAGAGTAAATGGCAACACTTGTCCAAACAATAGCTGTTGCCCTATTTATGTAGAAGATTTCTGCGAGTGTACACCAAATATTTGTGTGCCTTTCGTTGTTCAGAAAACTAAAACACGAACAAAGTAATTTATTAGGAACATAAAAAAAAATACAGGGCTTTGTCCTGTATTTTTTTTGAAACAACTTTTATTCGACCGCCTTCTTTTAATAAATTTAG
>JAYVIV010000108.1:0-36140 GCA_043769985.1 Arcicella sp.
GCATCGTCATAGATTTTTTCGGCGATTGCTTTTGTATCTAATTCGTTTTTACTATCAAAAACTAAAGTTCCATCATTGCCATTCCAAACACTGAATGAACGAGCACCTAATGAATATAAAAAGTCATAGTCACCATCGCCATCAGGGTCGCCCAAAGTGGTTGTAACGTTCAATCTGCCCGCTTTTGCATCGGTTTTGAAAGTGGCATCTGGAAAAGCCGTTGGGTCTAATTTCAAGGTACTCACTCTTTTTATTTCAGCAAATGCAGCATATTCTCTTGCATCACCCTCATTGGCAGTGAACAAATAAGGAATTCCACCACTTTCCAAAACCGCAATGGCATCGGGCTGATACATTCCTCGGACATTATTCCATTTTCCTAATACCATTCCATTGTCTCTGTCACTTATGTCAACACTATTTGCATCGGTATTGTAGTCCTTAAAACCAAGTGGTAAAATACTTGTAATTGCCTTAGATTCAAGACTTATTTTGGCAATTGCGTTATTTTCTTGAAGCGTAACCCAAGCTGTTTTTGAATCATCTGAAACGGTAATATACTCAGGTTCAATATCTTGTGCCATAGTCGCTTTTAATCCATAAACTCTAAATCCTTTTGCAGATAAAGCCGCTTGCTGACTGGCAAATGAAGTAAAGTCCAAGGTTGTAACTGAATAATTATCATTTACCGAAATGATAGAAATCGTTCCATTTGGGTCATTTGTGTAATTATCACTCGGTTCTCCTTCATTGGCGGTTAAAATAAATTTACCGTCTGGTGAGTACGTAATCATATCTGGTAAAGCACCAACAGTTATGACTTTAACTTCCTTATAATCAGTAGTATTGAAAATTACTACTTTGCCATTATCTTGTTTGTTAGAAGCTTCAATGGCAGCAGCCAATTTACCATTTGATACCGCCAAACTATTCACAGCACCACCATAAGCTCTCAAACTTATAGAACTAATGACAGACAATTTTGTAGGGTCAGCAAAATCTATGACATCAATCTTATTGACCGTACTGTTATTTACTACAAATAAACGTTTTGTTTGAGGGTCATAAGTTGAAATTTCGGCAGCTCCAAGATCACCAATATCTATTGTGCCAATCTCAGCAAAAGTTGCTGCGTCTTCATTGACAAAGAATTCGGGTTCTGTTACGGTTTTGTCGCAACTACTTAATAACAAGGCAGATAAGAAAGCAAAAGAGAGTTTAAGGAATGATTTTTTCATGGATTTGTGTTTTTTCTACAAAACTATCAATCCAAAAAAACAGACTCGTTAAGAAAATATTAACCCTGTGTTAATTATTTGATAACACCCTTTAATTCTTCCAAGGTAGCATATTCCAAAGCTTTTTCGTGCGTTGCTTCCAACACAACGGGCGGAGCTACCCCAGCATCGTAGGCTTCTTTCCAACGTGCCGCACACAAGCACCATTTATCACCCGCCTTTAAACCTGGGAATCCATAAGTTGGTGAAGGCGTAATTAAATCATTACCACGGGCTTTTGAGTATTGTAAAAACTTGTCCGTAACGATGGCTGCTACTACGTGAATACCTCTGTCAGCGTTTCCCGTTGAGCAAAAACCGTCTCTATAAAAGCCTGTCAAGGGGGAAGTACCAGCGATTTGTAGTTCTGTTCCAAGCACATTTTTTTCGTCTTTCTTTGTTTGATTTTCCATTTTCTTTTTTAGGTTTGTTTCAGCCACAGGTCCACAACCAGGTTTTGATTGATTGGCAAGGCTTTTGTTTTGTGCTATGATATAATTTGAAATCAATAGCAGTAAGGTTGTTATGAGGGTTTTCATGGGTTTGTTTTGCATTTTTGTTTGTCTGAATTTGGATTGCGAAACGTCGCACCGTGTGGGATTAGAGGATTTTTTGGATTTTATTATCGTAGGATTAATCCAAAAAATCCATAAATCTGACGAATCCAAATTCAGACAGTTATTTACAAATAAACCATTGTAGAAGATGATTGTTTTGTAGGATTTTGGGCGGAGGGAGTGAAATTGGTATCTTTGCTTTTGGGAAATGAAAAACTATACAACATCATGGCTTTAAAAGATAAATACATAAATCCATTTACAGATTTTGGCTTCAAAAAACTGTTTGGTACAGAACCTAATAAGGATTTGTTGATAGATTTTTTGAATGAAGTTATATTGCCCAAAGAACGCAAAATATTGGATTTAACGTATGCTAATAATGAAAGAACAGCACGTTCTAAATCAGATAGAAAAGCAATTTTTGATTTGTATTGTGTTGGAAAAAATAATGAACGTTTTATCGTTGAAATGCAAAAGGCGAAACAGAATTATTTTAAAGATAGAAGCGTTTATTATGCTTCATTTCCTATTCAAGAGCAAGGATTGAAGGGTGAATGGAATTTTAAATTATCAGAAGTTTACACGGTTGGTATTTTAGATTTTGTGTTTTCAGAAGATAAAGATGAAAAAATGGTGAGACATGAAGTTAAATTAAAAGACCAAAATTGTAAGGTATTTTACGATAAATTGACTTTTATTTACCTCGAAATGCCCAATTTTAACAAGACAGAGGAGGAATTAGAAACAACTTATGATAAATGGTTATATGTTCTTAAATACTTGCCTGAATTAGAGAAACGTCCTGAAAAATTACAAGAAAAAATCTTTGATAAACTATTCAAAGCGGCTGAAATTGCCAAATTTTCATCCGCTGAATTAGTAGAGTATGAAGATAGCTTGAAACAATATCGAGATTTAGTGAATGTAATTGATACAGCTTTTGATGAAGGAGGAATGAAAGAAAAAGTGGAACGAATCATTAGAACCATTAAAAGAGGAAAATTGAATTTTGATGAAATTGCAGAAGATTTTGAAGTGTCAATTGGCTTTGTTTTGAAAATTAAAGAAGAAAATAACCTGTAAAATCATGTTTGATATTGATAAAAAAGTAGCCAAATTCACAGATTTTGTACCTTTCGAGAATTACGAAGACTACAAAAAACTGAGTTCGGAGGACAAAAAAGAATATGATTACAGATTGAAAATTTATCGTGATTGGAGGAATATTATTCAAACTGTACATGATGATGACGTGCAAAAAGGAAGAAAAGAACAAAAAGACGAAGGAATTATTAGGGCTTTGGAAGTGGGTCGTATTAGCATAGAAGTTATTGCTCAGATTTTTAAAGAGTCCACTGACTTTATTTTGAAAATTAAGGAAGAGAATAACTTATAATTTATAGCATAAATAAATGAAACCTGCTGTTGTAAAGCAGATAATCCAAGCAGGAATAGGGAAACTATTCACTAAAATAAATGAAAGTATTAAAATTCGGAGGAACATCTTGTGGGACTGTTGCCAGTATCCAATCGGTATTAAATATCATCAAAGCCAAGCAAGCCAAGGGCGAAACAGTTGCTGCCGTTTTCTCGGCGATGGGTGGCGTTACGAATAAACTCATTGAAGCGGGACGTTTGGCAACATTGAATGATACAACGTATTTCGACCTTGTCAGAGAAATTGAAAATCGTCATTTTGAGGTCGTTAGGGCATTAATTGATGTAAAATCGCAGTCGAAAGTATTTGCCAATATTCGTACCATTATCAATGAATTAGAAGATTTGTTGAAAGGTGTTTCGTTGATTCGTGAAATCTCTACCCGTACTTCCGACCTCATCGTGAGCTTTGGAGAACGACTTTCTACGACTCTGATTTACGAAATACTTCACGCCCAAGGCGTTGATTGTCAGTATTTGGATGCTCGAAAGGTGATTCAGACTGATGATAACTTTGGAATTGCAAATGTGAATTTTGAGGTAACTAATCGTCAGATTCAAGATTATTTCTCGAAAACAAAATCTCTCCAACTCATTACAGGTTTCATTGGTTCGACTGAAAAAGGCGAAACTACGACCCTCGGACGTGGAGGTTCAGATTATACAGGTTCGATTTTTGGGGCGGCTTTGAATGCCCAAGAAATCGAAATTTGGACAGACGTGGACGGCATGATGACCGCCGACCCACGCAAAGTGAAAAATGCGTTCACCATTCCGACTATCACGTATTCGGAGGCGATGGAATTAACGCATTTTGGAGCGAAAGTAATTTATCCGCCTTCCTTGCAACCCGCTTTTGCCAAAAATATCCCGATTCGGGTACTCAATACTTTTAATCCAGATTTCATCGGGACAGTCGTAAATCGGGTTGCAGAGCCATCTGAGTACATTATTACAGGTATTTCTTCGATTGATAATTTGGCTTTGGTTAATTTGCAAGGTTCAGGAATGATTGGCGTTGCGGGTGTTTCTGCCAAATTATTTACGGTTTTGGCAAAGCACGAAATTTCGGTAGTTCTCATTTCTCAGGCATCTTCCGAACATTCGATTTGCTTCGCCATAAATCCCTCGGCATCCGCTAATGTGAAGGCAATTTTGGAAAATGAATTCAAGAATGAAATTGCCGTTGGTGATGTTGAAGGCATTGATATTCAAGAAAATCTGTCGGTAATTGCTGTTGTGGGCGAAGGAATGCGTCGTCATACTGGCGTGAGTGGGAAATTATTTTCGGTTCTGGGTAAAAACGGAATCAACATTATTGCCACTGCACAAGGTTCATCAGAATTGAACATTTCCGTGGTGATTGAAAAGAAAGATATTTCAAAAGCCTTGAACGTAATCCACGATTCGTTCTTCTTCTCGCAAGCCAAAACCCTAAACCTTTTCTTAGTAGGAACAGGTTTAATCGGTAAAGCATTGTTAGAACAATTACAAGGACAAGAAAATTACCTTTCAAAGTATAAAGCCTTGAAAATCAATTTGGTAGGCGTAATGAATTCTCGAAAAATGTTGATTGATTCACAAGGTATTGACTTAGATTCGTGGGAAGAAGAACGTGATTCAAAAGGAAAACCTGCTGAAATTTGGGCATTTGTAGAAGAAGCGAAACGCTTAAATTTACCCAATTCGGTCTTTGCAGATTGTACTGCCAACAAAGAAATTCATAACTATTATTTAGGATTATTTGAAGCTAATATCTCCGTAGTAACGCCCAATAAAGTAGCCAACTCTGGACGTTATGACGACTACGCCTTATTGCACAGAACAGCTCTGAAAAAAGGCGTAAAGTTCTTATATGAAACCAACGTTGGGGCGGGTTTACCAGTCATTAATACGTTACAAGGCTTGATTTCTTCGGGAGACAGATTTGAAAAAATCGAAGGCGTTTTGTCAGGAACTTTATCGTATATTTTTAACAATTTCAAAGCAGGTGTAAAGTTTGCCGATATTGTAAAAGAAGCCAAAGTAAAAGGTTATACCGAACCTGACCCAAGAGAAGATTTGAGTGGAATGGACGTTGCAAGAAAGATTTTGATTTTGGGTAGAGAAATTGGCTTACGCCTTGAACCAGAAGATGTTACGATAGAAAAACTATTGCCAGAAAACTGCGAAAAAGCCCCAACTGTTGAGGATTTCTTCAAAGAATTAGAAGTATCAAATGCCTATTTTGAAAATATGGTAAACGAAGCCGAAAGTAGGGGAGAGGTACTAAGATTTATTGCTTGTTTAGAAAATAACAAAATAAATATTGGCGTAAAAAGCATCGGGAAAACGCACCCATTCTACATGATGGACGGGGCTGACAACGTAATATCATTCACCACAAAACGCTACCACGACCGCCCATTGGTCATAAAAGGACCAGGAGCAGGGGCGGAAGTAACGGCTTCGGGGGTGTTTGCGGATATTGTGGCGATTGGGAGTTATTTGGGGTAGGGTTTTGTTTAACTTTAAGGAAAATTTATATTATAAAATTCAAATAACATGAACTTAGTATTAGAAAATGTTCAGCCCAACCATATTCCTGTATTTAGAGAATTGGCAAAATCTTTACACATCAAAATGCGTAAAGAAGAAATTGAGAAAAAAACGAAACGTAAATTCACCGCTGAACAACAAGAATTCGTTGATGGGTTGAAAGAAGCACTTATACAGGTTGAATTACATCAACAAGGTAAAATTAAATTACAATCAGCACAAGAATTGTTAGCTGAATTAAGAGCTGAGAATTTATGAGAATAGATGCCATTCCTTCTTTTGCAAAGGACATCAAAGCCTTGAAAAAGAAGTATCGTTCTGTTGATAACGATTTTGAAAAATTTATTGAATCCTTATTAGAAAACCCATTTCAAGGTGATGGACTGGGGAATGATTGTTATAAAGTCAGGATGGCTATTGAATCAAAAAATAAGGGTAAATCAGGCGGTGCAAGAGTGATTACTTGTGTAAAAATTGTTAACGAAACGATCTATCTCTTGTCTATTTATGATAAAAGTAGTCAATCCACAATTACAGATAAGACTTTGAATGGGCTTTTGAAAGAGGCTGGAATAGAATAAATTATGCTTGGAACAACCATTTTAAACTAAAATCCGCTTTATATTCAAACTTGATAGCCAAAATTAAGTATTTGAAAAAACAATCTGTTGCACGCCTAAACTCATCAAAATTCTAAAAATACATGATAACATATATAAAAATAAACGGTTTTAAATCCTTTCATAATTTTGAAATGGAATTCACACCGTTTACCGTTATCGCAGGAGCAAATGGAGCTGGAAAGAGTAATCTTTTCGATGCTCTAACTTTATTGTCTCGTTTGGCTGAAACGGATAATCTAAAACGTGCTTTTAGTGAACAAAGAGGTGAATTTATAGAAATGTTTACTCAATATGGAGACGATAAATATGCAAATGAAATTCATTTTGCAGTTGAAATGCTTGTAAATAGAAAAGTGAAAGATGCATGGGGAAGTGAAGCGGAATTAAAGTACACCAGACTAAGATATGAATTGAATATTAGACGATTTACTAATCAGTCGGGTTTAGAAGATTTAGAAGTAACAAATGAAAGTTTGGTAAAACTAAACCATAATGAAGATAAATGGATTAGAATTATTCCTAAAAAAAGTTTGGATAATTGGAGACCAAAAGTAGCAACAGGTAAGCGAGGAGCAGCTTATATAGAAACTGCCTTAGAAGAAAATATTTCTACGGTCTTAGTTCCTCAGGATGGCTCACAGGGAAATAGAAGAAGATTTCCGTTGAATAAAGCGACAAGAACCGTTTTGAGTAGCTTTGATGCGATTGATTTCCCTCATGTTTTAGCTGCGAAAGAGGAAATGAAAAGTTGGAAATTTTTGCAACTTAATCCTGATGATTTAAGGCAAGCAACAAGCAAAAATAGAGGTGAAGATACTATTTCATCAAGTGGTAAAAATTTAGCTGCCGCATTGTATCGGATTAAACAAATTGATGCGTACAACCTTAAAGATATTTCTCGAAAACTGAATTCCTTTTTGCCAAACTTTACAGAAGTAGATGTTATTGATGATAATGAGAACAAACAATACCTAATTAAGTTAAAAGATGTTGATAAGAAAGAATTTTCATCAAGAGTTCTTTCCGAGGGTACTCTGAGAATTTTAGCTTTATGTATTTTAGAATTTGATGATAAACATACAGGTTTATTATGCTTTGAAGAACCCGAAAATGGAATTCACCCTTTTCGCATAAAAGCAATGACCAATCTCTTAAAAGATTTAAGTAGTGATTTCAATGATATTGATCTGCCACTTCGTCAGGTCATTGTGAATACACATTCACCGGTTTTAGTAGGAAATATGTTTGAATGGGAGAATGACCCAAATGTCAGTATATGGTATGCTCAAATGAGAACCAACATTTTTGATATTAACAACGAAAGACTTAAAATGAGTATCACCAAGATTAATCGTGTAATCAAGTTATTAAATAATCACGGTGTAATAGAGTTTTCGGAACCAGAAAGAAAATTAACCTTAGCAACGGTGAGAGAATATTTGCAAACTGCTGATTTTGAGAACACTATAAAAGACATTTAATGTATGACTAAATTAATTTTTGCAGGACTTTTCACCGAAGGCTCTACTGATGTTCGTTTTTTAGAAAGTATTGTAAGAAAAGCATTAGAAGATGTCGCTTTTGAATGTCAAGGACAAATAGAAACAGAAGTAAAAACGATTGAAATAAATAAAACTGGACTTGGGTTTGTTGAACAAGTGCTTTTGGCTTCAAAAAAAAGCATTGATGATTATGGAATTATGTTTCTTTGTGTACACACTGATTCGGATGATGATACTGACAGGCGGGTAATGGAATCTAAAATTATACCAGCCCTCAACAGTTTAAACAATCAGAATGAATCCGAATACTGTAAAATATTAGTTTCTGTGATTCCAGTGTATATGACCGAAGCGTGGATGTTAGCGGATAAAGATCTATTAAAAAGTGAAATTGGTACCGAATTATCTAATATTGATTTAGGAATTCATGCAATGCCCGAAAGTATTACGAAACCAAAAGAAGCTATTATAAATGCTATTAGGATTGTTCAAAGTGATTTAACCAGAAGGAAAAGAAATAGAGGATTGGATATTTCGGAGTTATACCAAATTATAGGTCAAAAATTGGAGTTGAGTCAATTAGAAAATTTAGAATCTTATCAAAAATTTAAAGAAAGTTTAAAACGTGCGTTTAGAGAATTGGGGTTCTTACATTAAGTTGTAATGAATATGTTAAATTCATCTAAATGTGTAAAATTAATTAATGAGTAACTCAATAAAAGTTTTCGCCCCTGCAACGGTGGCAAATGTGGCTTGCGGATTTGATATTTTCGGTTTTGCCGTTGATAATCCTGGTGATGAAATCATCTTGAAAAAGTCTAATTTAAAAGGTGTCAAAATCCTGAGTATTGAAGGAGATGATGGTCGCCTTCCACTTGAAGCGGAACGCAATACGGCTGGTATCGCTATTATCAAATATTTAGAATTCATTGGGGCTGAAAGTCAAGGGTTTGAGATGAACCTTAAAAAGCTGATGCCCTTGGGTTCGGGTTTGGGTTCGTCTGCGGCTTCGGCAGTTGCGGGAGTTTTTGCGGCTAATGAATTGATGGGTAAGCCTTTGGCTCAGAAAGATTTACTGCCCTTTGCGATGGAAGGCGAGCGTATTGCTTGTGGTGCTGCCCATGCGGATAATGTAGGTCCAAGTTTGATGGGTGGCTTCGTAGTTATTCGTTCTTATGAACCTTTGGATATTATTCAATTAAAAACGCCAAAAGAATTGTACGCCACCATCGTTCATCCACATATTGAGGTAAATACAAAAGATGCCCGTAATATTTTAAAAAGAGAGATTTCTTTGAAAAATACCATTACACAAATGGGAAATGTAGCGGGTTTGGTAGCAGGTTTGATGTTGCCAGATTACGATTTGATTTCGAGAAGTTTGGTTGATGTGATTATCGAACCTATCCGTTCTATTCTGATTCCACAGTTTGATGATGTCAAAAATGCGGCGTTGGATAATGGAGCGTTGGGTTGTTCCATCTCAGGTTCTGGACCTTCGATGTTCGCTTTGTCCAAGGATTTATTTACGGCAAATCGAGTTGGAAAGGCGATGCAAGACGGTTTTGCGAAAGTTGGGATTGGTTCAGAATGTTATGTTTCTGGGATTAATCAGGCGGGACCTGTGATTTTGGGATGAGTTTGATTTATATTGAAAATAATGTAATTTAGGATATTAAAATTCAAGAGAATAACATCAAAACAAAATTTCCATGAGTGAGTTAGTAGAAGTTTCAGCACGAATATATAGCGTTGAGGAGTATTTCGAAATCGAAAATCACTCCGAAATTCGTCATGAATTTGAAGACGGAATATTAATCCCTATGCCAGGAGAAACCTTAAACGCCAACGAAATAGCTGGCAACATTTCAGCTACCTTGCGTAAAGAATTACGCCAAAAAGGTTATCGTATTTTTACGCACGATATTCGTACAATCGTACATGAAAGAAGACTATATCGTTGTCCAGATTTGGTAATAACGGCTGCAAATACAATAAAAGACATTCGTCATGTAACTGAACCTGTGTTAATTGTTGAAGTGCTTTCTGAAAGTACGGAAGACATTGATAGAAATAAAAAGTTTAGACAATATACAGCTTTGCCTTCACTTCAGTATTATTTGATGATTCATCAAGATATGGCTTTGATTGAGTTCTATCAACGAAAAGATAATTCTAAAACGTTTGAATTTAACTTTTTTGATAGATTATCTGAAACTATCAATTTGCCAGTTTTAGGAACATCAATTTCAATGGAAGATATTTACGAAGGAATAGAATTTGAAGATAAAATTTCAGAATAAATCAATTTCAATGAAAAATTAGTGAAAACCTGCAAAGATTCAATTGTTGCAGGTTTTTTTATGCACAAACCCATTTCTCCTTTCCTCCTGACTCCCTTCTTCCGAAAAAAAATAGTCTCAAATCATCATTCAAGGCGTTTCAAATCATGTTTTAAAGCGTTTTGGGGTTTTTAAAGAGCAAATTTTGACCCATCAATTCAACGAGGAACTTCCTCATAAACATTTACAAACATGAAAACTGAAATTAAAAACATCACTATCGCTTTCCTCCTTTTAATCACTTTTACCACCCAAGCCCAAACGGGGTCGCCCTCGACAGAACCCACCCGTGTGAGTTTTACTGTTAAAAACCTATCTTTAAAAAGTAAAATTGTTGATTTTAGAAGTTATGGCTCTGAAAATCAGCGGTTTACGGCTGGATATGGTTATGGATTAAATGGCTTGGCTACTCACGCTGTAAATTTGCCAGTACCTGTGTATGTATTTAGAGAAAAAAATGGGAAAAATGAGTTGGCATTTGTCGTAACAGAAAAAGACAACGGAAAGACATTTAACGTTAATGATGATTATCAAATCAGTCGTGAACAATACCTCGAAGCGGCACGTGCGGAGATGAATCAACGGAATTTTGAGAAAGTCAGAGAAGACAATTCAATGGAAAGTATCGCTAAGAAAAAAAGACTAAAATTAATAAATGTCAATATTAAAGGCTCTTCGTGGCTTCCTTCAATGGCTCATGTGCGTTATGAATTACCTTGGGGAAAAGACAATCAATTAGGGTTCTCAGGGTCATTAAGTAAATTTAAAGGAAGAGATTTGACGCTTCCAGTAGGTACTAAAATCTATCAATGTAGCGATAAATACTGGAGTAAAGATACCAAATTTACTGAAAAACATATTTTGACGGTTGATGACAAAAAAACTGACTTAATAATCGTATTGAACTAATTATCAATTATTTATATAAATATTAATGGCGTTTCTCCACACGAAAATCATGAAAAAGCAAATATCAATTATCTCAATCTTAGTAATTTTCTTCACTTCATTTTCCACTGTATTAGCCCAAGATAAAAACGACAAAATGGTAGGGGTTAAATTTAAAAATAACAGTATTCTACCTCGCAAATACACTTTTATTACGTATGCTCCTAATTCAAAAGAGAATGGTACTGTTGGTGATATGTTTATTCCATTCGGAATGAAAGAACTTAAGGTTGTAGTCGGAACGAAAATTTATTTAGCTGACAGAAAGCAAGTAAAAGTGGTTATGGGAGGAAATCAATTAACAGGTGAACCATTTTATATTGTTAAATTAGAGGATGATGGAAAGATTATCAATTTGAGGAAATAATAGCCCAATTCGTTCCAAAAGATGATTTGAGTCGTTCCAAATCATCTTTTGAGACGATTAGCGTTCAGTTTCCTCCCAAATTTGTATCATCAATCGCAACGAAGCGGTCACACAAAAACGTTTACAATCATGAAAACTTTATTCTCAAAAATCATTACGCCATCCTATACCGCCAATTGGTATTCAGATTTATTATTGGCTCTTCCACGCATCATTGCTTGTTATTTTTTAGCCGTTAATTTTGGAGGAAGCAAATTCCCATGTCCAGATTGGTTTATTCAAGATATGGTAAAATTCGGAGGAGTTTTTGCAATTTTTCCAACATTTTTTGCTTGGGCTGCCGTGTTGGCTGAGACATTCGGAGGAGCCTTATTAGTAATTGGTTTATTTACTCGCTTCGCAGGATTCATGGTGATGTGTACGATGTTAGTCGCAATTTTCTTCCAAAAATGGGGTGGTGAAGTGTGGGAAATGTTACCAGCCATGGGCTTTCTTTGGATTTCAATTTATGCCGTTGTTATGGGGTCGGGAAGATTTGGGATTGACCATTTTATTGCTCAGAAGTTGTTCAAGAAGGATTTGAGCCACAAAGGCACGGAGACTCCAAGAATTTTATCCTTTCAATAAAAAAACTTAGAGACTTTGTGCCTTTGTGGCAATATCTTTATAAATTCATTATAAAAACAATCCTAACTGCATATTTAGCATGGAAATCTATTGGTCTTATTACTCTACACCCCTCTGGTTTGGCTTCATTCAAGCATGGATTTATGCGATTTTATTATGGAACAGAGCCAGACAAAATAATCGACTTTCAGATGTTTTGTTGGGGTTAGTTTTAGTCGGAATGGCATTCAATATTTGGGAATATATGCTTGGATTTTCGGGTATTGAAATCCTTTGGAAACAGTTGAATTTCTTTCCAAGAACCTTTGGAATGGCTTTTGCTCCAATTTGTTATTTTTATTTTAAAAGCCAAGTTGATAAGGATTTTAGATTTTCAAGGCAAGATATTTTGTACTTTTTGCCTTTTATTATTCATTCAATCTATCACGTTGGAGTATTTTCGGGAGGACAAGATTTTGTAAAAACGGTTGAAAAAAACTTTCATGGACCTTTTTATATTCCTCAACTTGAAACATTTACTGAAATAACGTTAAACTGTTTTTTTATCTATAAATCTTTAAAGCTTTACAATGAATACCGCAAGTGGACAAAAACGCAATTCTCTGATACTGAATCTGTTAGTTTTAAATGGTTTCGTAATTTTTTGATTGTTTTGGTAATATCATTCGTAGTTTATCTTTTAAAGATGGTTATTGATAGAGCTTATAATCTTGATTTTAAAGACGATTGGTGGGATAATTTGATTGGCGTTGCCCTCATTTATTACGTTTCCATTACGGGTTATGCACAAGCTCAACCAAACACAGGATTAGTTTTTAAAGAGGAAGAACACAAAGTTGAGAATATCCAAAAAGAGAAATTCAACGAATCCGAATTAGAAATTTGGAAGGCAAAAATCTTGAAGTTAATGCAAGAAGAAAAGCTTTATCTCCAACCCGAATTGAATCTTTCGGATATTGCTAATCGTTTGAAAACTAATATCTCTGTACTTTCGGGCGTGGTGAATAATGCTTTCGGGAAGAATTTTAATGACTTCGTAAATGAATATCGGGTAAAGGAATTTCAAGAGCGGATTCAATTACCCGAAAACAAAAATATTACGCTTCTCGGCATCGCTTTTGACTGTGGATTTAACTCAAAAGCAACGTTTAATAGGTCGTTCAAAAAATTCACTGGTAAAGCACCGAAAGAATTTTTAGAGGTGTAATTAATTCGATAATCTTCTGAAAATCAAATAGATAGGCAATCCAATTGCTCCGCCGATTCCATCGGCTATTGCATCATACCAATCAAAACTGCGATGGAAATATTCAGGCAAACTTCCTTGCCAAAACTCAATAACGATTCCGTAAATTGCGGCAATCAAAATAATTAACCAATATCTTGAAGATTGAAAAAACCAAAAGAAAGTAAATCCTGCAAAGGCAATAAAATGACTAATTTTATCATTGGGCTGTCCTGTTGGTAATGAATGGCTCGGCATCGTGCAAAGGATAAATATGAGTACTGACCAAAAAATGGCTGTATATTTTGACGATAAAAAAGATAAGATTATTTTCATAACACAAATTTAAGGTGAAAAATACATTTGAAGATATTTACGAAGTAGTAAAATTAATTCCTGAGGGTAGAGTGACTTCCTACGGGGCAATTGCTGAATATCTTGGTTCAAAAGGTGGAGCGAGGTTTGTGGGTTGGGCCATGAATGCCTCTCACGCTAACCCAGAAATTCCAGCTCATCGAGTAGTAAATCATGCAGGAGTCCTTACGGGCAAGGCTTTCTTTGGAGGAGATAGAATGCAAGAATTGCTTGAAAATGAAGGGCTTACAATCGAAAATGATAAAATAAAAAATTTTAAAGACTTTTATTGGATTCCGAAAGAGGAACTACTTTAATTAGATATGAGGTATAAGTTTGTAGGTCTGAGGTGGTTATTTGCGTAACTTCATGCCTACGATCTTATAACTCATACCTATCAGCGGCATGATTTTTGTTCGCTATTCAAGAGAATTAACTTGTACCGCCACAGGTACTGAAGGATTTTATAATAGAGAACTTAACAAAAATTTATGCACACGGGAAAGAAATTAATCAGTGGCGGAATTACGGGAGCATTATGCTTATTGGTATGTGTGCTACTCGCTTTCTCCTATCAAAAACTTAAAAAAATTGGCCTAAATGTTGAATATACTCCCACAGCAACAATTGGCGAAGAAGTCAGATTTTTATTCACAGCGGGCGATAATGTTCAAAGAATCAAAATATTTTCGGATAAAGGAAGCCTTGGAACGATAAAAACCTTTCAGAACAAAGCAGAATTAACTTTTGCGTTTGGTTTTCCAAGTATAAAAAAAATGAGATTCGTTGGAATTTCTTCAACGAATGATACAGTCAGTGTTGCTTATGGAGAGATTGCCATTACGGGTAAATCTTTGAGAAGTGTAGTGGTAATTCAAAATGTACCTCAAAGTAGCGCTTCTATCAATAATGAGCCAACTTTAACGAATAATAATCCCCTTCCAACAACGAATCTGAGATTTAATCCTACGCCTTTTGAAGACCCATTCAAAGGTAAAAATCAGAATGTTTACGGAACAGCCATCGGACACCCAACACAGGATGAAGCAAGGGCATTTTTGGAAGACATTAAGCCAATTGCAGTTGATTTAGGACAAAAATATCAAATTCCAGCCAGTGTTGTGATGGCAATGGCAGCTATGGAAAGTGGCTACGGATTTAGTAGAAATGCCGTTTTTGCCAATAATTTCTTCGGAATTAAACAGTGGTGGGGCAATGAAACGAATGCTTTCCAATTGAAAGGCCAACCAGATGAATACGAAGGCAAAGTAGCAATTTTGAAACGTTCAAACGATGGACAAATCATTTATGACGAAAACCGTCGCCCTGATAATTGGTACAGGCGTTTCAATTCCAGACGTGAATGTATAGCGTTTTTGGTCGAAGAAGTTTTCCTTCACAAAACAGGAGTATGGAAACGTGATTACTCTGACATTAGCAAATTTTACCGTGGACAAATTGCCGCAGGCGTAGAGAAATATTCAGCCGCTTATACCTTCATATACTCAGTTGGAGAGCGTGGATATACGCATAAAGGCGGTAAATTTTATGCTGATAGGGTGATGAAAGTGGTGGATAGATATGGGTTGATTGAGAATGATTAGTGCAACCATATAGAGACATAGTTTACATAGAAATAAAAGTAAAAAAGCCTCAAATTTGATTATTTGAGGCTTTTTATATCCGAAAATAATTACTAAACTTTGGCAATCATTATTGCCAATCCATTTATTTTTTGTAATTTAATTGTTAAGACCCCAATTTAACGATAATAACATGGCTAAAAAATATCCTAACAAAATGCCTCTCAATAAGTCAGAAAATCAAAATCATCTTGGTTCTCAAAAGGAAATTCAACAAGAAAAAAACATTCCAGAAAATGCCTTTTTGAAACATCCAATTTTTGAAATATTACTCATCATTTCGATTTGTTCATTGATAATAATGATTCGGAAGAACTTTTTATCAATTCCTTATGAAAGAGACGAGGGAGCATATATTTTATTCGGAAGAGAATTATTACAAGGAAAAACGCCTTACATTGATTTTTTTGATACCAGACTCCCATTTATTTTCTATATGTACGGCTTGGTAGCAAGTTTTGGTACATCTGTTATTGCAACTGCCAAATTCTTCATGGTCGTTGAAATATTGACAACCATCACACTATTTTTTACTATTAAAACGCATTTCGGAAAAATCAGTGCGTGGACGGGTGCAATTGCTTATGGCTTATTAACTTTAAATCCAGCGATTAATGGGTTCACAAGACAATCGGAACATTTAGTGAATTTATGGGCTGTACTGGCACTATACTTCACTTTTAAAAACTATTTTAACAGAAATTTAATCTTTATATTCCTAAGTGGCGTTTGTTTTACTTTGGCAATGATGATTAAACATAATGCTGTTTTTTTAGTGATTTATGGAGGTTTGGTATTACTTGTAAATGAATATTTAAAAGAAAGAGCATTCGGGAAACCTTTATTTCAAAGTGTAGGAGTCTATATATTGGGTTGTTCGACGGTAGTAGTTATCCTTTTTGGATTAATTGCCATCCAAGGAGCAACGAATGAAATGTTTTACTGGGCATTTACCCACTCCAAAATCTATGTTTCCAGAGTTGCCTTCGATATGAATTATTTTCAAACAGTCATTACTAATATTCTGATTAATTATAAGTTTTTCTTTTACAGTGCATTAATCGGTTTTATCACAATGCTAATAATGCCAAGTAAAGTTGAAATGAAAATCAACCTTACTTTATTGAGTATATTTTCAATTTTAATGGTGTTTCCAGGTAATCAATTTTATGGGCATTATTTTATTATGACAATACCTGCAATGGCTGTTTTGATTGGTTTTTTGTTTGGGGGAATTTCGTTGCAAAACTATAAAAATGTTGAAAATGGCATCAGAATTGGTGGGGTGATTTTCTTTGTTTTTGGAACATTTTTTCACCTAAAAACCATGAATAACCTGTATTTTTCTCCCGACTATTCCACGATAATAAAAAATACTTACGGTAATAATCCTTTTTTAGAAAGTGTTGAAATTGCAGAAAAAATTAAACCAGAATTGGAAAAAGAAGATTATTTAGCGGTTATGGGGTCAGAGCAAGAAATATTTTTATACACCAATACAAAACCCGCTTCAAAGCATACCATTGCTTATCATCTCATGGTTGATACTACAATTTCAGTGAATCCCATAAAATGGCAAAAAGAATATATCAGTGAAGTGGAGAAGAATAAACCCAAATTTTTTGTTTTTTATCGGGTAGGAATGTCTTTCCTCAAAACGCCAAATAGCTGTTCTCGAATATTTGATTGGGCAGGTAAATACTTAAATACGAACTATGATTTATACGGAACCATTGATATTTCTTCTAATGAATCGCAATACTTTTGGGGTAAAGATTCTTTCAAAAATCTTAAAAAAGAGGAGGATACTATTTTAGTTTTTAAGCGAAAATGAGTTAAAATTTCAAATAAGCCTTCCCGCCTAAACCACGCATCTGTCGAACTATAAAATTTGTCCGTCTCTGAACATAATTAGAAGGATTGGCAATTGAAAAACGGTTTGGACTTGGCAAAACTGCCGCAATTCGGGCGGCTTCGGTGCGGGTTAAACTTTTAGCTCCATGTCCATAAAAACGGAGAGATGCGGCTTCAACTCCAAAGGTCATTTTGCCCGTTTCGGCAATGTTGAGATATACTTCCAAAATGCGTTCTTTTCCCCATACTAATTCTATCATAAAGGTAAAATAAACTTCCAGAACCTTTCTGACGTAGCTTCTGCCTTGCCAGAGGAATACATTTTTGGCTACTTGCTGAGAAATTGTACTTGCTCCTTTGATGCGTTTTCCTTTCAAATTATGACGAAAAGCACCGTACATTGCTTCAAAATCAAAGCCATTGTGGTCGGGAAAAAGTTGGTCCTCTGAAGCTACAACTGCCAATGCGGCTTCTTTAGAAATATTGTCGTAAGATTCCCAATCCGAATGAATTTCAGAATCCTTGCCGTTGAAAAGTGCGGTGAATTTACGGTCAATCATCGTGGGCGTAATCCACACGGGAACAAATTTTAGAAGAATAACCGTGACGATGGAAACCCCAATTCCGTAGAGAATAAATTTAATAAAATTAATGAGGATAATTTGTACAATCGGATAACGTTCGCCAAAAGCCTCAAAGCGTTGCCAACGACTCAATTTTGGATTTGAGCTTTGTGGGTTTTCTTCGGAAGGAGGAGGGGTTTTGAACGTATTTTTTGCCATTATTGATTTGTTGGTCTGTTTAACCACAAAATTACGATTCTTTTGTTTTAGATACAGAATTTAAAAATCCTTTTTGCCTTAAATTTTCTATGTTTTTTATAATAACTATGTGGTTGCAATATTTGCCTTAAATTCTCTATGTTTCCTATTGATAACTATGTGGTTGCAATCAAAGAAACAAATCACTCGCAATTCTGTCGGCAAATAGTTTCCCTTTGTAAGTCAATAAAAGTGTATCATTTTCAATCTTCAAAAATCCTTCTCGAATCTGTTTTGCTAATTCAAACTCATTTATTTTTTGAAAAGTATGATTAGATAACTGATTGATTTTAAGGAGATTGCAGCCCCATTTTGTTCTTAAGCCCGTTAACAGGTATTCATTTATTTGATCATCAATGGTTAGAATTTCGGTCTCGGCTGGAACAATATTTTGCCGTAATTCCTTCAAATATTTAGCATTGTTTGGAATATTATATTGCCGACTCGTAAGATTAAAACTGTGTGCCGATGGCCCAACGCCTAAATACTCCTCTTGTTTCCAATAGCCAGTATTGTGTCTTGAAAAATTTTCATTTTTGGCAAAACTACAAATCTCGTATTGTTCAAAACCATTTTGAGTTAAATGTTTTACCAACATATCAAATTGCGCAGCGGCATAATCATCATCAATCACTTGTATTTTTCCTTGTTTTACCCACTTGCTGAAAACCGTTTTGGGTTCAATCGTAAGGCAGTAAGCGGAAATATGATTAGTGTTCAAATCCGTAGCTTTTTGTAAATCTAATTCAAAAATAGTATGGCTTTCGGATGGTATGGCGTAAATTAAATCTATCGTAAGATTCTGAATACCAATATCTTGTGACAGTTTAATGCAAGTTTCAGCTTCTTGACTGGTATGAATTCTGTTAAGACTTTTAAGATGGGGTTCGTGGAAAGATTGTATGCCAATACTCAACCGATTGATATGGTACTTTTTGAATAATTGCAATTTTTCTTTCGTCAAATCATCTGGATTGGCTTCAAGGGTTATCTCCGCATTTGGATTGATGTTGAAATACTTAGAAATTGTTTCAAAAATCTGAATAAAATCAGTTTCCTCCAACAATGAAGGCGTGCCACCGCCGAAATAAATAGTCTCTAAATTGCTGTCTTGAAGATAATCTTTCTGTAAGAAAATTTCATGACAAATTGCTTGCACAATTTCAGTTTTAGTTTTCAAAGAAGTGCTAAAATGAAAGTCGCAATAATGACAAGCCTGACGGCAAAAAGGTATGTGGAGGTATAAGTGCATTATTCAGGAAGGAATGTCAAATAACTCAAATCATCTTCACTAAACATCTCATTTGCAAGGTCTTGGAGTTGTGGAGCGGTCACGGCTTTTATCTGTATGAAAAGGTCTTCCAAACCGTCAATCCTGTTCATATCCAACAAACTTTTTGCCATCATCAACATAAAACTCATGTTTCCTTCTTCCGACATTGCCATTTGTCCCATTAATTGATCTTTCGTGTTTTGCAGTTGTGTTTTTGTCAAGGAAACTTCTCTAAATTTTCGTAATTCATTCAAAATTAATGAATTAACTTTGTTTAGTCGTTTCGCTTCGGTGGCATATCCTATTCCCCAAAAACCCGTATCGATGAAAGGCGTATATCCTGCATCAATCGAATAAACCAAGCCATTACGTTCTCTGACGGCTAAATTCAAGCGAGAATTCATCCCAAAACCGCCCAATAAATTTACCAACATAAAAAATGGCAAACGGTTTTTATCCGTCAGTGAATAAGCCGTCCGACCAATGGCAACGTGTGCCTGTGAAATTGGTTTGGTTATGCTTTGATTTTGAGGAACATAAACATTTGGAATTATCCTCACTAAATCAGAACTTTTTGCGGGAATATCTTTAAAGAATTTTTCGGCAAATTGTACTACTTTTTTGAAAGGGATATTTCCAATGGATGAAAAGATAACTCGTTCTGTATCAAGATTTTCTGAAATAAAATTCAGTAAATCTTGTCTTGTGAAATTAGATACACTTTCTTGATTTCCGAGCGTATTTTTCCCTAATTGATGATTCGCAAAAATTATTTCGTCAAAATCATCTTGAATAGCATCTTCGGGCGAATCATAATACATCGCCATTTCTTCCAAAATTACGCCACGTTCACGTTCAACTTGCTTTTCGGGGAAGGTTGAACGGAAAGTAATATCCGCCAAAAGTTCCAAGGCACGCTCATAATGAGGCGTTAGGACGGAGGCATGAAAACAGATTTTTTCTTTGGTGGTATAAGCATTTAATTCACCGCCAACAATTTCTAAGCGGTTGATAATTTGTAAAGAAGAGCGTTTTTGAGTGCCCTTGAAAGCCATGTGTTCCCAAAAATGAGCAAGCCCTTGTTGGTGTGGTTTTTCGTCCCGACTCCCCATATCGAGCATAATCCCGATGTGTGAAATAGCAGTATGCGTAACTTGCCGATGCACAACTCGAATGCCGTTGGGCAAGGTATGTTGATTGATTGATTCCATTAAAAAAATTAAGACGATTTCAAAATCGTAGAAGATAACTACAAATTTAACTAATTTTATAGCTGAATGATTCAAATGGTTTATTATCAGTCAAAAAACTTGGGCAAATGAAGGAAAAATATATTAATCCATTCACTGATTTTGGATTTAAAAAACTCTTTGGAGAAGAAGCTAATAAGGATTTATTAATTGATTTTTTGAATGAATTATTGCAAGATTCAGGTGGCATTACAGATTTGACATTTATCAAATCTGAGCAATTAGGAGTCAGTGAAGCTGATAGGAGGGCCATTTTTGATTTATATTGTCAAAATAGCAAAGGGGAGCGTTTTATTGTAGAACTGCAAAAAGCAAAGCAAAAATTCTTTAAGGATAGGAGTGTTTATTATTCAACATTTGCTATTCAAGAACAAGCACAGAAAGGTGAGTGGGATTTTAGTTTAAAGGCAGTTTATACGATTTCGATTATGGATTTTGAATTCGATGATTCAAAAAACCATAAAAATAAATTGCGTCATAATGTTCAACTTCTTGATACTGAAACCAAGGAGGTGTTTTATGATAAATTGAGTTTTATTTATCTTGAAATGCCTAAATTTAGAAAAAGTGTTGAAGAATTAGAAACGCATTATGATAAATGGCTTTACATTTTACAAAATCTTCCAAAATTAGACAAAATACCAGATAGACTCAAAGAAGGCTTATTTTTAAAACTATTTGAAGTGGCAGAAATTGCCAAATATGATGAGAATGAGCAAAGAGCTTATCAAGATTCTGTAAAATATTACCGTGATTTAAAAAATATTATGGATACGGCTATTGAAGAGGCTTTGACTAATAGGAATGAAGAATTGATTATTAAAAATATAGAAAAAGGTCTTTCCGATGCAGTAATTTCAGAATTTTTAGATATACCAATTGAAGAAGTGATAAAGGTAAGGTTAAAACACCTATAAAATGAAACAAATCTATCTCCTAAGCGGCCTCGGTGCCGATTTCAGAGTCTTACAAGATTTAGATTTTTCAGGATATAATGCAAACTTCATTGAATGGATACAACCGCTTGAAAATGAATCAATTGAAGATTATACTAAACGACTGATAGAGCAAATTAAAACTAAAAATCCAATCATCATCGGACTTTCGTTTGGAGGAATGATAGCAGTTGAAATTGGGAAGTTGATTAATACTGAAAAGATAATTCTGATTGCTTCGGCAAAAACTAAATTTGAAATTCCATTTTATTATCGTTTTGTAGGAAATTTAGGGTTACATAAATTAATGCCAGTCAATTTGATGAAATGACCAAATTTTATCAGTAATTGGTTTTTTGGAACAGAATCAGTAAAAGATAAAGTATTGTTAGCTAATGTCTTACATGATACAGATTCCAAATTCTTGAAATGGGCGATTGATAAAATAGTGAATTGGTAAAATGTAATCATTCCTTTAAATCTCAAACATATTCACGGAACATCAGATAGAACTTTACCTTATAGATTTGTAGCCGCAAATGTGGAAATTGATGGAGGAGGACATTTTATGACGACTAATAAGGTGAATAAGTTGAACCGTGAAATTAGAAAATTAATTGAAGAATGAAAATAGGTTTCGATGCCAAGCGGGCATTTCATAATAATACAGGCTTAGGGAATTACAGTCGTTTCGTGATGGAGGGATTGTTGAAATATTTTCCACAAAATGAATATTTGGCGTATTCAAAGCCCCCCAACCCCCGATGGGGGAGTTTATTCGACAAGAATTTACGTTACCTTAAAATTCCCCCATCGGGGGGTAGGGGGCTTTTTCTCTGGCGTAGTTGGTTCATTAAGAACGATTTACTACGTGACGGAATCCAAATTTATCACGGATTAAGTAATGAATTACCCTTCGGAAAAATGCCTTCGGGTATCAAAACGGTGGTAACGATTCACGATTTAATCTTTGAAAGATACCCAAAACTTTACCCATTTTTTGATACGTTAATCTACAAAATCAAATTCCGAAAAGCCTGTAAAAATGCGGATGCAGTAGTAGCAGTCAGTAAACAAACGAAACAAGATATCATTGATTTCTACGGAATTAGTCCAGCAAAAATCCACGTCATTTATCAAGATTGTGATATAGCGTTTCAAGTAAAATTGAACGATGAAAACCTTGAAAAAGTCAAAGAAAAATACCAAATCAAGAAAAAATATATCCTTTCGGTTGGGACAATTATTGAGCGGAAAAATCAGGCAATTTTAGTGGCGGCTTTTCACAAATTAAACCTTAGCAACTTTGAGTTAATTTTGGTGGGCGGTCATTCAAAATACCAAGATCAGATTGAAAAGTATATCGAAGATAATAACATTCAGAACGTTAAGATTTTGAATAAAGTGCCTTTTCAAGACCTTCCTGCCATTTATCAAGGCTCGGAGTTATTTGTTTATCCATCTTTTTTTGAAGGTTTTGGTATCCCGATTGTGGAGGCATTACATTCGGGTGTGCCTGTGGTGGCGGCAACGGGTTCATGCTTGGAAGAGGCTGGGGGAGAAGGGGCTTTATACGCTAATCCGTCGGATATTAATGATTTAGCGGACAAGATTTTGCAAGTATTGGTTAATAAAAACTTAAAAAACCAATTGATTGAAGCAGGACAAAAGCACGTTCAACAGTTTTCTGCGGAGAGAATTGCGGTACAATTAAACAAACTTTATAATTCTATTTAATCATTCTATCAATCTATCATTCACTCATTCTATCATTGCATTATATGGATTTTTTACCAAAAAATATCAACGATTATTCCGAAAATCATACTTCGCCCGAAAATGATTTATTAGCACGTCTCAACCGTGAAACGCACGCTAAAATATTGAATTCCAGAATGTTATCTGGTCATTTGCAAGGGAGAGTTTTAGCGATGTTTTCTCAAATGATGTGTCCTAAATATATTCTCGAAATCGGAACTTATACAGGTTATTCGGCGCTTTGTTTAGCAGAAGGATTAGGAGATAATGGCAAAATTATCACCATCGACGTTAATGAAGAATTAGAATCCTTCACCCGTGGATTCTTTAATAAATCGAAGTTTTCAGATAAAATTGACTATCGAATTGGCGATGCAGGCGAAATTATTCCAACGCTTATTGAAACTTTTGATTTGGTCTTTATTGATGCAGACAAAATGAATTACCAGAAATATTATGATTTAGTTTTTGACAAGGTGAAAGTAGGCGGGTATATTATTTCCGACAACGTGCTTTGGAGTGGTAAAGTTGCCGATATTCAAGCAGATAAGAAGATTGATAAAGACACGCAGAATCTTTTGAATTTCAACAAAATGTGTCACGATGACCCCAGAACTGAAAATATTCTAATGCCAATAAGAGATGGATTAATGATTTCGAGGGTGCTTTGAGGTATTAAAGTAGACCACGGATGGAACGAATTTTGCAGATTTACACGAATAGATATTGAAAAAAATCGTGTAAATCTGTAAAATCCGTTTAATCTGTGGTCTAATTATTTCTTACCACTTATAAGCCACCGTCATTGATGCCATTCTTGGGGCAATTGGGTTCACAGAATTATCATCGTGGACGTTATAACTCATTTGATTTAACAAGTTTGAAACCTTAGCACGGATGGAGAATTTTGTGAAATTATATCCAGCACTTGCATCAATTTGCGTGAAGGCGTTGATTGGAATTAGTTTGAATACATCATTATTAATCGTTAATCGAGTTGAACGTCCTGCCTGTCTCTCGCCAAAATACATGGCGGTCAATCCCAAATTCAAGCCCTTTAATTTTGTATCTGAAAAAGTGTAATAAACACTCGCATTAGCGGTATGGTTTGGATTATACCTCAACAAACTTCCTTCTATAAAAATGTTACTTCTTGTATATTTTGTCTCATTGAAACTATACCCAGCCATTAACGAAAACCCCAAAAATGGCTTACTTTTTAAGTCCACTTCCACACCTTGACTTGTCACCTCTCCTGCTAACTCTCTGATGTTGGAATTGGTGTTTCCATTTGCTAAGCTCGTTTGAGCCAAGTTACTATTCACAATTTGGTAAGCCGTAATGTTTGCAGAAAGCAATCCATTCAACAACTCATTTTTCATCCCAACTTCAAACTGATTGATGAACGAAGGAGGCAACGCATTTCCAGTAACATCAACGCCCGTATTAATCGTGAAAGAATTTGAATAACTACTGAAAATTGACATCATTTTTGTTGGTTGATATACCAATCCAAAACGTGGCGTGAAAGCTCCATCAAAGGTATTTGTCTCCACTGTTTTGTTTGTTGAAACCGTCAGAACGCTACTTTTTGTATCTTGGTAACTATAACGAACGCCCGCTAAAAACTTCAATTTATCAGAAAAATTGACTAAATCTTGTACATAAAAACCAACACGATTAATAGGTGCATTCGTGATTGTATTCTGTTTTAAAGTAGGAATATCGGTTCTTGAAATAAACAAAATTGGTTGATAAATATTCGTTGAATCGTATTTCGTTAAAGAAACATAAGCCGTAGTTTGGGTTTTATATTGGTCAAAATCTGAGCCAATTAAAACATTGTGCCCAACGTTTCCAGTCTTGAATTGACCCGTTAAATCCACTTGTCCCATCAAATATTTTTCTTCGACTTGTGAACGTTGAATGCCACGAATCCACTTGCCTGATGTTGCTATAAAGTTGGTACTGTTTGGACGAAGATTCGAGAATAAATCACTTTCATAAGCACGGTAAGCACCCGTTCCTGTAAGTTTCCAAGCATTATTTAATTGATGTGAGATGGTCAAGTTTGCTGATTTTTGAACAATGTCAAAGTATGACCAATTTACCCCTAAAAAACGTTCACGAGGAACATCGGCAATGGCATAATTCACCGCACCCGTTCCAAAATCTGCCGTTCTATGGTCTTTTAGGTAGTCGCCTTCCAACAAAATTTCTGTATTTTTGCTTAATTTGAACAGTAAAGAAGGATTCACATAAACACGCTCAGAATTAACATTCTCACGAAAGCTATTGCCTTTTTCATACGTTCCGTTGATTCTATAAGCCACTTTTTTACTGTCAAAAACGTTTCCGTATAAATCCAAAGTTGGCTTATAAAAATCAAAACTTCCCACTCGCATTGAAACTGACCCGCCTGATTCAAATTTTGGTTTTTTCGTAACTAAATTCAAAATTCCACCCGCTGCCACGTTTCCAAACAAAATCGCTGAACTTCCTTTCATAATTTCAACTCGCTCCACAGAAGACATTTCTGGAATGGTTCCGTTAAAATATCTGGCTCCGTTTTTAAAAGTATTTGAACTTCCGAACGCAAAACCACGCCCCGCAATTTCCTCCTGATAACCACCCGAATTACCCATGATATAAATTCCGTTGGCATTCATCAACGCATCACTCAAACGCAACACTTGCTGACGTTCTAAAACGGTGCGATCTATCGTGGCAACTGATTGCGGCAAATCCATCGGCTTAATGGCAATTTTTCCGATGGTAACCGTTCTTTCATTGGCAGATTGTATGCCCGAAACCGTCACTTCCGAAAGTTCATTAGTTGATTCAACCATTTGAAAATCAGCAATATAGGTATTTTTGTCTGTAACCTCAATTAGTTTTTCTTGGGTTTTCAGACCAACAAATTTCACGATTAGCGTATAGCTTCCCGCATTGATATTTTTGATTAAATATTCCCCATCTTCATTAGAGGTAGTTCCGTATTTTGAATCCTTCAACGTGATGTTCACAAACTGCAAACCTTCACCATCTTTGTTCGTAATTTTCCCTTTAATGTTTCTTTCAAGAATATTATCTTCTGACATAAAAATCGTGGATTTAACAGAATTTATGGATTGATTTAACCCAATATTTTGAGCATTAGCCGTAAAATTAAATGCTGTGATGGCTATATATAAAAAACAGGTACATTGGATAAATTTTTTCATTTTATTTCTATTTGGATTCTTTCTAAATAATGAACAAAACTAATTATTATTTAGACTTAATACAAATAACGAATATAATTATTTAGAATGATTTTAAATAAACTATGAAAAGTACAAGATTATGTGGGAAATATGAAGGAATTATTTCGTTTGGGAAGATATTGACACCGATTATGTTTAGAATAGACCACAGATGAAACTGATGCGACAGATTTTCACTGATAAAATTTCGGAACTATATACTTATTGTCACAAGTCAAAATACCCCTATCCCAAACCGAGCGTCGGTCGCCCTTTCCCCTTGAAGGGAAAGGGCTTTACACACTCGTTAGGGAAGTCCTTCCCTTCAAGGGGAAGGATTTAGGATGAGGTGCGATATTAATTATATACTTCCGTAAAATTTTAAAAATCCGTGTAAATTCGTTAAATCTCTATAATCCGTGGTCTAATAAAACGCTTAAAAATTTTCGTTTAAACCAAAAGAAAAACCTTTTGAACCGCCTTGCCCGATGCCGTAATCAATGGTCAAATTTGTTTTTGCGTGTTTGTTTAATTTTACTCGTAAACCTGCACCGTAAGCAATATTTATTTTTTCAAATTTATTGGTAATTGGTTCAGAAAATGAAGCAAGGTTAGTAAATATGACACCTCCTAAAAAGCGTTTTTTTGTAATATTAAAACGATATTCGGTTTCAAAATAAAGCGAATTTCTCCCTCTGAATCTTCCCTCGACGTATCCTCTACCCGTTGAATTATTTACGTCCCAACCCGTGCTTGGTAAATCAAAATAGGGAGGGCTTCCTCCCAAAGTCAAGACATTATAAGTCCAAAAGGCCAAAACATTACCCGATTTTCTGGTTAATGGAATAAAATATCTTAAATCAGTTGTAACAGACTGCCAATCAGAATCACTATCCAAAGCCTTTAAGTTTGCCCTTACCTGTACATTTGCATAAGCTCCTTCTGATGGATTATTACTATTTAAACGATTGTCATACTGGAAGTTAGCAGTAATTCCTGATGATTTTGAAGATTCCCCATAACCATATCTCTGTAAATCAGTTTCTGAAATTGCGGGATTATTGGTCTGTGAAATATTTTTATGTATATCTAAATTATAGCCCACACCAACGAAGGTATTTTTGCCAATTTCTCGCATAATTACTTCGTAAACCCTTATCAGTGTATAGTTTACATTATTCAAATCTTCTAAGTTAGTGTTGCTCCCTAATCCGTAAGTAAAATTGGGGTATTTGTAATATCGAAAGTCGCCAAGAAGGTTATATTTTTCATTATTTAACCAAATATTGGATTGAAGGGTATTTAGGAATTGCTTATTTTGGGTGTACATATTCAACATTGAAATTGTTGAAATCTTTGCACCATTGCCTCTGTGCGTATAAAAGGACAGACTATTTACAACTCCCACCAAAAATCCTGATACTAAAGAATAACCTGGGTAAGCAACGGGAGTATAAAAAGGTCCAAGAGATTTTTTCTTAGTAGAATCTTCTTTGGCGATAGATTTCTTGGTGGAATCGCTTTCGGCAATTTCTTTTTTGGTAAAAATCATTCTGATAAAATCCTTAATATCCACTTGTTTTGACACATCATTGACAACACTTGTGGAATCCATCTTTGAATTTTGTGCAAGAATTTGGGAATTATCAAGAACAAATAGAACGGTCAAAAAAGCAAGAATAAGTTTAAAATTCAATTTATTGGCGTGTTTTGAGCGATGAAACTACATCAAACGAAGTTCTAAAAATTCTATGCCACAAGAATTTTAGAATTATGAACAAATGATATATTATCCATGCTTTGAACTTTCAATAATCGCATAAAAAAATAAACCCTACGAAACGATTTTGCTCATAGGGTTTTATTCAAGACAAACTAAACTTTTTTGTTTTCGAGTTGTTTTATTATTTTTCGTAATTCTTCTAATTCTATATCTTTTTGTTCAATTACTGCTTCTTTTTGTTCAATAAGAATTTCCTTTTCTCGCAAAGCCCTATCCATCGACTCATCAAAGGTTTCTTCAATTCTTATTTGCTCTCGAACCTCATCACTTTCAGCAGCCATTGATAATCTTTTAAGAATCCTTTGAACATCTTCATCATCATTATCTGGATTAAACTTCAATAACCATTGGTTATCTTTATCAAATACCCATTTTTGATTAAAAATAGATAATATTCGTTCTAATTTACTTTTTGTTTCAGTTGGTAAATTTGGGATTTGAACGACAAAACAATCGTGACTAAGATTCTCAATAAAACTATCTTTTTGATTAATAATTTCACCCGTTGTTACGTCTTGATATTGCCTACCTATCTTCAGTACAGGACGATGAATACTCAAATCAAATCCTAATAAGTATATTGGAACAATTGGCAAAACGGTCTTAACACCATTTATTTCATCAATATTGCTGTAATTTGACCCCAGATAATGTCTAAATCTCATGATGTCAAAAGAATTATTGCTCTTTTGGAGTTCAATCAAAACCTTTCTTTTAGTACCATTCTTAGTTTTGATAATGGCTTTAAAATCTAAACGAAAAACGGTTAGTAAATACTTATTTGAAAAGGTAGTTTGTTCCTGCGGTCTTACTTCCAGTTCTACTATTTCCTCTCCTATAATTACAGAAATTAAACTTTTCGCAATGGTCAAATCTTCCATCAAAAACTTAAAAACTGTATCATATATGGGGTTTGCGATAATCATTTTTACAAATTTTAGGTTGTGAAATTCATATATCTTATGTACAAGTTACAAATTTAAAACTACGCTACAATCCCGCCATTCCAAATCTTTTTATCAGGTTGAATGAAACTCAATGAGCCGTTTTTGTCTTCCGCCATCAACACCATTCCTTCCGATTCCATGCCCATCATCTTTCGAGGTGCAAGATTCGCCAAGAACGTAACTTGCTGATTTATAATATTTTCTGGTTGAAAATGCTCGCCAATACCACTGAGAATTGTGCGTTCTTTTATACCATCGTTAATCGTTAATTTTAATAATTTCTTACTTTTCGCCACTTTCTCAGCCGCAATAATTGTCCCAATTCTGATGTCCATTTTTGAGAAATCATCGTATTGAATTTCCTCTTTTATGGGCGTTACTACTTTTCCTTCCAAAAGGTTTTGCTGTTTGGCATCTTCTAATTTTTTGACTTGGGCAGCAACCGTTTCTTCTTCCACTTTTTCAAATAATAAACCTATATTGGTGATAGGTTGTCCCTCCGATAATAAATCGGCACGACCAGCATCACTCCAAGTGAATTGATTGATATTCAGAATAGTACGCAATTTTTCAGCCGTAAATGGCAAGAAAGGTTCGCACAGAATGGAAAGATTTGCTGCAATTTGTAAGCCAATATTTAGAATCGTTCCTGTTCTTTCTACATCGGTTTTAATGACTTTCCACGGTTCAGTATCTGCCAAATATTTATTTCCCAAACGAGCCACATCCATCATCAAAGCCAAGGCTTCACGGAGTTTGAAATTGGCAATGGCATCACCAATTTTCGTTGGCATTTCTGCCAAAGTTGCTAAGGTTTGACGGTCAAAATCAGTCAAATCGCCCTGTTTTGGTACTTTTGATTCAAAATTCTTTTCCGTTAAAATAATTGCACGATTCACAAAGTTTCCAAAAATTCCCACCAATTCTGAATTATTCCGAGTCTGAAAATCAGCCCACGTAAAATCCGCATCTTTGGTTTCAGGGGCTGATGCCGCCAAGACGTAACGCAAAATATCTTGTTTGCCTTCAAACTCAAGGAGATATTCGTGCAACCATACCGCCCAATTGCGAGAAGTGGAAATTTTATCACCTTCCAAATTCATAAATTCATTGGCTGGCACATTGTCGGCAACGATAAAACGTCCATCTGCCATGCACATCGCAGGGAAAATTAAGCAATGAAAAACGATGTTGTCTTTACCAATAAAATTGACCAAACGAGTCTCGGGGTCTTTCCAATACAGCTCCCAAGTATCAGCCTCACCCCCTGCCCCCTCTCCCTGCTGAGAGGGGGTATTTTGGAATAATTCCTTGGTCATAGAGATATAACCAATCGGTGCATCGAACCAAACGTACATTACTTTTCCTTCGGTATCGGGCAATGGAACTTTGATTCCCCAGTCCAGATCACGAGTCATGGCACGGGGTTTCAAGCCGTCGTTCAACCAAGATTTTACTTGCCCCAAAACATTGGTTTTCCACTCTGGATGGCTTTCAATGTACTTTTCAAGTTGCGGTTGCATTTTATCCAAAGGCAGATACCAGTTTTTGGTAGCTTTCTTGATAGGCTTTTCGCCACTCAAAGTCGAACGTGGATTAATCAATTCTTCGGGTGAAAGGGTCGAACCGCAACGCTCGCATTGGTCACCAAAAGCGTTTTCATTTCCACATTTCGGGCAGGTTCCGATAATGTATCGGTCAGCTAAGAAAGTCTTATTTTTCTCGTCGTAATATTGTTCAGTTGTCTCTTCTATGAATTGCCCTTTATCATAAATATTTTTGAAAATATCCTGCGACATTTCGTGGTGAACTTGGTTGGAAGTTCTTGAATAAATATCAAACGAAATTCCAAATTCCTCGAAAGAATCCTTGATAATTTTATAATATTTATCAACTACTTCCTGTGGCGTTACCCCTTCTTTTTTTGCTTTAATGGTGATGGGTACACCGTGTTCATCCGTTCCTGAAATGAACTTAACGTCTTGTCCCGTCGAACGCAGATAACGCACATAAATGTCGGCAGGCAGGTAACACCCTGCAAGGTGTCCGATATGAATAGGTCCGTTGGCGTAAATTAAGGCTGCCGTTACGGTAGTTCTTTTGAAATTTGTCATTATTTTATGGATGAGCAAAAGCTCTTGTAAGCTAAAAGTAAGTATTTACCGCAAAATCAAATTGACTTATAAAAATCTCCTTCATCGGGTGAAGATTATTTTGCTCATAGAAA
Source organism: Arcicella sp. (assembly GCA_043769985.1). Lineage (GTDB taxonomy): Bacteria > Bacteroidota > Bacteroidia > Cytophagales > Spirosomataceae > Arcicella. The sequence goes on from JAYVIV010000108.1 coordinate 31,537, forward strand.
ATTAACATTGCTTTTTTATATTCAATTGGGTCAATGGTTCGGAATGAAATTGGGCAGTAATCATTAACCATCAATAGGGCATTGCTGACTATTCTTGCTGTACGTTTATTACCGTCCGCAAAAGGTTGTATATACGATAAAAGTAATAAACTAAGAAAGGCTTTATCGAAGACGGATTTCTTAGTATTTATCAGTTCGCACATATCTCGAAGAGCTTCTCTTATTTGATGTTCATTATCAAGGGGCGTATAATTTGTTCCTGCAATACCAACTTTTCTAATTCTGATATTACGTTGAATACCTAAATTTTTCATCAATATGCTGTGAACATCTTCAATCCTGGAAACGGATAAAGGCTGTAAATAATCTTTATTTTCAACAATAAAATCAATACATTCTTTATGATTCAAAAGCATTGTAGCCTCATCTTTTGTTTTCCCAAATGCCGTTTTTTGCTCTTTTATAAGGTATTCTGTCTCTAAAAGTGAATAAGTATTTCCCTCAATTTGGGATGATTTCCAACTTAAATCAATTGCTAATCGTTCAAGTTCTTTGTCGTATTCAAAGGTAGATAATTCAGCAATATTTTTCTTAAATCTATCTTGAAGTGTATTTAATCGTTGTTTTTCAGTATCATTGAATATTGAAATTTTAGTCAAATTTATTTTTATTAGATTAAAATCAAAAGACTTCTTGATTACTCTTTCATCAATTTCCTTCTCAAAATATTTACTAACATCTACTGAACCTAAAATTTGATAACGAAGCGATATTTTATATTTCGTCCCCCTTCCATTGCCAATTGCTACAATAGCGTTTTCAGCTAATAATTGCGATAACAATCTTTTCACAGATGCATAACTCATTATGGCGTTTACACCTTTGTAAATTTCGCTGGAAGAGATTTCAGGTTTTTCTTGTAAAAAATCTAAAATTGAGGAAACATTATCTTGTTTTAGCATAGCGAATAATTATTTTGAAGCTCAATTTGCCAATAATTACGGCTCATTTGTCAGCGTTTTGAGCCGTAAATTTAAATAATTTGAGCTTCAAATCATAATTACCTCAACTCCTATCCTTCACTTCCTCCAATAACTCTTGATACCAAGCCTCTCCATATTTCCGAATTAATGGCTCTTTTAAAAACTTATAAACTTCAACTCCCAAGTTTGCTCCGTGCGTACAAGCGTCTGAGCAAATGTGCCAACGGTCGTAGTTAAGGGCATCGTAATGGTCATATTTTGTAATTCTGATTGGGTATAAATGGCATGAAATTGGTTTTTTCCACGTAATTTTTCCAGCTAAATAGGCTTGTTCGATGCCACATTTTAAGATATTTCTATCATCATAAATGGCGTATGCACACTCACGTCCATCAATTACGGGCGTTGAAAAATCGCCTTCCCAGTCTTTCACATACACGCCCTGTTTTTCAATGGTTTGTCGTCCTATTTCTGAAAGATATGGTTTTACGTCCTCATAAATTTGCTCCATGATTGGCAGTTCATCATTGCTCAAAGGAGCTCCTAAGTCTCCTTCCACGCAACACGCTCCTTTACATTTAAGCAAATCGCAGACGAAAAATTTATCCATTATGTCGTCACTGATGACGGTGTTTTCTATTAATATCATGTTTCTTGATTCAAATTATAGCACTTTCTTTAATTACCGTACACTCATTCTGACTAATATATCCAACAAAATTACGTTAAATCTCATAGTTTTTATCGTCTTGGCATTTTTATTGATTAACCTTTTGAAAGTGTGTGGTTTATCAAAAATTGTACCAGTAAATTTTATGCAAATTTTTAGTTATTTTTGTACAACACTACGTAAAAACCGTCAAAGATTTAGAAGGAGAAAAGGAAGTTGATAAGTCACTAAGTTGTTAAAATAGTTTGCGATTATTTCGTGACTTATTAACTTAAAACTTCCCCTCACTCACAAATTATTCCTTATTATATGAAAAAGTGTGTTTCGTTGTTGTTGGTTGTAATATTTGTCTGTGCTGAAATTTCGGCTCAAAATCTTCCCAATAGTATTTTTGTGGGTTCTGTGAATGTGAGAATTGATGGAGATGCACGTTTAATTATTGAAAGAGAAATTGATAACTTGAACGAAAATCCAAAGTATCTCAACTTGCTCGTTACAAAAATGAACCTCTATTTCCCCATCATTGAGAAGGTATTGGCGGAGGAAGGTGTGCCTGACGAATTCAAATATTTATGTGTTCAAGAGAGTGCTTTTAATGCAGAAGCCGTCTCTACGTCCAATGCAGTTGGTTATTGGCAATTTAAACGGGAGACCGCCAAAGAAGTTGGTTTGCGAGTGGATGGCGTAGTGGACGAACGTAAACACCTTGCTGCTGCCACAAAAGGTGCTGCAGTTTACTTATCACGAAGTAATTTAATTCTGAAAAACTGGATTTCCGCCTTACTATCGTATCGTATGGGTTTAGGGGCAGTTCGCAGAATGGCGGATAATGATTGGGCACATAAAAATGAAATAACGGTTAATTCCTCAACCGATTGGTATGTTTTGAGATTTTTGGCTTACCGCCACTTTTTGGAAAAACAATATAATCAATCTAAAAATACTCCCAACGCCAATTATCTTTTTGAGTACAATAATAGTCGTGGAAAAAACTTGGTGGACATTGCCCAAGAATTGGATGTGCCTTTGTCGGATATTATCGTCAATAATGCTTGGTTGAGGTCGTCTTCTGTTCCTGATGATAAGGATTATACTGTCTATTTACCAGTAAGTAATCAGCAATATTTAGATTTAAAAATAAAAAATAATCAAAAGAAGATTTCAGAAGAGCAAGTATCTGTAAATCAAGACATTGGATTTCCAGTCTTAGTAAAATTAACGGAATTAGCCACAAAAAATGACGCTATTTTTTACGAAATTAATGGAAAAAAAGGTATTCTTGCACAACAAGGCGATACGCCCGAAAGCATTGCGGAAAGGGCAGGAATTAATCTCAAACGTTTTTTGAAATTCAACGATATTAACGAAAACGATAGAATTATTCCTAACGAAGTTTATTATTTGAAGAAAAAAGACCGTCGTGCTGTGGTGGCTTATCATACCGTCCTGGGCTATGAAACCCTTTGGAAAATTTCGCAAATGTACGGAATGCAGTTGGAAGATTTGATGGCAAAAAACCGCATTATTCAGGTGCAAAGATTGCAAAAAGGGCGTTTGTTATGGTTGATTGAAACTCTTTCAGAAGGGCAAAGTATAGAATATATGAAGTCGCCAGATGATAAAAGGATAATTGTTATGGAGGACACGCCAATCAGCACGCCAACGCCACGCCAACCCAACGGACAGCCTGTGAAAAGGAATGTGGTTGTTCCGCAAAATACAACACCAGAAGTGACAGTTTTTGAGACAAAATCTGACCCGAATGTAGGGATGGCTTCAAGCAAACCTATTATTACGAAATCAAATACTTCCAATTCATCGGTAACTACGATTACTTATCCAACTACAGCCACAAGTCCTCAGCCCGTCAATAAACCCATTTCCACGACGGTTTATAGTCCGCCAGTAGTTACGAATACTTCTTCAAGTTTGAATAATAAAATTGTAAAAAGTCATATAGTTGAACCCAAACAAACCTATTTTAGTATTTCAAGAATGTACAATATGTCGGTAGATGAATTGTATAGTTTGAATGATGTCTATTCTGGAACACCGTTAAGAACTGGACAAAATATTAGGGTTTATCAGTCGAGTAGCACTTCTATAACGGGAGCAGTGAAAGAGGATGAAGTGGTTACGGCAATTTATACGTACCCCGCTGAAAATCAGCTACCTGTCAATAATAACAATGGTACTACAACCACCATTATTAGAGAAGTTGTAACGACTCCTTCCGAAAATATTGAAACCACTGTATTGACTAAAACGCCCGTAGCAATTCCAAGTGCCAACAATCCAACTACGGTTTATCAGCAAACGCCATCACCAACGTCCACAAATTCGAGTAATAATTCAACGGCAGTTTATCAGCCGACTCCTCCACCAGCAACCACAAATAAGCCATTTACGCCCGCACCAGCAAGTACGAAACCAATCTACAAAATCATCCACACCATTCAAGCAGGGGAGACGATTTATCGAGTTTCAAAAATTTATAACGTTACGGTTGACAACCTAAAGCAGTGGAATAATTTAACGATAAACACAGTTGAAATTGGGCAAGAATTAACCATTATAGAAGGCATTACCAAGCCCGAAGTTTACGCAGAACCAACGCCAACAAAAAAGAATAGCAATGTAACCGTTTCTCAAAGTCATAGTAGCAATAACGTTAAATATCACACCATACAAGCAGGGGAGACGGTTTTTAGGCTTTCGAAAATATATGGTGTAACGGTAGATGAGATTGTGAGATGGAATAATCTCAAGAATTTTGCGGTGATTGTCGGGCAGCGGTTGGTGGTTAACAAGTGAGGAAGAATGTTAATTATGTACTGGTAAACTTATTATAAAATAACGGAATTATCTACTATTTGACGCAAATTGGATTTGACTCGTAAAACCTCACCCCCGACCCCTCTCCGATGGAGAGGGGAGAAAAAATGGTCTAA